>NZ_CP157005.1:2138500-2444000 GCF_039904985.1 Methylomonas sp. AM2-LC
TCGGATGCCGTATTAGCAATCTGCATCATGATGATGCATACCAGATGATCTTAATTTTAACTGCTAAACGTAGTACTCCCCACCGAAATCAGCTCTGAAACCTTACTCAAATCATACAAAATCTTGCATTCGTATATCTAAAATAAAGATACTCATTTCAAATTATATCGTTTTCAATCAGACTTAGGCTTGATTAAGATAATCAACATCATGGCAGGTAGGCAAAGCATTGCAGACCAGACATTCTCATTTTTTAGGAGCTCATAGAATGGCACTTGCATTTAAAACACATACCCAGCAACAACAAGTGAATCATAGCTTAAAGCATGAAAATAAGTTGGATATTGCTCAGCAAGTGGCGGCAATATTAAAAGATATACGGTTTGGTTCGGTAGAGATTGTTGTACACGATGGCAAGGTTGTGCAAATCGATAAACGCGAACGTTTTCGGGTTAGCGAGTAACTCTGATTATTAAAATAAAGTCCATCAGTAGTGATAGCTATTCTAGTAGAGATTCAAATAACCAGTGCTGGCTATTGCGGATAATTATATACGTTAGATAAAAGGGCGTTTCGAAAAACCACCCTTCGATACAACTCAGGAGAGCCGTGTCGAAGCACAAAAGCCAGGTTTATCGAAGTTCCCAAAAGTAGAAATAACGGTTAAGCACTATTCAATGCTTGCTTTGCAGGGGGCTGATCAATGGCAAATCAGGCCAGCGACAAATTACTTAAAACACCCATTTTTTATTTAACTTAAAGGTAAATATGAAAAAAAATCGTTTATTAAGCACAGCTGCCTTACTGTTGGCAATCACGACAACAGGTTCGTCTTTTGCGGCAGACATTACCTTGTTAAATGTTTCTTACGACCCAACCCGAGAGCTTTACAAAGAATATAATGAAGCATTTTCCAAGTACTGGAAAACCAAAACCGGGGATACCGTCACCATAAATCAATCGCACGGTGGCGGTGGCAAACAGGCGCGTGCAGTGTTGGATGGCCTGGAAGCCGATGTGGTTACTCTGGCAATTGCTTATGATATTGATCAATTAAACGTAAAAGGCAAATTGATACCGGAAAACTGGCAATCCTTATTGCCAGGGAACAGTTCCCCATACACATCCACTATTGTGTTTGTGGTGCGCAAAGGTAACCCTAAAGGCATCAAACAATGGGATGATTTATTGAAAGAAGGTGTTGGGGTCGTCACCCCCAATCCAAAAACCTCCGGTGGTGCACGTTGGAATTATTTGGCCGCGTGGGCTTATGCGCTAAAAAATAACGCCAACAATGAAGAAGCCGCTAAACAGTTTTTAAATAAATTGTACAAAAACACCTCGGTTTTAGATACCGGCGCACGTGGTTCAACCACCAGTTTTGCGGAGCGCGGCATAGGTGATGTTCTCATTACCTGGGAAAACGAAGCTTATCTGGTCTTGAAAGAATTTGCCAATGAAAACTTTGAAGTGATTACCCCCTCATTCAGTATTCTTACCGAGCCACCTGTGGCCGTGGTAGAGAAAGTCGCTGCCAAGCATGGCACCACGGAAGTAGCTAAAGCATATTTGCAATATTTGTATAGCAAAGAGGGGCAGGAAATTATTGCCAAAAACTTTTATCGTCCCAGTGATAAAGAAATCGCTGCAAAATACGCTAACCAATTTCCCAAGCTGGAACTGGTTAACATCAATCAGCTTGGCGGCTGGACAGAAGTGCAAAACAAGCATTTTTTGGATGATGGCGTATTTGACAAAATTTACGCAAAGTAAGCACTTAATTTTTTGGACTTGCCGTGACTGCCGCGCTCCAGGCTTAGTCACGGTAAGCCCCAGATAATATCGTTCAATAAAAAAATTCAAAATAGGCTGTGCTCAGCCTAACCCAGCATGGGTATCAGCAAACAGCTCAGATGCCCAAGAGTTAAGGGCGTCCGATAGATTCCTGAATAGTGACTAAATATATCGTCATCCTGTTTAAATAAATCCTGGCAGCTAATGCTAAGATATATAGCAGGAGGATACTATGTTAAAGAAATTTTTACAGGTACTGCTGACTGTCTTATTTAGAGTTAAAGTCATCGGTCTTGACAATTATGCAAAAGCGGGCAAACGCGTTTTAATTGTTGCCAATCACAGTTCGTTTCTGGATCCATTATTGCTGGGTGTGTTTTTACCCGAAGACATTACCTTTGCAATAAACACACATATATCGCAGCGCTGGTGGTTAAAACCGTTTTTGCGCTTGTCCAAAGTGTTCCCCATGGACCCCACCCATCCGCTCTCTCTAAAAGCCCTGATAGCGCATCTACAAAACGATACTCATACCGTTATTTTTCCGGAAGGCCGCATTACCGATAGCGGTTCGCTGATGAAAATTTATGACGGGCCTGGTATGGTGGCCGATAAATCCGGGGCTATGGTATTGCCAGTTCGCATTGAAGGGGCAGAATACAGTCATTTTTCCAGACTGCAAAATAAGGTACGGTTACGCTGGTTTCCGCCTATCCGTATACATATCTTGCCAGCCATCCATCTAGAAACCCACGGCGACATTACCGGTAAAGCCCGACGCAAGCACAGCGGACAAATACTGTCCGACATCATGACCGAAATGATGTTCGAAACCACGCACTATCAACAAACCCTGTTTGCCGCATTGCTGGAAGCCCGCCGCATTCATGGTGGTAAACACACGGTTGCAGAAGATTTGGAACGGGTGCCTGTCAGCTACAATCAATTAATTACCCGCAGTCTTATAGTCGGAAAACTCGTTAAACAGATTACCCAACCTGACGAAAATGTCGGGGTGTTGTTGCCAAATACCTGTAAAGCAGTCAACGTGGTGTTGGGTTTGCAACTCTATCAACGGGTACCCGCCATGTTAAATTACACAACAGGTTCAGCCGGCATGATTTCTGCCTGTAATACAGCGCAAATCAAAACCGTGTTAACCGCGCGTAAATTTATCCAAATGGCAAATCTAGGCGACGAAGCCACACAATTGGCACAAAAAGTTAAGTTGGTCTATCTGGAAGATATTGCTGCATCCTTAACTGTGTGGGATAAACTCAGTGGTTTGTGTCAGGCAAAAACCGCTGATTATTGGTATAAAAGTTCGCCGTTGCTGGCCGATGAAGCGGCCGTGGTATTGTTTACCTCCGGCTCAGAAGGCGAACCAAAAGGGGTGGTATTATCCCATGCCAATATTCTGGCCAATCACAAACAGGTTAAAGCCCGTATCGATTTTACCCCACAGGATATTGTGCTGAATTATCTACCCATGTTCCATTCCTTTGGCTTTTCTGTCGGTACGCTGTTACCGATTATGAATGGCATGACCAGTTTCTTTTATCCCTCGCCCCTGCATTTTTCCATTATTCCGGAAATTGCTTACGATACCGGGGCTACCATCATGTTTGGTACCAATACATTCTTTGCCGCCTATGCCAAGAAAGCGCATGCTTACGATTTTCATAAAATGCGCTATGTAGTGGCCGGTGCCGAAAAACTGCAAGAAACCACGCGCATGACCTGGCTAAATAAATTTGGTATCCGCATACTGGAAGGTTATGGTGTTACCGAAACATCCCCAGTAACCTCGGTTAACACACCGATGGATTACAAAGCCGGTACGGTTGGCCGCTTTATGCCCAGCATGTTGCATAAGCTGGAACCCGTGCCGGGCATAGAAAATGCCGGTAAATTACATGTGGCCGGCCCCAATATTATGAAAGGCTATTTTCTACCCGCACATCCCGGTATTTTGGTGCCACCCTGTTCTGAAGCTTACGGCGAAGGCTGGCACGATACCGGCGACATTGTGCATGTCGATGAAGATGGTTTTATTCTTATTCAGGGACGCAGCAAACGCTTTGCCAAAATCAGTGGTGAGATGATATCGCTATCAGCAGTTGAGCAACTGGCCATTAATGCCTGGCCAGAGGCACAACATGTTGTGGTCAGCTTGCCCGATCCCAAAAAAGGTGAACAACTGGTACTGTTAACCACGCAACGTTTGGCGAGTGCGCGTGGACTGGCTCAGGCTTCGCCGGGGGTGGCCGCTATCAGTTTACCCAGAAAAGTGTTTGCACTGGATAAACTGCCGATATTGGCCACGGGCAAAACTGATTATGTCGGTTCCACAACCCTGGCTAGCCAACTGTTAAACGCCCATACCGACACTGAAACCGATGAATAAAGCCTTTTATCCACTCTTGATAGCCCAGTTTTTGTCGGTGTTTGCTGACAATATGATTTTATTTACCGTGATCGCCATGGTGTTAAAACTGGAACATGCGCCAAGCTGGTATGTACCCGCCTTACAAAGTCTGTTTTTAGTGGCCTTTGTGTTGCTGGCACCTTGGGTGGGTGGTTTTGCCGATAAATATCCCAAACCACGCGTGTTATTAGCGGGTAATCTCATTAAGGCAATCGGTGGTGGCTTATTATTTTTACAAGTAGAACCGCTGATTGCCTATTGTCTGGTTGGGGTGGGCGCGGCTATCTACAGTCCTGCCAAATATGGCATTCTGCCAGAGTTGGCAGGGCATCAGCAGTTGGTAAAAGTGAATAGCTGGATAGAGTCATCAACCATACTGGCAATATTAACCGGTATGAGTGTCGGAGCCAGTCTGGCCGACTATTCCATTAGCGTGGCGTTATTGACTACCATAGGCTTGTTCCTGCTGTCCGCACTCATCACCTTATTTTTACCGATTAAAGCGCCTAAAATCCTACCAGCAGGTTGGAAAATTGTGTTGTTTTATCACGAAATATGCAGTTTTTTTGCCGAACCCAGACCACGCTTTGCCGTATTGGGCGGATCTTTGTTTTGGGCCGCTGCTGCCAGTGTCAGGGTGATCATTATTGCTTGGGCGCCTTTAGTACTACTGACTAAAGATACTAGCGATATTGCCAATTTAACCCTGTTTTTAGCTTTAGGTATTGTGGTAGGTGCAGCCGTGGTGCCCGTGCTGATTCCACTGGAACATTTACGCCGCGCCCGTTATCCCGCCTATATGATGGGCTTGCTCATTATCGCCTTGGGTTTTACCAACACAGAGTGGTCGGCACGCGCCGTATTATTTTGCATGGGTGCCGCAGGTGGTATGTTTATCGTTCCCATCAATGCCGCCTTACAGGAATTGGGGCAAGAAAGTATCGGTAGTGGCGGCGCAGTCGCCATGCAGAACTTTTTTCAAAATGTCGCCATGTTGCTGTCCGTTGGCCTATATACCTTAGCAGCCGCGCAACACATAGACCCCGTTACCGCCTTATGGGGCTTGGGTGTGCTATTAATTTTAGCCACCCTGTTATTAATGTGGCGCTTGCCAGAAAGCGTAACGCAAAAAATTACACCAAAATAAGCATACCTAATTTTCGATGTTAGCAATCTGATAAAAAGTTAGCAGGTAGGGCGGGTTAGTTGTGTGAAAAATGAGTGAACATATTTCGCACAACTTAATCGTTGCTACGCTGGCTAAGCTAGAGATCAATTAATTTTACTTTTCAGGGGGGGTATGTTAAGAATTTTATTGATTCTCTTTGGCGTGATTGTAACAATCGTCTGTAGTGTGGATTTGATTGTAATGGCTGCTGGCTTTTTTCAATCTGGGTCAAACACCCATCCATTCAGTTATCTAGCTTGGAGTGCGTTCAAGGTGTTAGTGGTTGTTGTACTTGGCATTAAAGCGATTCAATCCGATTCCAAGTGGTTGAAATAGCATGATGTGTTAACCTCAGAAAGTCAAAATTACAGCTAATCGTGGCTACCCTGGCATGTTAACCAATTTGATAATTGCGTTTTACGGCGTTGGAAATCGCTGTGTGCATAGCTGTTAGTTTCCCAACGGTAGCATTTATTTTAATCATCGCCACCAATATGAATATTTAAGCTGTTACCCCAACAAGTACCCAGGATCAGTTAAGAGTAACTGATTGATAAAAAGCGCCTCTATGATTGGGAAGCGTTTCATTCCCACGATTACGCTGACGCTAATCTGGGCTACGCTGGCCAGCATAGCCCAGATATGCAAATTAATCATTGCGTTTCTCCAGTTACTGAATAGGCTCATTGGAAGGTGATCCGTTTGGCTTCAATTTACACTTCCATTCTGTTTCCTCATTACAAGAGATCTCAACTAGCAACATCGGGCCTGTATCCATAAGGGTATATGTGGTTTCATGATAAATGCTAGCCCACTGATTATGCTGATCCAAGCATAAAGTCCAGGGAAAGTCCCTATGAGCCATTATGTACATGAACCAATTAAACTCACGAATTGGTGGGGCGTAGAACAAGCCATTTGGTGACGTCTGAAATTCATAAAATTCGCCAGAACATGGATCTGAGCCTTCAGACGAAACGGAAACTAACCTCATATGCGTAGATACAATTGGAATACCATGCGAAGTTATTAGTCCAGCGACTCCCGGTGTTAAATTCGAACCGTGAGGGAAGGGAACACAGCCAGTTATCAGTGCTGGGATCAACAATGCATAACTGGCTATCGCTATATTTTTGGCAATTCTGATGAATGATTTATGCATAATCATCTTCGATAGGCGTTCTTGATGATGCAAATCATGTCTAAATTATCTGTGAATTCGGTTGAATTGCCACAGCTATTTATCCAAAAACCATCACTACTTGGGGTAGTTACCACATAGCTGTAAAAACCGCCATCTTGGTTAAACTTAACCAAAAGCATCCAAAATGCAGTCTATCATAAGTCGAAAAATATCCCATTGAGAGTGATTTTAGGTATTTTGTGGCTTAATGATAGAATACTGGTTAAAATCTGTAAAATTCTTAAGCTATTGATTATATATAATTAATACACCAATCAGAAGAAGATGGCACTTTTTACAGCTATGTGGTAACTACCCCTATTAACAAACGCGGCCTAAATCATTCAATCAAGTGTTAGGCGTTATAGCCAGTAATGAACCAAATCGACTGGTACTATTTTAAATTTTTCAACACGAGGAAAATATGGACAGACCTTTATTCACCACCGCATGGAACGCCTTTATGGCAGTGCGGCTCACAGTTGTGGAAGTTGGGAAAAAGATTGGTGGAAACGTAGAGAAGAATACTAAGTTGCCCACTGGCGGCTTTGAAAATGCTTGTCCTATCCGAATGAGTTATGTGTTGAACATGACAGGTTTCCCCATTCATAAAAGCTCTCGATATGCGATGGTTAGTGGTGCGGATCATCGCCAGTATATTTACCGTATTGGCGACATGATGAGCTACCTTGAAAATACGTTTGGCAAACCGGATAAAACTGTAAAGTCACCAAAGCCATCCGACTTCATTGGTATAAAAGGAATCATCGTCGTTAAGGGACATGGATGGGGTAATGCAAAAGGGCATGTGACCCTGTGGGATGGTACCAGATGTTCTGATAATTGCCATCTTATGCATGATCCGGAGAATGGTCCTTTCGTTCCAGAGACTGCCTCCATTTGGGTGCTACCATGAAAAAACTTGTCTTGATGGGATTGGGGCTGTGCGTGGGTGCTCAGCCAGTTCTGGCCGAAAAAACAGCCCCCATCATGAAATACCCCATCGAAAGCTATTCACAGAAAACACTATTGAAAAATTGGGCCTTAAGTGTCTGTCTAGCTCAAATTTCCAAAGACGTTGGTGCAAGAGAGGACGCCAATGCAACTGCAAGTGCCTATCTTGAATTCGGACGACAGCGTATAGAAGATTATGACACACTAAGGAGTCTGGTAGAGAAGTATGTAAATCGAAAATATGCAGGCTCAATCAAATCCGATTTCAATACGATGAAATGTATTGATCTATTCCATAGCAAAGAACTGGATGACTTGGCCAGCAAGTTCTCAAAAAAAAAGTAGACACAGGAAATTTGCTCTCTATATGAACGCCAAACTTGCGCTGGTGTGCGAAATGGCGGTTGGGTACATACCTTGAGACTACGCCGTCGGAATTTTCGGCGGTTTGGGCTTACACCCCCAAAATAGGGATTGCAATCGGATGCCACTATAAAAACGCTTATAACAACTGTCTTTTACAGCGAGGCCATAAAGTCATTAATTAAACGTTTATTAAAAAATAGATTGCCAATATACGCCAATGGCGTACCATATATACATGTATACCATTATTGAAACCGCTATATTTGAAAAGTACGCAGCCAACACATGGACTGATAGTGAGCGAGTAGCGTTTAAATTTTGGATTGCTGATAACCCACTTGCTGGGGACGTGATTCCAGGAACGGGCGGATTGCGTAAGGTTCGCTGGTCGGCGTATGGAAAAGGCAAACGTGGCGGGGCTAGAGTAATTTAGTTTAATCGCTTAGAATCCGGTGTCATTGTTCTGATCATTGTTTACACCAAAGCCAAGTTTGACAATTTACCAACGGCATTTTTAAAACAATTGAAAGAGGATGCAGAAAGTGGATAACGAAATGAAACAATTTTGTGATGACCTATTATTGTCTGTAAGCCAGATGAAATCGGGGGAGTGGACACGTAAAACCGAATTTATCCCACAAGCTGACGGTACTGTGCGCCGTTTAGTGACTAAGACCGATGGTACGATAGAAAGTGATGAACTGCTGACGTCGGCAGCTAGCACAAGAATAAACACTGGGCTGACTCAACTGCAATTCGCAAAGCTATTGGGGGTTTCGGTGCGTACATTACAAGGCTGGGAACAGGGGCGCAGACAGCCAACCGGGGCCGCAAAAACTTTATTCAAGATCGCTGAACGTCAGCCTAATGTGCTTAAGGAATTGGCTAATGATTCGTATAACCAAAATAGACTCTAATTTGTAGTTGTAGGGGATCTACTGAGGCGACTTGGCAACCCCCCCTAACAGCCGCTGGATTCGATACTTACAACCATAGTTTGGCTGGATGAGTTTAGCAGATAAACAACTTTGCAATTGGTGGGATCCGGGCTGTTTTGGAGTTGGAATATACCGTTGAAATTTCCTGGTTGTGTAGACCAGCTAAAATCGCTCGATAATTGAATTAAATCCACAATAGAGCCGCTAGTGGTATTTACCCAGCAAGCACCCCAACCACTAGGCCAGCCGTAATGAGTGTAGATTTTGTTTGAACCATTCATGAAATATGGATATGAGCCTGAGCAAGCAGAGACGGTAGGATTGCAAACACTGGGTTGCGCCAGACACATCGCGTATCCCATATTTGCAGTGCTGTTAAGCGTGCCAGCTAAACCGTTTAAAGCCGCAATTCTGGCGCTTTTGCCAAAATTGATAAAACGAGGTAAGGCAACAGCTGCAAGTACAGCTAGAACAGCGATGACAGCAATTAATTCAATCAAGGTAAAGCCGCTTTTATTAAATTTCATCTACCAATTGTTCCCTGTGTAGAAACTACCGTCAACTTTAAAAAGTAAAGTGTTGTTAGGGTGGCTAAGCCCAAACTCCGAAAGTTTGGAATGTTCAATAATAACGATTTCTTATCAAATGGGGTAGTTACCACATAGCAGTCAAAAGTGCCATCTTCGTCAGAAAGTTAATTATAGTACAATATAATCAATAGATTAACTTTTTCTTACTTTAGCCAATACCCTATAAACCGTAGCTTCACCCACGCCAACTTGATTAGCAATCTCGGCCTTGGTTAATCCCGTCGCCCCAACCAGTCTCGATAGTGATCACAAAACCAGCTGTACTGGGGATAGTGATAATTTTTAGACACCTGCTTTTTGGGAAATGGCTCATCTGGAAAATAAAGCCGCATGATGAACACTGCATCAGCTTTAACCTTTTGGATGCCGAATAGGAAGAAGTAATTGACAGCCCGGTAATAACCAAGCTGTAGGATGTAATCCACTTTACAGGCGGTGTTGTTTTCAAAGCTATCGAGCACGGCTATGTCATCGATATCGATGGCAAATAAAAATGATCGCTCGTCGTCATCCAGCGTGGGTATTTCGTAAAGATCATTGATCTCGTCCTGGGTTAAAATCGTCAGCGCGTAGCACTCCATTCAACGCAAGCAGAAATAATTCTGGCACATAATTACCATAAACTGCTATTGCACGTTTATTCTGATATTTGTAGTAAGGCTTAGGGTAGAATTCATTAATATACTCAAACGGGAGTTGCGAAATATCGAATGATACTGGCTTTTGAAAAAAAATAATTTCTGGCTCGATATTTGTCTTATAACTGTAGCCATTGGTGTAGTAAGGTCCAGCCCATTCTCCATCCACTGTTTCAAATAATGGTGAATAAACATTATGATGATAATATTTACCTTCATGAACAGTCATATAAAGTAGCACGTGTTCAAATCCAGCAAACGCTGGGGATCCTTTATGACTGTATAAAGTGAACTCTATTATTTCACTATTATAATTACCGTAGACTATATCTAGTACGCGATATTTTGCATTGTATTTTTGAGAAAACTGAATTGTGTCGGGGCTTGGGTCAATACGTTCTACGCTTATCTTTTCACCAACAAACGCAAAGTATTCATCGCCTTTTGCTAAATCAAACTTAAGGAAAAGTGCAAAGACGAAAATACAATAGATAAGTCGCTGCATAACCATAAAAAGTATTAGTAAGGTTATTTGTATCGTACCATTTTCGCCTAACTATACCAAATTATTCTCTTGATTACTCTTTATAAATAATGATTAGCTTTTAAGTTTAGCTGCATGCATGTGGCTCACGTAGCCACGATTAGCGTCAGCGTAATCGTGGGAATGTATGCTCACCGAATATTCATTAGCCTTACTTTCAACAGTAGCACCAATTTTTATTATCGCCGCCAATATGAATATTTAAGCAGTTACTCCAACAAATACGCAGGATTAGTTAAGCGTAACCGATTGTTTAAATGCGTCTCTATGCTTAGATGCTTTTCATTCCCACGATTACGCTGACGCTAATCGTGGCTACGCTGGCTTAAGGCAGTTTGCCGTTTTGCCGATTAATCACTTCACCCCTGCAACGTCTAAACCAGGCACTACTTCAGGCAATAAGATACTAGCCGCAAGCGTAGCAGGCAATTTAATGCCCTGTTTTGTCAGCGCAGTTTCCAGCTCCCAGTAGTAATCCGCTCTAACTTGCTGAGGTATTTTAACGGCTTGTGGCTGTAGCCACACCACCAGTTCAAAGTTTAGGCTAGTATCGCCAAAACCGATCAGCCAGGCTTCCGCTTCCCGGCCTTTGTAATCTTTCAGTGTATGTGGGCTTTTAGCTGCAGCCTTTAAAGCAGCTTCCCGCACGTACTGTTTGTCATTACCGTAAGCGACGCTAAACGGGATATGGAAACGTCGCGATGCGTCATTTAAGGTCCAATTGATCACTTTACCATTAACAAATTCAGAATTCGGCACCAAAATTTCCACCATATCCTGAGTAGTCAGTAGGGTACTGCGCACATTGATGGCACGTACTTCTCCGGTAATCCCGGTAGACAGTTCGACGAAATCGCCGATTCGCAAACTGCGCTCGAAAAGCACAATCAGTCCAGAAACAAAGTTGCTGAAGATAGCCTGCAAACCAAAGCCGATGCCCAAACTTAAACCGCCGGCTATCAAGGCAAAATTGCTGAGATCTACGCCGATACTGGAGAGTCCGATACTGATGCCCGCAATTAAGATCAGGTAATGCGTTAGTCTGCTTAGCGTATAGATAAACCCAATACTGCCGTGTCGCCACTCGCTAAAATGTCTTAAACCACGCCGCACAAAATGCGAAAGAGTCCAGGACATGCTGATGATAAACAGCAGTCTTACGATGCCCAGCGATGTCACGGGTGACTCACCAATTTTAAATAGACTGGTGCTTAAGTTATTGCCTAGCATTTTCCACGTCTGCGCAGAAAAAATTTTAATGTCCTCTAGTCCATTTTTCATTACACTTTGCTGACCAGTCAGTAGGGCTTTGGCTTTGTCTGCAATAAGATTGGCGTCACGAATTTCGCTATCCAGACGTTGTAGGGCAAGCAAGCTGACTTGCACTTCGTTCAGACGTTGCTGAGTGAGCTTAACGATCACATTGTTTTGTTTTACGTTAGCAATTAGCAGAGCAGCCAATGATTTGCTGGCTCGACTTTGTTCGCGTTCTGTTTCAGGGCGCCATACGCCCAGCCGAGCATTAATTTGGCTAATATTATCCCTATTGTCATGAAGCTCTGCACTGAGCGCTTGAGGTTCGACATTGTTTTTGGACACTAATAATTGTGCCAGCACCTGTTGAATTTTTTCACGGCTAAACACTGTATTGGCAATAGCCGCGCTAATGGTGGCATTTCTAATCCTTTGTTCAAAAAGTAGTTTATAGGCCTGTATTTCATCACCATTGCCTTTGCCCGTGTCACTAGCGGTTTCTAAGTGAATAAGAATGGCATGCGCGTTATTAAATTCTTGTTCTTTGCTGAATAGTTCTTTTTTGAGTTGTTGTAAATAGGTTGCGGATATAAACAACCGCTCCTCGGCTGTGGTCGCAGCTTGAGTGAGTTGCGCCAATTGCATGTTATTTGCTGCCAGTGCCTGTTTTTGCAGGCGCAACTGTTCGCCTTGTGTGGCAAACTTCGCCCAAGTCGCCATTAATACAATACCGGGTGTTAATTTGGTATCGGCTTGCTGATAGGCGGCAGTTTGTGAATCAAAACGCTGCTCAGTGGCCTTAATTTGGTTTTCATCTATCAGTAAATCTTCCTGAGCGGATTGTATTTCCATATCCAGGGTACGCTGCTGATGAACGATATCTAACCATTCTTCAATGGTATAGGTGTTTTGTAAGGTAATTTCCGCTGGCGTTTTCAGCGCAGTTTTGCTACGTACATCTAAGTAAGTAAGTAAATTCGTTTTAAGCCGATCAAGGTTTGCTTGCGTGTCTGCTTTGCCAGTTGCCAATAATTTTGGTTGAAGGCGCTTTAATTCTTGTGCAAATTGTTCGATACGATCTTTGAGCAATGCAGGGTCTGTTACAAAAAATAGCCACCAATTCGTGGCTAACTTTGCCGGATCAGGCAATTTCGGAACGCTTGTTGCCGCTTTATCGGACTGCAAAACCTGTTCGGTGCCGTTGTTGGCGACGGCTTGCGTAACTGAAATTGTAGTCGCATAAAGCCAGACTATAATGAAAAGTAGCTGTTTCATAGTCGGTCGGGTTTAACTAATCGGCGTTTATACAACGCTGCGGCATCGATGAATGCTATTACGCCAAGCGCAAAAATTAGAATAGAAACCATCAATCGCCAGACTTGGCCTTGAGTATGTGTAAGATTTACTGGTTGTGTGGCGCAAAGTCTCACGTAAATTTGTAAGACTTGGTTGCCAGTCTCAACTAATCCATGAATTGCTTGGCTCAGTGAAACACGATTGACAGCCCAGTTATTTGTAACGGCAAGCAGAATATCCTCCATTAACGCGGCATATACCCCTTGCTTTGTTGACACGTTTGCTATCATGTATGCTCCAATACTAATTAGCCTCCCTTCCTTTAGAAAGCCGCAATGTGTATCTTGCCATTATTTAGCTTTGCCGTCTGTTCGTTAGCCAGCATACTGTGATAGGGCTTAACGAGAGTAATAACATTGTTTGGGATTACTCGGCAAAAGCTTTCCAGGTATTATCCGTACAAGCGGAATTTTTGGTGAATTGTGGATTTGCAGGGTAAAAGTTGGACGAACTCGCGTAGCCACGATTAGCGTCAGCGTAATCGTGGGAATGTAAACTGCCCGAATATCCATTAGCCTTGCCCAACGGTAGCATTTATTTAACTCATCGCCACCAATAGCAATATTTAAGCTGTTACCCCAATAATTACGTAGGATTAGTTAAGCGTAACCGATTGTTAAAAAGTGCCTCTATGAATGGGAAGCTTTTCATTCCCACGATTACGCTGACGCTAATCGTAGCTACGCTGGTTTACTTCTATTAGATAGATAGCTTCTGTGTTGAGTTGGCGACAGGAAAACCAATGTTAGAAGCAATAAACCAGATTGTATAAGTTGATTTTTTTAGACATAGGATAGTTACAGCAAATCCGCTTCAATATATTGGGCTTTGCATTGCTTTACCCAATATATCATCTAGGGTGTCAGCACTGTATACAGCCGACACCCGTTACATACAGTCTACGCGTTTAAAACAGCCAAAGCCGCTGCGTAATCGGGCTCTTCGGTAATTTCTTGTACTAAATGTGAATAAATAACCTGATCATTTTCATCAATTACCAATACGGCTCGTGCTGTTAGTCCTGCCAGTATGCTATCCAGCAAATGTACACCATAGTCATGCGCAAAACTGGAGCGGAAGCTGGATAAAGCTTCTACGTGTTTAATACCTTCAATTTCGCAAAAGCGGGCTTGGGCAAAGGGCAGGTCGGCAGAGATGACCAGTACCACTGTATCGTGAATATGCGCGGCTTTTTCATTAAATTTGCGGGTAGAGGTGGCGCAAGTCGGTGTGTCCAGGCTGGGGACAATATTTAATACTTTGCGTTTGCCTGCATAAGCCTCTAAACCTACATCCTGCATTTTGCGATTAGTCAGTTTAAAGGCAGGTGCCTTGACGCCCACTGCGGGTAATTCACCCACCGTATTGATGGGTTTGCCTTGAAAGGTAATAGTGGCCATGCTTAGCTCCTGTCAGTTAATAAATGTCTGATTAATACCGATTAAAACTGGCGATAGTCGTTAAAAAATTGAGGGCTTACTAAGCACTCTTACGTTTTCTTCTGACTTTTCCGGTAGGTCACCAAACGTCTACGTTTTTTCTGCTGATGTTCGGTTAGTTTATTCTTTTGGCCTTCAAACGGATTGGCTGGCGATTTAAATACCAGTCGCACCTGTGTACCTTTTAATTGTAACTGCTCCCGATAATAATTCATCAGATAGCGGATGTAAGCGCCGGGCAGGGCATCGGTCTGTACGCCGTGGATAACCACGATGGGTGGATTACGACCACCTTGGTGCGCGTATTTCAATTTAATGCGGCGTCCACTCACCAGCGGTGGTTGATGTGCTGCCAGCGCGTCGTTCAAAATGCGGGTCAATAACGGGGTAGACATATCGATCATGGCCGAATCATACAAGCTATGCACAGTGTCAAACAATTTGCCTACGCCACTGCCATGCAAAGCCGAAATCGGGTGCTTTTCTGCGTATTCTAAAAACGCTAATTTAATGTCGATCTGCTTTTTGACAAATTCGCGATGCTCAGCATTCAGGCCATCCCATTTATTCAGACCAATAATCAAGGCCCGGCCAGCTTCCAGAATTAAACCTAAAATATGCGCATCCTGATCAGTGACGCCTTCAACCGCATCGATTAAATAAATGACCACATGCGATTTTTCAATGGCTTGCAACGATTTAATAATGCTGAACTTTTCTACCAGCAGGGATACTTTGGCGCGTCTGCGCATGCCTGCGGTGTCGATCAGGGTAAACTTTTGGCCGTTACGTTCAAAAGGAATATAAATACTGTCACGCGTGGTGCCCGCTTCATCAAACACCACCACACGTTCTTCACCCAATAGGCGGTTAACCAGGGTGGATTTACCCACATTCGGGCGGCCCACTATGGCAATAGCAATGCCTTTTTCCTGTTCTTCAATATCGTCGTCAGTGACAGGCAACAGCTCGTCAATACGCTCGAGCAGTTCGTGGATATTACGACCGTGTGTGGCGGCAATGGGAATGGGTTCGCCTAAGGCTAAACTGTAGAAATCGTGAGTGACGGTATCGCTGTTGATGCCATCCATTTTATTGATGACCAAAACCACGGGTTTTGCCAGTTTACGCAAGGATTCTGCAATCATTTCGTCGCTGGCATTTAAACCGTCGCGCGCATCCACCAAAAAGAAGATGACGTCAGCTTCTTGCAGGGCAATATCCACCTGTTTTCTGGAAAAAGCATCAATGCCATCGCCGTCGTCAGAAATACCGCCAGTGTCAACCACCAGACAATCACGTTCACCACGTTTTACCCGGCCATATTGGCGGTCGCGGGTTAGACCCGGATAATCGGCCACCAGCGCCTCACGACTGCGCGTTAAATAATTAAACAGGGTAGATTTGCCGACATTCGGTCGACCCACTAAAGCAATAACTGGGAGCATTTTATCTCACTTTCAAGGCAGCGAGGATGCCGTCTTTTGAATATACGTAAACGATACCGTCAACAATGACGGGCTTGGTTTCAATGGCAGCTTTCGATACTTTTATACGGCCCAACAGACGGCCATCCATGGTTGAAAGCCAATGTACATAACCTTCAAAATCACCCACTACCACATATTTTTCATAATTAATCGCCGCACTAAGCTGGCGATTGTGTAAATCTTTTTGTTTCCATAACGAACCGCCGTTGCGCTGGTCCACTTGCCAGACTTCGCCATGGGTATCACTGATGTATAAATAACGGGAGTCGTAACTAATGCCGGTATAAGAGGATACGTTTTCGTTACGCCAGATGACTTCACCATCGGATTTAGAAACGGCGGCTGTTCCTCCTTGATAACTGCAAACATATAATGAGGCTCGGCTTTCCACCGGATCAACATCCAAATCAACCAAACGATCCACTTCAGAACGGCCGCTGGGTATGGAAATGGTCGATTCCCATAACACTTTGCCGTCTTTAATCTGAATGTCCAGTAATTTGCCGTTGGCTGCACCTACAATCATACTGTCATCCAGCACCAGCGGTGTACCAGCACCACGGATACTTAAAGCAGGCACGCTATGTTCAGCAGACCATTGTACGCCGCCATCTTCTTCGCGTAATGAGATGATTTTGCCATCGGTGGTACGTACGATGACTTTGCCTTCAGCGATCACCGGCACCGCCAGTACTTCACTGGATACGGTGGTACTCCATTTAAGTGCGCCGGTGTTAATATCAAACGCTAATACTTCGCCATGGTTAGTACCCATAATCAGCACTTGTCTACCTAGGCCGGGGCCAGCGGCAAAGTTATATTCGGTTTTAGTTTCCCAGCGAATTTCGCCATCAATAACCGAACGCGCTTGCAGCAAACCACGAAAATCGGCAACGTAAATAATACCGTCACGTACTTTAGGTAGCAATTTTAGCGATTTATTATCGGCACCCACTCCAACGGAATCGGACCATAATAAATCTACCTGTATTTCACCCTGATAATCTTCCGCCAGTTTTGCGGGTGGGTCAGCCGTATCGTCATCCGCAAACAAATCGGTAATCCCGGACATCATATCGCCCATGGTATCCAAACCCGCACAACCAGTTAACAATAACAGGCAGCAGAAAAAAACTGAAACAGAGAGTGGCGGGCGATTACGGAAAAATAACATGGTGGCCAATGCCTATTTTGCGGGTGTTGCAGTGAAAGCCGGGGCCGAAATATCGTCCAGTTTAAATTGAATTAACGGCGTAGCCTGGCCAGTTCTGATGGCGCTTTGATAAGCAGTACGTGCTTCATCCAATCTGTCCATCGCTACATAGATATCGCCTTGCAATTCGTCGTAATTGGCGGCAAATCCTTCGCTAGTGGCAGGATCAACGCTTGCAATCAACTGTAAACCTTGTTCATACTGCTTAGTAGCAATGTCCAGTTCAATCAGGCGCAAGCGTGCCAAATGTTTAATTTCGTCGCTATCCGTGGTTTTAATTTGCTTGTCCAAAATGGCTTTGGCCGCTTCCAGATCGCCTTTTTGCACTTTAACTTTAGCTAATTCCAACGCAGCAAATTGCGCATAGGCAGAACTGGCATATTCTTTATTTAATTTTTCTGCGATTTTTTCAACCCCATCCAAATTATTTTTGGCGGCATTATCCAGCATTTCTTGAAAAGCCTGCGAAGCCTGAGTGCGGATTTCCTGCTGGTAACGTTGCCAAAAATTAGCGCCACTGACAATCACAATGGCGGTTATAACACCAATGATGACCGAGGTTTGATTAACGCTCCACCATCTTTTAAATTGTTCAATTTGTTCTTCTTCAGTATCGTAAATTGCCACGTCGTGTCTCTTATGCAGTTGTAAGGAATTAGTTGGTATGCCAGTGATGCAAGGTATTGAGTAAATCTGCAAAGGGCAGGGTAGTTTGTTCCTGCTCAATGCGTAAAGATTTTAAAGCCGCCACCTGCTGCGCCACTTCGTCGTCGCCCAGTATAATGGCATAGCTAGCACCGGATTTATCCGCTTTTTTAAATTGACTTTTAAAGCTGCCGCCATCGCAATTGACCACCAGTTTTAAGCCGGGAATATGGTCGCGAATACGTTCGGCTAATTGCATGCCAGCGGCTTCTGCTGCGGCACCTACCCGGATCATATACACATCGGCAACGGCTTCGAGAGCCAGATTGTCAGTTTGTTCCAGTAAGGCCAGAATGCGTTCCATACCCATGGCAAAGCCAATAGCATGGTTAGCTTTACCGCCTAATTGTTCTATCAGACCATCGTAGCGGCCACCCGCACAAATTGTACCTTGCGCACCGAGTTCATCGGTTACCCATTCAAACACGGTTTTTCCATAATAATCCAGGCCACGCACCAAACGGGTATTGATTTGATAGCCAATACCAATGGCATCTAAAGTGGCTTTTAGCGTATTAAAATGAGCCAGACTTTCTTCGCCTAAATGGGTTAATAATACCGGTGCCTGTGCCAGCATGGCTTGCATGGCCGGATTTTTACTATCCAAAATGCGTAACGGATTGCTTTCCAGGCGGCGCAGACTATCTTCATCCAGCAATTCAATATGCTGTTTAAAATAAGTGACTAAAATGTCCCGATAACTGGCGCGCTCCGCACTGGTGCCCAGCGAGTTGATTTGCAGTTCCACTTTGTTTCGAATACCCAGATTTTTCCATAACCGGTCGGTTAACAATATGATTTCAGCATCAATATCCGGGCCAGGCATACCGTAGGTTTCTACGCCTAACTGGTAAAACTGCCGATAACGGCCTTTTTGTGGGCGTTCGTGACGAAACATTGGCCCGTAATACCATAGGCGCTGGCTTTGATTATGCAGCAGCCCGTGCTCCAGACAGGCACGCAGACAGCCGGCGGTGCCTTCAGGGCGTAATGTGAGTGAATCACCGTTTCTGTCGTCAAAGGTATACATTTCCTTTTCGACAATATCAGTCACTTCACCAATTGAACGTTTAAATAATTCGGTTTTTTCTACAATCGGTAAGCGGATTTCCTGATAACCGTATGCACTCAACACCTGTTTGGCTTTGGCTTCCAGCCATTGCCAGCGTGGTGAGTGTTCAGGTAGGATGTCGTGCATCCCGCGTATGGCTTGTAGAGCCTGTTGTTGTTTGGCCATGTTTTTTATTCTATCACTGTCGGATTATTTTCCGAGTAGGGTTCTAATTTGATCGGATTCTTTGGCTGCCGGAAAGGTTTCCAGATACTGGTTAGCATAGTCTTCAGCCGCTTTGCTGTTACCTAGCGCCCGTTCAGTCTGAAACGCAATCCATAAAGACTGTGGCGTATGCTGGGATACCGATAAATAACGTTCCAGAAATGCTCGAGCAGACATGTACTGGCGGTTTTCGTAACTGATTTTTTGCATTTCCAACAGGGCAGGTGCAAATTCCGGTTGTAATTTTAACGCGAGACGGAAAAACTCTTCAGCTTTTGCAAAATTGTTTTGCTTCTCAAAACAAACGCCCTTATTGGTATAGGCATACCATTGGCGATTATTCATGGGCTGCTCTATCGCCTCTTGAGTTAAACTTATGCCTTTTTCAAAATTACCACGCTCACAATAATAGCGTCCGACATTGGCTTCCACCACAAAGTTGTCCGGGCCTTTACTCAGGGCAGAGTCATAACTCATTTCGGCATTGGCATAGTCTTTAATATGTTCGTAAAAGCTGCCTAATGCATTGTAAATATTTGGGTTGCTCGAATCGTATCGGAGAGCTAAATCCAGTTTTTCCTTGGCAATATCCAGTTTGTCGAATTCCAGGTAATTGATACCCATTTCCAGATAAATCTGTGCTTTTTCAGCATTGGATTTAGAGTCGCCGCTCATGTTGGGTATTAGGCCGCAAGCACACGTGAGTAGGCTAAGACTTAAAAAATACACAACTTGAGTGGCCAATCTAATTTGCATGAATGGTTTTAGCCTGTTGCAATTTTAAATGTCTGCGGCTTTTGTCTTGTACTTGTCCCACTAATTGTCCACAGGCCGCATCAATATCCTCGCCACGCGTTTTTCTAATGGTGGTCACTATGCCGGCATTATTTAAGATATCTCTAAATTTTAAAATAACGCTAAAACTGGAACATTGATAATCCGATTGTGGAAATGGGTTAAACGGAATCAAATTCACCTTGGAGGGTACATTTTTTAACAGTTTTACCAAAGCATGCGCATTTTCGACACTGTCATTAATATCTTCCAGCATCACATACTCGAAAGTAATATGTTTACGCGGCCCGGTTTTAGCATATTCCCGGCAAGCGTCCATTAATTCGCTTAACGGGTATTTGTTATTAATGGGTACTATCTGGTTGCGTAATTCGTCGTTAGGAGCATGCAGCGATACCGCCATACTTACATCACACACCTCGTTCAAGCGTCGCATGGCTGGTACTACCCCAGACGTGCTGATAGTCACTCGACGTTTAGACAGCCCATAACTGAAGTCGTCCATCATTAAATTCATGGCGGCAACCACATTGTCAAAATTTAACAGTGGTTCGCCCATGCCCATCATCACCACATTGGTGATTCTTTGTGCATTACCTATGCGCTGTTGCGCCAGATACAGCTGACCGATGATTTCGCTGACCGCTAGATTACGATTGAAACCTTGTTTGGCAGTGGAACAAAAGGTACACGCCAGCGCACAGCCTACCTGAGAAGAAACGCATAAAGTGGCGCGGCGTTCTTCCGGGATATACACTGTTTCAACGCGATTACCACAATGCATTTCAACTGCCCATTTGCAAGTACCATCACTGGCCAGTTGTTCAGCGACAATAGTTGGCGCTTTAATCTGGCAATAGTCTTGTAAATAGGTGCGCAGGGTTTTGCTCAGATTGGTCATCTGATTAAAATCAGTGACACCTTCCTGATAAATCCATTTTAAAACCTGTGTGGCCCGAAATGGTTTTTCGCCGAGATTGACAAAAAAGGCTTGTAAACCTTTTCTGTCAAAATCCAGCAGATTAACCAGCGGCGGCTTAACGGATGCGGTCGCAGAGATCATTAGCTGAGAAAAAGAAAGCAATTTCTTCTTTAGCTGTTTCGGCAGCATCAGAACCATGTACCGCATTTTCGTCGATGCTAGTCGCAAAATCCGCACGGATAGTGCCTGGTGCTGCATCTTTAGGGTTGGTAGCACCCATTAGTTCGCGGTTTTTTAATACAGCATTTTCACCTTCCAGCACTTGGGCAAAGATGGGGCCAGAGATCATGAATTTAACTAAATCATTGAAGAAAGGACGTTCTTTATGCACAGCATAGAAGCCTTCAGCTTGTTCTTGACTCAGTTGCAACATTTTTGCTGCGACTACGCGCAAACCGTTTTTTTCGAAACGACTTACAATTTCACCAATCACATTTTTAGCGACCGCATCAGGCTTGATGATTGAGAACGTACGTTCAATTGCCATTTTAAAACTCCAAATTTAATAGTAGTGTAAGAAATTAGTTTACGCTTGCGCGAAGGATGCACGTATTCCGTGTGGCAATCCAAAAAATAGTAGGCTTAGCTTGGGTTAGGCAATAGCCGTAACACAAGCTACGTCAAGCATTTATAGGATGTGCCGACGTCAGGAGGCGCATCAATCGCAACAGATGCGCATCCTGGTGTTCAGCACTGCTATCTCTGTTTACAAAGACAGTCTTTCCACTTGGCGATCACCGCCGTAAATCCAGTTGACCAACATCCGCGTACCGGTAATGGCCGTAAACATAGAGGTGATAATACCCAGTGCCAATACCACCGCAAAACCTTTTACCGGACCGGTACCAAAACCATATAACACTAAAGCAACCAGTAAGGTGGTAGTGTTAGAGTCAAAAATGGTCGCAAAGGCTTTTTCATAACCAATATAAATACTGGCTTGCGGGCTGTGACCATTGCGTAACTCTTCGCGGATACGTTCGTTAATCAACACGTTAGCATCCACCGCCATACCCAGTGTCAATACGATACCTGCCATACCCGGTAAGGTTAAGGTCGCTTGCAACATGGATAAAATGGCGGTTAAAGCCAGCAAGTTAAAAAATAGTGCGAAATTGGCAATTAAACCAAAACCGCGATAATAAATTAGCATGAAAGCAACCACCAGGAAAAAGCCCACTTCAATGGACAAAATACCCTGATTAATATTTTCCTGACCCAGACTTGGACCAATGGTGCGTTCTTCAACAATTTCCACTGGTGCGGCCAGAGCGCCTGCTCTTAATAATAATGCCAATGTGCGGGCTTCTTGAACATTATCCAAACCGGTAGTTTGGAAACGTTTGCTAAATGAGTCACGAATAGTCGCGACACTGATCACTTTTTCAACTTTTTCTTTATGTTGAACTTTTTGACCATCAACCACTTTGGTTTGCGATTTATACTCAATAAACACCACCGCCATGGGTTTGCCAATATTATCTTGGGTCATTTTGCCCATTTTTTTGGCGCCGACATTATCAAGCGTAATAAATACAGCCGGCGTGCCTTCCTGATCCAGACCAGACGAGGCATCAGTAATCTGATCACCTGTCACAATCACCGCCCGTTTTAATAATACCGGACGTCCATTTTTGTCAGGGTAAATACGGCTACCTACAGGTACATGGCCTTCAACCGCCGATTGCACATCATGTTCAGTATCCACCAGGCGATATTCTAACGTAGCGGTGGTGCCTAACAGGTCTTTAGTGCTGGTGGTGTCTTGTACGCCAGGTAATTGCACCACAATGCGATCTTCACCCTGTTGTTGGATGATAGGTTCGGCGACCCCTGTTTCGTTAATACGGTTACGTAAGGTGGTAATGTTTTGACCTAAGGCCGATTTTTTTAATTCTTTCAATTGCTTTTCAGGAATAGTTGCCAGCAATTCGCTATCGGTTTTTTCGTCTATATCCAACTGTCTAAAATCTTTATTCAATACTTCTATGGCAGCCGCTTTGGTTTCGTTATTATCCGGCAGACTGATTTTAATGCCATTGGCTTCTTTGGAAACCGATTGATAGCGGATTTTAGCGTCTCTGAAGGCGGAACGAATATCATTCACATAGCGTTCTTCATCCTGCTTGATGGCGGCATCCATATCCACTTCTAATAGAAAGTGAACCCCCCCGCGTAAGTCCAAACCCAAATGCATGGGTTCTGCACCCAGTGCCCTTAGCCAACCCGGTGTGGCCGGTGCCAGACTTAAGGCCACTGTGGCATTGTTGGACATTTTAGCTTTTAACAAATCAGCTACTTTTAATTGCTCGTCGGTATTGCTAAACCGAGCCAGAACTTTGCCATTGCTAAATTCAAATGATTTAGGCGTAAACCCAGCATCTTTAATATTGGCTGCCACGCTATCTGCCTGTCTTTGCTCCAGCGGAGTAGACGTGGAGGAGGCCACTTGTACAGAAGGATCATTACCGTACAAATTTGGCAGCGAATAAATAAAACCGATAAGCAGAACGGTTAAGACTAGAACGTTCTTCCAGACAGGGAAATGATTTTGCATGGTTATTCCATTAAAAGCAGTGACAGTCAGACTGTTAGTTACAGGGGTATAAAGTCAGACCAAGCTTAAATTTTAGGTTTTTTGTTGTTCAATGTTTTATAAGTACCCTTAGGCATCATATTGGCAATTTGATGGCGTTGCACTAGAATAAAACTGTTTTCGAAAACTTCAAGTTTAACAAAATTTTCATCCAGATCAATGACTTTTCCTAAAATGCCACCGCTGGTGACCACTTCTGCACCTTTATCCAGTGCTGCCAGCATTTGTTTCTGCTCTTTGGTACGCTTTGCTTGCGGACGAATAAACAGAAAATAAAAAAACAGCAAAATACCCGCAGGAAAAAGCATGCCTTCAAAGCCGGGTTGTACGCTAGTTGGTGCCGCTTGTGCCAAGGCATCAGAGATAAAAAAACTCATTGTTATCCTCTATCTTGTTATCGTTATGTTGTATTAATGTCCAGCTAGCAAACTGGAAAACCCGCCTATTATGCCACACAAAACTCAGTTATCGTATTGGCTTTGCAGTCGTCTATGCTCAGAACTGCCAGTGTCCGAGTTTTTCACCCAGTCTGACCGCTTTGCCAGCCTGCAAATCGTCATTCCAAGTGGCCTTGTTTTCAGCAAACAAGACAATAATGGTAGAACCCATATTAAAACGCCCCATTTCCGCGCCTTTAGCCAGTTGTGGTGCATCTACGCTATACTGCCAGCTACGTGGTTCTTTGCAAGACGGTGGGGTTACTACGCCGTGCCACACTGTTTCAACGCTAGATACAAAAATAGCGCCCACCAGTATCAATGCCACTGGACCTGCTTCACTATCAAAAATACAGGCCACCCGTTCATTACGTGCAAATAAATTAGGCACGTTATTCACGGTCGTGCCATTAACACTAAACAAGCGCCCAGGAATATGCACCATTTCTGTTAAGGTGCCAGACAATGGCATGTGCAGACGATGGTAATCTTTGGGTGACAGATAAATTGTGGCAAAACTGCCGTTAACAAACGGCTTGGCGCGGTCGCTATTGCCACCTAGCAATTCTTCAACCGTATAGCTATGGTCTTTGGCTTGAAAAATTCTACCCTCAGTAATAGCTCCGGCCTGGCTGATAACACCATCGGCAGGGCTGGCTATAGCCTCGGCTTCCGCCGTAAGCGGACGCGCACCTGCTTGCAGTTCACGGGTAAAAAACTGGTTAAAATTCTTATAAGCGTTTATGTCTGGCTGTTTAGCCTCGCTCATATTCACGCCATACACCTTAATAATGGTACGAATAAAAAAGTTTTTCCACAGGCGGTTTTCGCAATGCGTCAATTTAGACAGCCACTGCGATAATAAATGATGTGGCAGCAGATATTGGGGGAGTACAGTTACAATTTCTTTAAAGGTCATTTTGAAAGTTTTCCGGTGTTTTTCCGCTCAGATAATAGGCAAAAGCGATGATTTCAGCCACGGCAATATACAGTTGTGGAGGAATTTCATCGCCGAGTGGAATATGTGCCAATACGCGGGCCAATTCTGGATCGGTTTGCAGGGGAACGCCGTGTTTTTCGGCAATTTCCAGAATTTGGTGTGCAGTAAAACCTTCCCCTTTAGCGGTGACTTTAGGGGCATTTTTGCCATCGTATTTTAAAGCAACGGCAATATCACTGGTGTAATAGGTTTTACTGCTCATCAGGGCTTAGGGCAGGGTAACCACGCTGGGTGCTACCCAGTTTGGGTCACGATGCTCAACCACTACCGTGGTATAGATGCCACCGCGCACGTTAAAATCGGCACGCAGACGCATAAAGCTAGGGTTAATGCGGCTGGCGATATGGTCCAGTATTTCATTAGTAACCGCTTCATGAAAAGCACCGCGTTCACGGAATGTCCACATATACAATTTCAGCGATTTTAATTCCACGCACAGTGCAGCAGGTACATATTCAAGAGTTAGCTTGGCAAAGTCAGGCTGACCCGTCATAGGACATAAGCAGGTAAACTCGGGTATATCAATACGAATGGTAAAGTCGCGGCCCGGTCTGGGGTTATCGAAGGTACTGAGTTCAGTGCTGGGTTGGGTGGTCATGGTCGTAGTATGCAAACGCTAAAAAAGCGTATTTTACCAGTTTTTGCAGCAAATTTATTTTTAGTCCAGTTGTTTTGAATGCCGAGTGGCTAGCCAAATGCCAAAGTTTGATGATTTGTAAGGAATGTAAGCCAGCCTAGCATGAGCAAACGCCAAATGGCGCATCTATCGCGACAGATGCGTTTTACTTTGTGCGGCACAGGCTATAGCTCCTTGATTTTAATTGCAAAAAAATTGCGCTGAATCGTGGTAATAATTTTTGCTTTTGCTTGCAGCCCGGCTTAGGGGTAAAGTAAGCAAGTTACTGATGTGCAAAACACACTGGCAGGGTTTGCTTGTAGGATGGTGAGACGGCAAGAAGTCCAACCATCCAAGCGGGTAGGTATTAGGTGTTGAGTGCCTCTTGGTTGTCACTTTTTTTAAATCTGGAACTTTTATGCTGAAACATACCCATTTACTCTTCGTTGCGATTGTCGTGCTCTTATTTATCGCTAGAGTGTTAATCGCGCAGTTTAAACCCGAATTATTAGCCGCCAAATGGATGAAAATTACCCCGCATGTTCTGGCTACCTTATTGTTACTCACCGGGGTGGGTTTAGTTTTTGAAGGAAACTGGCTGGCTGGCGATTACGGCTGGATAATAGCCAAAATAATAGCCATGTTTGCCTTTATCGGCTTGGGTATAGTTGCTATACGCGCTCAGGGCGATAATCGCTGGTATGCGTTTGCAGGTGCATTAATTGTGGTGGTATATATCGTCAAAGTAGCCTTTACCAAGCAAGCGTTTTTCTTTCTGTAAAGATGGATACTCTTAAATTCAATGACGAAAGCCGTAGCTAAATCAATGGCTGGGTTAGGCGCTAGCCGTAACCCAGCATATCGGCTAACGGTAATAGTCACCAAAGTGATGATTTTGCGTGTGGTAGCGTACAGACCTTAAGGTTAGAGATTTTATAAACTGATCTTAATCGTACAAAGTTTGAAAATGGAGCAAATGCTTTAATTCAAACCTTAATTTAACCCGCAGTATCATCAACGAGGTGCTTAATGAATAGCTTTACAACCAAACAAACAGCTGTAGATTCGCTGCAAACCTTAAAAAAAATAACCGCGACTGTTTATCTTTGCCAAGTACTTGCCTTTACCTTATTAGGTTTGCCATTACTATTGGGGGTGGCCATCAATTTCTATAAACGCAAAGAAGTAGAAGGTACTTGGCTGGAGTCACATTTTAATTCCCAGATTAAAACCACCTGGATAGCCTTGGCAGGCTTTGCCATTTCCGGCCTGACTTTTGAATTTGGCGTTGGTTTTGTTACCTTGGCCATGACTTTAATCTGGATGATTTTCAGAATAGCAGTTGGCTGGTATGCGTTGACAGACGGCAAGCCTGTAGAAGATTAATTGACTTGCCACAAAGATTAACAGAGTAAGGGAATTTAACGCCATCATCAGCGCCAAATTCCCCATACTTAAAAAGCGAAGCAAACTTGTTTAAACCGTCAGTCGCGATTTCAGATTTTTAGCAAGACTTCTGAACCCCATACCCAGTAACCCACTTAACATCAGTAAAGCTGAGGTGGGAAGCGGCACTGAGGATACAACCGTCAAACTTTCCAGATTAGACACAAAGCGGCCCGCCTTGGTATCACCCGGTAATACTATGCGCGCAAAACCGTTTGTTCCCAAAGAACCACCGCCAAGTCCATAGGCCAAAATATCATTTAGATTGCCATATAAGGGATTAAGCTCTTCCAGCGATAGGATGGCTTGGTAGTTGTCCGTACCGGTAGCGATTACATATTCATTGGCTAAGGTGGCCGGGTCGGTTGAAAGCCCTGCCTGAAGCAGTAGATTCCATAGCGAGACGCCATTATAAGTATTGGTGCCTATAGTGACATTATCAGTGCCTAGCGTGTTCGGCAAATTAGCTGCACTGTAAACGGTTGGATTACTGACTAAGCCATTCACTACAAAGCTGGTATTTTGTCCGCCTGCACCTGCGCCTGAATAATCGACATGTCCAATGTTCAGGCTGCTTAAATTAGTAATATTTGCGCCGTCAGCGGCAATAATACTGGCATTACTTAAAGCGCCATTACTGTCACTGTAAGCAATAATATCGTTCAAATTGCCGAAACCACTGCCACTCAAACTGCCTAAAGCATAGGTAAAACTGGAGCCGCCGCTGCCAGACGCGACCACATAGTCGCGCAAAATATCATTCTTAGGCACTTTCGGATCGGTTGCAACCACAGAGTTAAGGTAACTAAACAGTGAAACGCCCGTGTAGGTATCACTGCCAACCGTCACGCTCTTAACGGCAGACGCATGCTGGCTTGCATAAGTTTGCAAGTCGGCAATCGTAAAACTAGTGGGACTGGAGGCGCTTAAAAATCCACCTAGACTCACGGCTGTGTCAGCTGAGGCTGTCGTTGCCGAGCTTAATAACAAGAGTGCCGATCCAAAAGTGGAGGCCCAGCTCAGCGGTAGTTTTATTTCTAACATAAGTATGATCCTAAGGTCTGATTAATAAATTGCCAGGTATAGGCGAATGCGCAACATGGCTTAAGCTTATTCGATGTATATATACAAATATAACGTTAAATGAATTTGTAGCTTGCGTCAAATAGAAAAAAACAATCAGTGGGGTAGAATGCTACTTTTTTGAGGAAAAATTATTTTAAATCAATGGCGTAGGCTGGGTTAGGCGCTAGCCGTAACCCAGCATGACCGCTTGGCAACAAGATAAGTGATTATTTTGTGCCACTGATAAGCGCATTGACCCCTTGGCGGTAATGCAGAGTAACGGCTTGAAAACCAATTGTTTGCATGCTTTGCAGCGCGGGTTGCAGACGCATAATGTGATCAGGCGATTCGTCGCTAAATAAATGCACTATCCATTCTGCCAACAGATCCGGGCGTTGCATTTTGGTGAATACTTGGCAATATTCACGCGCCTCTGCTTGGGTAAGACGTAAATGCTCCAGACTGTTATCCACTGCATAACGATCACCATTGACAAACAATCCACCCGGCTTCAACACGCGATAAATTTCGTGTAAAACTTGTTCGCGATAGCCATCCAGAAAATTATGGATAGCATAGGCACTGGCGACCACATCCAGGCTAGCACTGGGCGTGGCTTGCAAATGTGACAGGGCATCTACCTCAAGCAAGCTAACAAAGTTTTCTGATATTGCCGAGTTAAGGTTAACAGCCGCTTGCTCCAGCATATCGGGTGCGTTGTCGATACCCGTCAAGCGGGAATTAGGGCTGTGGCGTAACAAT
Organism: Methylomonas sp. AM2-LC; assembly: GCF_039904985.1. Taxonomy (NCBI): domain Bacteria; kingdom Pseudomonadati; phylum Pseudomonadota; class Gammaproteobacteria; order Methylococcales; family Methylococcaceae; genus Methylomonas; species Methylomonas sp. AM2-LC. Next base: position 2,167,536 of record NZ_CP157005.1, read on the forward strand.
TGCTTTGTGGTAAAGCCAGTGCCGCAACCGATTTCCAATATCTCTATGCTGTCTAAAGCATTAGACTCTTTCCAGTGACCAACAAATTCACCAATACGCTGACTAATATCAGCTGCAGCCGGGCAAATGATATGTAAGAGATTATATTCTTCAGCGATGGGGCCATCAAACAAACGTTCAGCGACAATTGTGCTCATTTCTTACCTGTAATAAAGGGTGGATTTAATTCTGGCGTGCAGTTTGACGGATATTAGCGTCAAAAAACATCGTCCGAGGTGTTATATAGTTTAGGATTTTACTTAAGTCGATTCGTGACTATTTCGACTTTCTCATCTGTCATAGTCTCAAAGCAACTGCGTTTAGTAAAGTATGAAATTGCTATCGGGTACTTGACTCGGTTTTGACTAACAACAAATACCAGTTACTGCATGCCGGTGCTAGCACGTCCGCAATAAACATAATTTGCCTTTTGCAATTGATACAAATCGTAAGGCGCTAAAATCACATCAGTTGCCAAGCTAAACGGAAGGTCAAGAACACCCCCTGCGACCACCCAAGGCTCTGCTGTATCCATCATAAATTCGGTGGTATCGCCGATAACACCACCAAAAAACATGCCGCACGTGGGCGGCTCAGCCATCATTGCCCGTCCCCACATGCCCGCGCAACCGGAGAGGGCTAAACACGCCATTGTTAATACTAGGCATTTAATCAGCATGTTGATAAATGGGTATTCGGAATTGGGTGTTGAAGAGTTAAAGTTTGGCTGAGTCAAAAAAACCATTGATTGTTGAAAACAATGAAAAACCAACTTTCAATTCTACCTTGTCGAATGTTGAAAATTACCGTATCCCTGAAATTCGAACTAGCAATATTTCGAGAAAATCACAGGTGGCTACCGGCTCCGTCCATCCATAACCGGCAGTTGTGGACGCCGGCGAAATTCTCGATACCTAAGTTCAGCGAATGACAGCTTTTCGGCAAGCAACCTTGAGTCGTGTTTGGCTTGACCCGGCCATAACCGGACACTGAGGAAGCTGGCGAAATTTTCCATCCCTTAATTCAGCGAATGGCAGCTTTTCGGCAAGCAACCTTGCGTCCTCTTTGGCTTGACCCGGCCAATTGCCGTCGTTCGGGGTAACTTTCCAATTTCAATAGTTAAGGCATCTTCTAACCCAGTCGACTGTCCGGTATCGGCACCGGCTCGCAATTCATATTCGCGGGCTCACAATATTTGCAATTGTAGAATACCCCTGATTTCGTCTCATTTAGGTCTAGACTTTCATGCTGAAGTGTCTCAAAAACCAAAATAAACCCTATTGATACGTAAAAGTTGTCTCAATGGCGGTGTACCGTAAGGGTATACCCAAAATGGACGCCCTAATTGACAACCACACCTATTTAACTGAAGTTTCCCAGTTTTTGAGTCAGCAGCCTATACAAGGAAAACGAATTAAATTGGGGTTTGCCATAAACGATGCAAACCCTGCGTTAAATACCCACTCCGCATTAATAGCGGGCTTAGGGCATTTAAAAATTGGGAAACTTCAGCTATTTAATAGACTCAGAACCAATAAGGCTCATGCCACTATCCCGGGCGGCTTTAACGTCAAAAGTGACTACGGAACTGCAACCTGCATTGAATGATGAATGCTTTATTAGGCAATCTGGGAAATCCGCTTTACCCTCCTTGTAATTGCGTAACGCTTTCCAAACAATATCTGCGTTCTGAACGATGATGTGCTTGGTGTGCATCAAGCTCTCTAGCACATTGCTTATTTCAGCGTTACTTGAACCATAGCAGCTAGACAGAACCCAAACCAGCTCCACCAAGCTAACAACAGTAATATAAGCCTCTAAACCAGTTGAAAGGGATTCTAAAAGCGCGTTTGCCTGTTCAGATTGAATGGGGTCGTCTTGGGTAATGTAACGAACCAATACATTCGTATCTAGGCCGATCACTTAGCCTTTGCCCCATTTGAAGCAATAGCCTCGCTCATTTCCTCTATGGTTACCGGTTTGCTTGGTTTCTTGACCATGCCTTTTAAAGCGCTCACTGGCAAGGTGGCCGCCAACAATTCAAAGCGCCCCGATTCCACCTGGACAAACTCAACCTTGTCGCCTGCTGAGATACCGAGTGCCGCCCGAACCGTAGCAGGAATAGTTATCTGCCCTTTGCTGGTGATTGTCGATGTTGCCATAATAAATCCCTAAATCGTTGTAACATTTTTGCTTATTAGGTCATGCCCCTAACTTACTAGGCAAAAACCGCATAAGATTACAATATTGCTTCATCCTTACTATATAGTAAGGAGAATTAAAGATCAAGTTGGTTGTCTTGATTGAGTTTGGGTTTTGTCGCAAATTTTTCCGAGCACATGTTACTTTTCAAAGTCGATTGCGTTCTCTCAAGGTGAAAAAGAAGACCAGTACACTGCGGAAGGCTGTCGCCGACTAATCAAAAATACTTATATGTTGGAACTACCTTCGTATTTGGCTTAAAATTTTAATGCGTTTGCCCTGGGTAAATGGTTATAAGCTTGATCGGGCAGTCATGTCATGTTTAATAATCCTTAATATTTCGACACATCATTAAAATATGTCGATACGGTAAACATGTAAAGGGAACGTGTCGAAATAACCAGCTATTTTCATCACGTCTTTTTTGGATAGCTCGATTGCGCGGTGAAGATCGGCAACCACCGTCCGGCTTTCACATGGTAGGATTAGTTCCGGGAAGTGGGCTTATCGGCACTAAAAGTATAGCAAAAAAAAGCGCCGAAGAACCGGTCGTCCCCGCTTGGCCAGCCAAACCCTTTCCGGCGGGCGTTTCCTCCAATGCCGCTCAATCCAATCCGGAAAACGGCGCAACGGGCGGTTTTTGCCGTGCGTCTCTATGATTGAGGCGATTTAGCCGTAACGTCGATCAATACCTGATCATCGATCACCAATTTGGAGACCTCTCCAGATGAAAACAGCACCGTGCAGGAAGCCGTTTTAAAATTAGCACCTTTGCCGCCAGTCCATGCCATGGTCACGTAAGTTTTTTGATCCGTATCGCTTTTGGAAGGGAAGTGGACTTGAGCGCCGGTTTTATTTTGAATCAATTTAGGGCATTTCTGATTCGCCATGCTCTGCATGGCAATCGGCGAAGGCAATTGCGGCGCAGGCTCTTTATCTTGCGGTTGATGACTTTGTTGTTGGTTGACGGCCCATAACAGAAAACCCAGCGCCGACACGGCCGCCACCGCAATGATGATCGTTTGCTTTTTACCCATTGATACTATTCCTCTTTATATCTATCAACCAATCAGAAGTGATGCTCGCATCCGCCAGACAAACCGTTGCAACCCAATGCAAAAACACACCCCGATGAACGCCAGGAGTAAAGCCCCGCCCATTTCGCAAAAGATCATCCAATCCATAAACCAAGGGGCTTGATGTAGGGCATTGGCCTGCATGGCTTTTTCCTGAAAAGGCATTTCCAGCAAGGCGACCAATAATACCGGTACGGTCGCCAGCAAAATCAACACCGAAGTCAATATACCCAGGGCGATTAACAGCAATTTGTGTCTCCAACTTTGTACCGGCCAGACCAGTAAAATGGAAAGCGCCACGGCAATGGGAACCAGGCCATGCAGCACATGCATGGATGAGGACAGCTCAATGCCTTTCGGCATCACAATCCCGGTACCGATAGGCACGGTACTCAGTACCCACACGGTCAATTTCAGTTGGCCGCCATCCACAGCCGGGATGAATTTTAAAGTAGGCGAAAATCCGGAAACCACCGAAATCATAATAGCCTTAAACAAAGGGAACAACGGTGTCAGCAGCCATTCCCCGTAAAACACGATCAAGCCGGTCAGCGCCGCCCATGCCAACAGCACTTTTAGACTAAAGAAAATGAGATCACGCCGGTTTAGCCACATCTCGACAGCCAATGGCCCACCAGGCGAAAAAAATAAAAGCGAAGAGGGTCATCAATGTTGGAGCCAGATAAACATGCACAAACTCAAACCACTCCCGATGATAAGCCACCAGAAAATAGATGCCCGTCACCCGCGCAATGTTCAAGCCGTAAATTAAGGCAATACCCAAGACTAAACCCAGCAGCTTTTTCGGCCAGTTAGCCCTGAAAGCCAACACGGCAGACATCATCAAAAACAACACCCCGGCACTATCGCAGCCACGAATAATTTGCAGATCGGCATGAACAGACATCAAATGGTTCTGGACGGCTGCAACCTGTTCAAGTGGAGCAAAGGCATTGATTAGACTAGCGCATTGTAATACTACGCCATAGTGATAGATCATATCACTATATATCTGATCGGGAATCAGAAAATAAATCTGATTTAACAACCAATAACAGCCAACAAATAGAATAAACTGCCACAAAAACATAAGTCATGGTTTTTTTAGATTGTAGTAACTGAAAAGCCTAGTAATTATTAAAATTAATGACAACAATATTCATTATATAAATAATAAAGTGTTTTATATTAATTAATTCCAGGCAAAAAAATTGGACAATCAAGATTTTTTAGAATTTTCCCTTTGACAGGTACATATTCTATACGTTTATCAAAATTTGCATAAAAAGATTCCAAACTTTGGTTTGTATCTATAAAACCAGTTGCTTCAAATGTTTTCAATTTAGTTAAATATTGATTATCAAATGTAGCAATAATTGTAGCTGGCATATTATGCCCAGTTGCTTGATATAAAGTCATTTTCAGTATGCCATTGTTCAACTCTGCCGTTAAGAAATCAGTGTCAGTACTAATATTCCCCCCAACTGGCTTTGATGAAAGTTGTTCGTCTTGATTTTTTTTGCAATTATTCAGAGAAAACCTTTTTAAAATACATCGGTCAGGTCTGCATTGAATTTGAAACAATTTAACTTCATTTTTAATTATGCCTTCATTTTTTTCATGTGTAGCCACAGTAAAACTAAAAGGAAATTCAATACCTTTTATGTTAGGCAATGATTCAGATGCTTTAGCCTCAAAAACGGATAAAACATTTAATCCAGCTAGAAATATTATTAGTTTTAACATAGCATATATCAATTTATCTGTCTGCAAAAATTAATAGCTTAACTTCAGTCTATCCCCCTTAAAAGAATAGGACAGTCCGGATTTTTGTACCTGTTATGCAACAGCGGTAAATAATCGACAGGTATAACCCGGTCTGGCAGTGCATTTTGATCAATAAACCCACTAAGTTCTATCGATTCCAGATTTTTAAAAGGCTGTATATTTTGATCAAAAGTAAGCAATATATTAGCAGGCAACTGCTTATTTTCAGCCTGATAAACTGTTATTTTAAATTTATTGTCATCAATTTGCTTGGCTTCTACTTGCCCATACAAATCATACCAACCAACCAAGCTCGGCTCGAAACTTTTGACGCCACCTTCATTGACATGACATTCATTCATTGAAAAAAGCGATAGAGACCAACTTCCAAGTCTACAGCTTAAAGTAAAAATATAGATGCCTTTTTCAAAGTTATTATCGCCTGATTGACTTGCTGCAAAAGTGGTGTCAAATATTAGGAGCTTATTATTGTTGCTACATTTACCAGGTAAATCTATTTTTTTATTTGCAACAGATTTTGCACTTGTTTGAAAGCAGGTTACAAGCAACAAAATAGATAAACAAGTTATCAAAGAATATTTATTTGTTAAATAATGGCTCATTACATTTATTTAGTAAAATCAGTGAATATTTTTATAACCATATATAATATAATTTATTTATTAATGTTTACTATAAACACTTTTGATCTGACTTGTATTAGACATATTTGGATAGATTACAAAGCCGCCATAAGCCCCACCTCCATCATTAGATGCTTCTTCGAGTGGGAGTACTTCAACTATACCGACCCGAACTGGGGCCGCCGGAATATTAGGCTGCAACATTGAATTTATAGAATCCATTGCACTGTTGGTTGCCGCTATAAGACCTGCATCTGGAACAGAGGAATTATTGTTTGAACTTGATGGTTTTGCCGGATTTGATGTATTCCCACCATTTTGTTTACGCATTTGGTTATACAATCTGATCAAGCTTTTTGTCGTTCTGTGATTAGCTTCAGTATATGGATATCCCTTTCCATTATCATCAGGTTGACGTGAATCACCTAATTGATAAGTAAAATGTATCGCTTCGTGAATAATGGTATCTAACAGTTTAGCTGCATCTTCATCACTTAGTGGTTGTTGATACCGTATATCTAGTACAGTAGCCCATGCAACTGCATCTGGTTTATCACTTTCAAACATAGTCCATCCAACTTGTTTTCCCGGCAAGTCTTGAGAACCATAACTAGCTGGAAATTTTAGATCAGGTTGTGTTTGGATTGCCAGTTGCCTTGCAACATCAATATCATTTTGGGTTAATCCAAACGGATCATTACAATTCACTGGATTATTGCCGCAATAGGTATAAAAATTAATGCCTGATCTGATTGGGTCTTCGCTCAAAAACCTGCCGGTTAACGGATCGTAATACCTTGCGCGATAGTAATACAACCCAGTTTCACTATCCAGATCCCTGCCGCTATATTTTAAGGTATTGTTACTATTGCCAGTGGCGTTAACAATGCTACCGAACGCGGTATAGCCTTGCGCGGCAGCCACAGTGCCGGTATTGCCGCTTTGTCCCAGTACGGATTCCAGGGCATCATGATGATAGGTGTAGTTAGTCATCGCCCCACTGTTGGTTTGATAGCCGTTGACTACCTCATCAATGACACTGCCGCGCATGTATTTGGCTTGCACATTGCCGCTGTTATCGTAAATGGATTCCAGTTTTCCATTTTCCAGATAATAGTTATTAATACTAGTGGTTGCGCCCAGGTTTTTCAATATCCGGTAGCTGTTGATGTCATATTGGTAACTATAAGGAAGAATAGCGCCTACCTGGATTTGACTAGCCCGGTTATGGGCATCCCAAGTCAAGGTCAGGGTGCGGTTTCCGGTAATATTGGTCAGACTGCCGTTTTTATCATAAGTATACGTTTCATACACCGGGCCAGTGGCGCTGGTGGTGTTGGTGGTGGTATAGCGGTTGGCGGCATTGACGTTATAAAAAAGCGTGGTGCTACCTTTGATGTATTTGGTGCGATTGCCAACCGGATCATAAGTAATGGTTTCGTTATTGGTCGTGGTTGGGTAAGCCGCTGTCAACAAGCGGTATTCCGGATCATAGGTAAATGTGCTGCTGCCAGCCACCTGGCTGGTACCGCTGGCTTCTATCGCGGTCAAAATATTGCCTATCGCATCCCGGGTATAAGTGGTGCTGTTGACCAAGGCGTTAGTGATGGTGCTGTTCACCAGACTGCTTAAGCGTCCACCAGCATCGTATTTATAGCTGGTTTTTGCGCCGTTACTGAGAATACGGTCTAATATGCGGCCAGCAGGATCATAATGGTAGCTGACTTCCAGATAAACCGGATTGGTTTCCGCAGTCAAACGGTTGCTGTCGTCATACTGGTAGGTGGTGACATTGCCTTGATAGTCGGTTTTGGTATAGATGTTGCCCACCGGATCATATGTCCAACTTTCCGATAAACCTAATCTGCTGTCGGTTTTGCTGATTAAACGGTGTTTGCTGTCGTAATTGAAGCTGTAGCTGAAAGTATTGCCCGTGCTGTTATTTTGCACATTAGTCAAATCATCAAAACTATTGTAAGTAAAAGTGTCGCTGCTTCCGTCCGCTGTATAACTGCTTTGAGTTTTACGGTTCATTACGTCATAAAAGTGCTGGCTGATCTGACCTTTGCGGTTGGTCATCTGAATGGCGTTACCTGCTTCGTCCGTCACCACGCCGACGCTATTGGTCATTGGATCGATTGCCGTTGTTAAACGCCCCAGATCATCATAGGCTAAGGTAGTGGAGTGACTATTAGCATCTGTAATCGTTAAAGTTTGACCCAGTAAATTGTAGGTAAATGCAGTGCCATGATTCTGTGCGTCGGTCACTTGCGTATTACGGTTGAGCTGGTCATAGGTGTAGCTTACCGTACAGCCTAAGGAGTTAACCGGTTGATGGCCTAGCGCGGTTGAAACGCTGTTACCGTTGGCGTCTACCACACAGATTGTATTACCGTTTTTATCATAGGAAAAAGTGGTGACGTTGCCAATATTGTCCATCACCTTGGTTAAACGGCCTAACGCATCGTACACCTTGGTCACGGTTTCATTATTAGGGTTGGTGGCGGAGACCAGATCACCGCGTTCGTTGTAAACCGACTTACTGGTGCGGCCATTAGCATCTATCGCAACCGTCACCCGATTCATGGCATCATATTGAAACTGGCTAGTATGGCCGTTTGCATCAGTGAAGCTAATCATGTTGCCGGATTGGTCGTAAACCATACTGATGGTTTTGCCAAAAATATCGGTTACGCTGATTGGCCTATCGGCGGCATCATAGCTATAAGTGGCTTCGGTACATTGCACATAGCTAATAGTGTATCCCGTTGGTGTGGCTGGAGCTGCACAGTTGGGGCGAGCCGTGGTGCTAGGATACCAGGTAATTTGCTGGTAAATCTCGCCATTACCGTCATAAATAGTCTGGTCAATGCGCCCTTCCGGGTTTTGCACTTTTATTTCTCTATCCAGCGCATCATAAGTGTGAGTCGTGGTTAGCTGCTCTAAGGCGCTGTTGGTAATGGACGTGGTGCGGTTTAACGTGTTGGTCAGCATCCGGCCTAAATTATCATAGGTAAACTGGGTATGGATAACCGCCGTGGTGTTGGTGGCCGTGACGTTGACATCGGTAACGTTCAGGCCAGTGCTATCGTAAGTATAACCGGTGGTGCGGATGTGCGCGCTGGCCGTGTCCAGATATTCCTTCAAATTGTTTAACGTACCATTGCTATTCCAACAATAAGTCTGCAAGGCCACATTAGTGGCTGTGCCCAAAACGGCGATGCTGACGGTGTTAGGCTTACCGGCCAAATCGCATTTGTTGGTCTGCTGACCGGTTGTGGTGTAAAAACTAGTGTTAGTGGTATTGCCGTTTTTGTCAGTGACGCTGGCCACCTGATCGTAAGGGCCATAAGTGGTTTTAATGGTGTAACCTAATGCGTCCTGTTCTAACGTCACATTACCGCCGGTATCACTGCCACCGGAGCTGGTAGCGCAAGCGGTCAAAGATTGATTTAGACAGTAGCTGTATTGGGTTTTATACCCCAAAGCATCGGTCTTTGTGGCTCGTAAATTATCAGCTTGACTGGTAAAGTTCAAAATACCGCCATCCGGTTCTCTCATTTCCGTTTGAAAACCATTACCATCGTAATCGTATTGACGAACAAAACCGCGCGGATCAGTAACGCGGGTACGCTGACGGTACAAGTCGTAATCCATTATTTCAGTATCCTGCATACCATCCCAATAGTTAATGACCCTACCGTTTTGATAAAAATTGAAGATAGTATAAACAGAAAGGCCATTGCGAGTTTGCGGCTTGACAACGGATTGCAGCAGATAATTGCCAACACCGGTTTGAAAGTTATTGTAATACTTGCCAGCTGTGTAGTAATAACTTAACACATTGTTTAAAGGATCGGTGTAGGTGCTTAAATACCCGCTGGTATAGGAATATTTCCAGGTTCTGCCTGCCCAGTCGTTAATGCTGCTGATATGGTTGTCGCCATTAGCATAGTTAAAAGTCAAACCGGTGCGGGTGCTAATGCCCAGATTATCGGTAATGGTCGATATGCGACCGCTGCTGTCATAGTTGATATTAAGCTGATCGCCCCATTGGTTTTTAATCGTGGTCAGCTTGGCGGTCAGATTGGGCGTCAAGCCGATATCACCGCCAGTGACCTTAAATAGATATTGCGTACCATTGCGAAAAGCTAACGTCAGTAATTGATTCTGAACACCATTAGTTGTAACAGGGCTGGCAATGGTTAAAGTGTCAAAATCACCTAAAGCGTTACCAATACTATAAGTCGTGACACCATTGGTTGTCGTCGGAGTTTCCAAGAAATTAACCTGACCGCCACGTTCATCGGTATAGGTAATGGATGATGTTATGCTATCAAAGTTTTGCGGCGCTTGTGCTTTTGTACAGTTTGGACAAGAACCAAAATCATTGGATACCAGATTCATGGAATACGAATGTACCCAACCATATCCCATGCCAATATCAGCGGTAGCTGCAACTTGAGCACTGTTATTAGTACGAGAGAATACATAATTTAAGCCATTACGACCACGAATCTGGAAATCCAGTTCATCATGGTAATTGTTGCCGGTAATCGTCGACACCGGATCGGCGGTAGAAGGTGTTTTAATAGGATTATTGTTCACCGTTGACACCAGAACTTTATTAGTGAACTGGGCATTATTAAAAGTCGGCGTAACAGTCACCGAGCCGGTATTTGCGGGATTTAAAGTTTGGTTGCCGTTGACATAGCCACCCGCCTGAACAACTTCGTTACCCAACAAAAAAACACAGGCCGAGACCCATAAACTAAGGTTTAATTTTTTTAAAAAGTGTAACTGTTCCATGACGTTATAGTCCCAGGTTGCCGATAACAAAATCTAAGCTGTTGTAATTTCCAGTGGAGGTATTGATATTGCTGCGAATATACACTTCAAACCGGTTAAAAGGCGTCACTACCGTAGTTGACGGCATGGTGTAGGAAATCGATGAATTACTAGGCGGGATGTAGAAGTCGTTTCTAATCGACGCAACCGTACTGGGCGAATACTGGCTAACCAGAGGCGGATAGCTACGGTATAAACGATTCGTCGTCGTGAATCCCTGACTTTGATCAAAATAAGTAAATTGGTCAGTAATATAGTAATTCAAGAATGGAATGATGTTATTCGACCAATCGGTGCTGATTTCGCTTAGCACCGCTGCTTGCGTTCCTGAAATAGGCGTTCCCCAGCAAGTGGTGGCACCAGCGCTGGCCGGAATAGAGGAAACTGTTTTGACGCTAGTGATCAAATTGTTTGTACAATTGGCCCAAGCATATATATAGGCACCGTTTGTCGGATCATAGGTGTATGTATGCGTTTCCAGCTGCACCGAAGTATTGCTGCTGCTTACCGTGCCTAACAAGGTATCAAAGCTGACGGGCGATTTGGTATTCGTCCAGGTATAAGGCTTGGTTGAAAAAATCGTAAATGGATCAGCGGTGAAGCCGCTAGGCAAAGTAGAGCTAAAACCGAAAGTGGCATAGTTGCTTTGTACCGAGCTTTGGCTATTCACAGTCAACAAGGATGTTCCCAAGCCGCTGGTATTGGCCAAGGCCATTTGGATACCGCGCACGGTGGAAACAGCATCATAACCGGTTAATTCCTGCCAAATTTCATGCTCAAGCGCCGACATCATGTGTCCTTGGAATAGAAATTGGCTGTTAGCAATGGTCGGACTGGCATTGACTTTAAAGCCTCCAACAAACTCTTGGCCTTTCATGTCGATAACCAAACCGCCCGGCATGACGGAGAAAGCGGTATTGTTCAGATATTCGGCTTCATAAGTAGAGCTGACTAAACCAAAAAGACAGACCGGCTCGAAGGCAGTTTTCATCAAGTGGTTAGCACGATCAATATAGTCGCGATAATACGCTAAATATTGGCTGGACGCCGTGTAAAGCAATCCGCCGGTTAAAGCATCCAATGCCGTCGGGTCATTTAACAACGTAGGATCGGTAGCGGCATACACACCAGTGCCGGCAGTATCGACATAAGGTGTACAATTCAAACCGATCGTAAAATCACAAGCGCCATTGCTTGTGCCTGCGTCTTTTGGATTAAGCACGACCTTATAGGTAGCACTATCGGCAATCAATTGATCCGCCGCATTGTGAACCTGTGACCAGTTGGAATAAGAACCGCCTATGGCCAGTAAATAATATCCGCCATAAGTTAAATTATTATAAGCGGCGGAAAAATTACTTTCATTTGTGCCACCCAAGGGATCAGGCACTCCGTCAACATTTAAAGTAACGGAATATAAGTCGCCATTATTCAGCGTATATCCCGGAATATTACCGGTTGCAGGCGCTAAAATTTGCTGGCCGCCCAAATATAAGGTGATCGAAGGCACATTGCTCGAAGCCGCAGTGGTCACATGCATTGTCAAACGCGCCGTATTAAGCGTTGCGACTTTAACCGGCTGAGTTGTGCCGCTGATCGGATATGAAGTACTGGAAGTTGTGGTGGTCACCACTGCCGTGGTATTAAAATTGATGGAAAGCGTTTTAGCCCATTTTTTTGTTTCCGCACAGGCGCTGGTGCAAACCGGCGGCGCAGCCGCATCATGGAGATCAACCGAATCATATGTTCTTACTTTACCAATTACCGGATAAGGCAAAGAAGCCGGTAACAAGCCGTCATGCACTTGGATGAGTTGGCCTTCATTGGCAACATCATCCAAAGTTTTCCCAGGATAATTGGTTTGCAGCCAAGCTGTAATTTGACCTTCCAATATGGTCAGAGGATTTTTATTCTGAAATGAAACCGGATTAGCACCGGATGAACATTTATAGCCGGTCTGATAAGCATTGTAATAACAATTGTAATCAAAAGTAACGGGGCTAGTTCCGCTTGTTGGGTCAAGTCCGTAGCTGTTGTAGCTGTATTGCTTAAAGCTGGCGTCCAAAGGCACCCAAACACAGCGAGAAGCATTAGCGGCTACCGAACAATCCACTGTTGTTGGGGTGGGTAAACCGCGGTACTGATCAAACGGAATCAATGCTTCCACCCATACATGCTCAAATTGCACGGAAGTCACTGCCGAGGTTGGAAAGTAATACGCAAAACCTGTCGAGGTCTGTGTTCCGCTCAGGGCGGTATAGGCGCCGCCAGTTGAATAACTAAGCTTTTGGTAACCCTGATCTACCATTAATTGAAATGCGACATTGCTATTACCGACACCAAACCAGTTGTTCAATTGGGCGGCGCTAAGCTGTATTGTGCCGGTCGCATAGCGGGCCGGGATGTTTTGTGATCGCAGCATGGCGATTAAGGTGCTGGCAATATCGACATCACTGCCATGCAGACCTAAGAAAGTATTAGCTGAACCGGAACGAGAGCCGTGATAAGTTTCAAATATGAAATTGTTGTAGGCGTATTCGTAGATCGCCACCGCATTGCCCTGTTTCGCCAATTGCAGGGCTTCGTTTGCCAATGGCTGAGCTGCCGTTGAGGTAAAATCTATTTCATCCGTGGTTGGTTGTGTCGCATTAACGGAAAAAGACAAAAAACTGAACAGCGCCGAAATGACAAATTGATTGAATCTTTTTTTAAGGAAACACTCGCGGCTTAACATAACAACTATCCTTTTAATTTGTTCGTTAGATTGATAACAACTATCACTCATTGCTTGGGGCTTACAAACGCGAATTAAGATGCATTTTCGGTGTGCTGCCGGGATTATCTAATCGTTTAGAGATACTGGTTACGGGTAGAAGTTGATTATTTAAATCTGTCAATTGCTTTAACCGGGCGCTGGTATCTTGATTACCCAGAATGTTATCCAATTGATTAGCCCATAACACATACAATCTGCCGCGCTGCTCGCCTACGTGCTTACCGCCGGATAGAATTTGCTTTTTAGGCAATTTTTTGCCTGAGCCTTGTAATAAGCTACTTTCCTGGCGCAGTGTTGTCACAACTTCCCAAGCCGCCGATTGCGCTTTCTTTAAAGCACCCTCTTGTTGAGATTGAGCATTAGCGCTCAGCCCGATGTTTCCAACACCTTGCTTTTCAATTTTAAGTAAATTAGCAACCGTCGCCTGAACTTGATTTAACACATCTTTATCACCCGGTTCCACCGTAGCGGTGCGCTTGGCTTGCAGAACATTGCCACCTATTTGCTGAATAATTTGTAACTTTTCCGCAGGCAATCCCTTGGCGCGTAATTCCGGCAAGGTCGTAGCTGGCGCAGGTAGCGAGTTATTACCGTTGCTCGTTACAGTTTGAGCGTAAGTATTATTACCGCTGACCATCAGCAAGCACATTACCAGCAAACCGAATAACTGCCCGGCCTTGCCGGAAACCGGTTTACGATTGAAAAATTGCATCATGCTGAACAAACCAGCCGCCAATATCAGCATGGCTAATGGCGGCATGGCCGGTACTTGTGTGCCAGGCGGATTGCTAGGATTGCCGGGATTGTCATACCAAGTGACGGTCGCGCCCGTTAAGGAACTAATGGCGCTAATGTTGGCAAGATTGTTGTTGTTCAAATTGATGGTTTTAAGATTAACCGCGTTTTGCAAACCGCTTAAGTTGCTGATGCCGTCACCGGCAGCGTTAAGCGTGGTCAGTTGCGCTAGTAAGCCTAAGTTCAGACTGTCCATTGCGTTCCGGCCCAAAGCCTTGTTGATGGCGGCCTGTAGATTTTGATCGGTAATCGGCACGATGGTGCTTTGCGCAGCCGCCTGCACATTGGTAGCAATGGCCCGAGTGGCTACGGCAGTGATATAAGGGTCTTGATTCCAAGACCCGTCAGTCGTGCTTTGGCTGGCAACCAGGTAATTTAGAAAAGTCGTCGCCTTGGCTGTATCACCGGCGTCCTGGGCCGCTTGTGCCGCCAATGCCAATTGAATAGGCGGAGAAGCACTGTTCAACTGGCTGTTTAAGGTAGTCAATCCATTGGCAATATTGGTGGATAGCGCGGAATAAGTACCGGTGAATCTGGCTAATGCCTGAATCACAATAGCGGTGACAGCGGGATCGCTGCTGGTATTGGAGCTGCTGTTAATCGTCCAGCCTTGATTACCAGCAGTTGTGCCTTGCTGATTTTGCAGGAAAGTCACGGCGGCGGCTAGATTGGCGTCTGTCCCTAAGTCTTTAATGGCAATCAGTGCTAACGCCGTGTCCAAGGTGGAGCTGGTGTAATTGCCGTTCAAGCCCCAACCGGCATAAGTGCCGCTGTTAACATACTGGTCATTGTTCAAATAGGTCAAAGCAGCGCCCAGGCTATCGCCGTGGCTGATCAAGGCTTCCGCACTACGGGAAGTCAAATCCACATTGTTGATGGCATGATCTTCCAGCCAGGTGACCCCGGCATAATAAGCGGCATCCGTGTTATAAGCTCTGGCTAAGGCCTGCACCGCCGCGCTGGTGTATACCGGCTGTAAATTAGGATTAGCACCCCAGCTACCGTCATTATTCTGCTGACCGGTTAACCACTTCACACCTTGCGACAGATTGGCATTATAAGAGGTGGCCTGTGCATCCAAACAGCTAATAACCGCCAATAAAGCAATAAAATAACGCATTTTCACGAATATACCCATCCTTAACAGGCGCATTTTTGACGCGCACGTTTTTGAATCCTTCAGACGAAGGGTTTAACAACAGTCTTGCGAGTGTTATGGGTCAAACTACAGCGCATGGGCGCTGAGTTTAAAATTCAGTTGGTTAAACCAACTTGAATGGATACGTTATGGCTGAGTGGATAAACACATCTAGTGAACGAGCTGTGCTTATATCTGAGATCAGCACTTCCTTACGCTGCGATGAGTTTCACAATCCTTTATGAAAAAGAGGGGTGAAAGAAAAATCTAGCAGCAAAAGCAGCAAAAGCAGCAAAAGCAGCAAAAGCAGCAAAAGCAGGCGTTACGGCCTTATTTTTGGAGTCATTATAAATAACGAATATGTCAATTCGATGACATGTTTTGAAAAGTTCAAAAAATTTAGAATTCAATTGCGCTTAAGCACAATTCAGGTCAGTAAATGCTAGTTAACTTCATGAATTTAAGACTTAAATCCATGATAAAAAATAATCAGTTTATTTACTTGGCCGGATCAGTTCAAAAATCTGTCACGACAAGCTTAAAAGGTTTTAATGAATTGGCCTCATTGCTTGGGTGCCGAAGGAAAAGGAAATCCCACACGGAACATAACTCCGGGGTTTGGTGGGGTATGCCATGTAGCAATCAAGAACTGATCTTTCCTCCCGCACAGCGTGACAATCCAGCTTTCATACTGTGTTTTTGCTTCTCCCTCTGGGTAAGGCCCACTGGGTGGTTTGTAGTCTTCTGGCAGCGCCTCTGCCTCAACAGCTTCTATGCTCTCACATGCAAATTTAGCCTGAGCCAGTAATTGCACATTACGTAGTGCATCTTTTATCAGAGTAATATCGGCGCGAGTGTTCCCCGTGAACCGCAACTGATCACAGTACCCGGTTACTGAAACTAAAATTGAAGCTGTGGTGAATAGCAACACAACGATGTTCTTCATAAGACCTACATGTAGTAGCTTGCAATCAAAAACCCATAAACCTGCAATCAGCGCAATTTTTGACCAGAATTAAATGCAACTGACGGGCGCTCAAACCGACATTATTTGCAACTGAACCTGCAATCGTTGCCACCAACCTGCAATTATCTGTCGTAAACCAGGATTATTTGCAACTGAAAAATCACTCTCGACCATTCACAGTCAGCTATTAAGACTCAGTCTTCAATATAAAATGAACGCTTGCTCGCAGTCTTTAGCATGCCCGTATGCGCAAAGCGTCATGGTTGAGAGATTTGTTGTCATATTAATCAGTCTGATACTCAACCAATAGCTCTGTGTCAGTGCTATTTGCAAAAATCCTCGTAAGTGGCCGAATATTTGATGAATCATCTTTGAATTCATAACAGTTGGAATAAAAGAACTTTTTGTGGCGTTGTAGGGTATCGGCTACTATGTAGCCTTTAGATACTCCCGTACATGATAAGTATTGGTGCCCAGACAAAATTATTGGCAGTTGTTCAGTTGATATGCCAAATAACCATTGGTTAACAAATAGCTGAGTCCCAATACTTGCGTTATTACCTGATTCAATAATCTCAGTGGACTTAGGTAGTTCGTTAATTTTCAAAACAGTTTTTGGTAGAAAGTAATATGTGTCAAATAATTGGATGGAACTGACTAGCATGATTACTGTAAAGAAAATTACTGAAAATACTTTTACTTTTAGGTTCATGCTCGGTTAAAGCGCCTTAATTCCAGTACGGGATAATTAGAGTTTTTTCTTAACGAAAGTCAGTTGCGTCATTAACAAGCACCCCAAATATCTAATATAAAATACGGACTTGAGTCGGTTTTTGCCAATCAAGCAGCTACAAATTAGAAATCGCCAGGCTGTAACTAAGTGATTCCAAGCGAGTAGCGCGTATGAAATACATACCAATCCTTCGTAACGTACGGCGCACATGCTGACACTGACTTCGGAAAATAACAAGTCCAGAATACGTCCGTTTTCTGGAAGTTTGTCTTGCCAAGATGCGCTTCACGCCGAATCTGGTCTTGATCGTCCAACTATCTCGTCAACGAATCAACGTCCATATTGTTTCCTTGGTGTTGAGTTTCTGGAACTGGTGTCAGTTGCAAATAATCCTGGTTTGCGCTGGATGATTGCAAGTTTGCGTAATCGATTGCAAGTTCAGTTGCAAATAATGTCGGTTTGAGCCGCCGTCAGTTGCAGATAATTCCGGTCGAAAATTGCGCTGATTGCTGGTTTGCGCGTTTTCGATTGCAAGCAGCTACACTTAGGATAAAACTTTTTAACATCGCTTGATTGCCAGTGCGAAATATCGAATGTTACCGGTTTCCGAAATAAAATAATTTCAGGCTTGATATGCGTATCAGTATTGTTGACATGATTATAGTCTTCGGCATCATAATAAGGCCCAGCCCACTTACCGTCTACCGTTTCGAACAAGGGCGAATACATATACTTTGCATGATAATACTTCCCGTTGTGGATCACGATATAAATTAGCGCATGTTCATATTTTGCAAAGGAAGGAAATCCGTGATGATCGAATACATTGAATTCGATAAACTCACTATCATAATCCCCATAAATTTTTTCTAGGACTCGATATTTAGCAGTAAATTGTAGATCAAATTTAGCCTCGCCATGAATAGGAATAACAGGGTCAACGCTTATTTTCTCACCAACAAACACTAAATATTTATCATTTGAAACATCAGCGCCTGCCAAACCAAATCCAAAAAAAAGCACCGTGATGAAAATAGTATGGATAAATTGCTTTAACCGAACTAAAACGCACATTTTCTTTGACAAATATTTCTAGTAAATTTTACGATGTTGTAACTTACTTCGTTATCCTTATTTTCAACCAGCGTCAACATCGCGCGTCCAGATAAAGTAAGCTATAGCACCAAGTACCAAACTTAGAACAAAAAGCGATAAACTATCAAGAAATGGAGGAAGGCCAAGGAAATATAACTTCTTAACGTCTAACTCTAATGTAGAAGCATTGACCCACGAAGCATAGTATTCTTCCCACTCACCTCTCCAATATTCTATGATATAACTATCGATGGGTGGTGATCCAAATTTTTCGATAACTTCGGGAGGGAATTGCTGCTGAAAGTACATGATTTCCATATCATGCAGACTGATATTTTCGGGTTGAGTTTTTGCCCACTCTGAAAATTCGTTTTCATAAGGAAAGCGACCATGTTCGTTTTTGAAACGCTCAACAAAGCCAGATGCGAGAGAAAAAGACTTTGAGATTTCTCGCGCATTTTGAATTGTATCTTCAGCAATGCCGCTAAATGCCCCTAAAATAAAAACAATAGCGAACAGTGCCGAAAATAAAGCTAAGGTAGCAAATGTAACACTAATGCACTTACGAAGAAATACTGTCATAGCATCGGACAAGAAAAAATTCCTCTATTTTTGCCATTACAATTATCCATTTCCAAATTAAGCGGTTAGCTAGTGTTTGCTATAAACGCTTTGAATTTGACTTGTATTAGACATATTCGGATACAGTATGAATCCACCATCAGCTGCGCTAATTTGCTCATCATTAAAATTAGATGGCAAACATGCCGGACATGGGTATGTCGTTCCTGAACTCGGCGATGATACGGGTGCTGACGGTACTGGTGCACTCAAAATGGAATTAATATTATCCATTGCACTATTAACAGCGGCTGCCGCAGCATTTGCTGCTTGATTAGTGGCATTTGAAGCTCCAGAACCGCTTGCAGTTTTTCCTACTTGACCAGTTCCAGTAAAATTAATTTTGTAAGGTGTACCATTTCCGGCGATAACCTTAGCAAAAAATGTGGAAATGTTTCTCGGAGCTGTACTTAAAGACCAATCTTTATAATCAAAGTTATAGGTATCATACCCACCAACAACAGTATTATTAGGGCCTGGATAAAGGGTAACAGTACCGTAAACGAAGGCATCATTGGCAGATGAAAAACTACTTCCATCAAAATTTGGTTGAGCGCGATATAGAGAATTTGCTGGAAGTTGAACGTTACTCAAATCCAGTGTACTAATGTCAATATTCAAGGGCGCACCATTGCCATCTTGCCAATGCTGATTTGCCGCAGATAACGTCAATTGTCCAGGAATCGGTACATTTGGCTGTATCGTCACCCGTGCAACAATAAAAAAATTATCATAAAAAGTAATTCTTGCCGATGGGCCACCAGATACTAATATACCATGCATTGCTTTCCAATAAGTCGTACATCTTTCAGAATGTAACGATAGCTTCATTTTTTCTTCTGGTAATTTTCTAAAAGGTAGAATAAAAATTATTGCAAAAAAAACAGCAAGCGTACAATATAGGCCAATATCAGATAAATAATGTGAATCCATTTTAATTCTTACTGTAGAGTCAATTTATATATCTGAAATATTGCAAATGCAATTTTGATAGAAAAAATTATAAAAAAAGTCGGTAAAAATATTTTATAGAATCTTATTGCCATAGGAAATTGGTTGAAACAGAATACATATAATGCCGAATTTTTGTTTTTAAACTCTCTCCAAAAGATAAACAAACCGTAATTTAAAAAACAAATAGAACCATAAAGAAAGCATTAAGCAAAATAAGATACATTGGCGACATATATTTATACTAAAAAAACATTAGTGTTTACAAATTTAGCTGAGAGGCTGGCATGGCACACTAAAATCAATATGATAATGCTCATCATGCCTAACCCACGGTTTTTTGGTTGAAAAGGCCATCACCTCCCTTAATCCTTTCGCTTCAGGCGACTTAAATAGTTGCACCTGAAGATCGTTATCAAAAATAACACGCCAAATTTTTACGCCATTTTTCTCTGCGGAAGCTTTTAAGGTCCAAAGATGTAAAGCCATTGCATCATAATCAATGTTTAAGCCATGGTATTCACCGCTGCCTACAAATTCAATACCATAGCCCCATTTGTTTAGAATAGAGGTTGGCAGTTGCACAGAAACACCATCACTATCGACAACAGGTACAAAAAAATCCACAGATAAGCCGTTTTGGTGGGTTTTATGCGGTCTAAACTTACCGCCGTCTTTATCACCCGACTCCCCATAAACAAAAACCTTTGCGGGAGCTTGTGTTTCTAACATAGCGTAAGCGTCTACAACAACCTTATAAACTTGGCTATGCACATAATTTCTGCCTAACAAAACCCCCGTTTGGCTGTAGGCAGTATAATTTTTACCACCAGAGGGCAGTTGCCAGCCATGCTCAAGACGCCCACTATCCTGACTGCCAAAGCAAACACTTTCTTCATTGGCATGAGTCGGTACAGAAATGAGCATAAGTGCTAGCAGGCTAGTTCGATACATGCATTGTTGTGGGGGTCAGTAAGGGTCGCGTAAAACTCAGTAATTATGTTGATTTTAATTGTAATTATAACCTGTTAAGGTAAATTAGCTTCATTGTAATGCCCGGTATGATCAAAGCCGCACTTGTAGCAATTCGTTTCGTTATTTACCAAATCTTCCTGCTTAGGCGTTGAGAATTAGATTTCATTTTTAATATATGTAATACTGGTATTATTCTTACTATCAGGAGTTTGCTAATGCTGATTACTTCGAAAGGCCAAATAACCATTCCAAAAGAGTTTAGGGAGGCATTGGGAATGCTACCCCACACCGATGTTGAATTTGAACGTATAGGGGATGAACTGCGGATTCGTAAGGCTAAAGAATCAGTGCGTGGAAAAAAATTGCTTGAAGCTATGAGCGGCAAAAGCACTGTTTCAATGAGTACCGACGAAATTATGCGCTTAACCCGAGGCGAATAATGCCCATACTGGTTGATAGCAATGTACTATTGGATATTTTTACAGCAGATCAACACTGGTATGAATGGTCATCAACTACCCTGGCTGAATTAGCCGAGAAATCTATACTGTACATAAACCCCATAATTTATTCAGAAATTTCCGTTGGTTTTAAACGTATTGAAGACTTAGAAAATGCCTTGCCCTCCGATTACATCCAACGGGCTGATTTACCCTATGAGGCTGCTTTCCTGGCCGGTAAATGCTTTTTGAAGTATCGTAAAGCGGGTGGGACAAAGCATGCGCCGTTGCCCGATTTTTACATCGGCGCACACGCAGCTATAAAAGGTTGGAGTATTCTTACCCGCGACAAAGGCCGATACCAATCCTATTTTCCATCGCTACAGGTGATAGCACCCTGAAACAGCAATTATTAATCTGCACCAAGATGTAGCTAAAAAAGTTTACAGCACCATTTCGGTGCGTTTACTTGCGGTATGTGATGAAGTTAACATTTTTATTACCCCTCATTCCTTAGTCATTTAGAGCATATTCTCAGTTAAATGCAAAATCGGTTCGAAAATTGCTAGCAATTGACTACTGAAATTGTAAACCCCCTGTTTAAAGCGAAAGGAAAAAATATGAGTGGAAATACTGCCCGCGTTCAAGCCGTTCAAACCATCACTAACAGACAACCCATGCCAGCCAAAATGCCAGAATCGCTAAGCGATTTATGGGCTACTGATGTTTTTACGCTCAGTAAAATGAAAGAAAGTTTGCCTAAAGAGGTATTTAAATCCGTTAAGAAAACCATTGAAGTGGGTGCCGAATTAGATGTGTCCATTGCCGATGTGGTGGCCATTGCCATGAAAGACTGGGCGCTCTCCAAAGGCGCACTTTATTACGCCCACGTCTTTTATCCCTTAACCAATGCCACAGCAGAAAAACACGACGGCTTTATTTCTGTACAAAGTGACGGCTCCGTCATTTCTGAATTTAGCGGTAAAGTATTGGTGCAAGGCGAGCCGGATGGTTCCTCATTCCCTAATGGTGGTATACGCTCCACGTTTGAGGCGCGCGGATATACGGCATGGGATGTCACCAGCCCTGCCTATATAATGACGACAGATAACGGTGCAACACTCTGTATTCCAACGGTGTTTATTTCCTGGACCGGTGAAGCACTGGATAAAAAAACGCCTTTACTGCGTGCTAACGCCGCCATGAACAAAGCCGCCACCCGGGTTTTATCGCTGTTGGGGCATAAAGACATTGCTACGGTTAATTCCAGCTGTGGCGCTGAACAAGAATACTTTCTAGTCGATGCCAATTTTGTCAGTAGCAGACCCGATTTGTTATTAGCGGGTAGAACCCTGTTTGGTGCTTCAGCGGCTAAAGGTCAGCAGTTTGATGATCATTACTTCGGAGCAATTCCTGAACGCGTTCAAGTTTATATGCAGGATGTGGAAGAACAGTTGTACCGCTTAGGTATTCCCGCTAAAACCCGACATAACGAAGTAGCTCCCGGTCAGTTTGAAATTGCACCGTTTTTCGAATCGGCCAATGTCGCGACCGACCATCAGCAGTTATTGATGACCGTCTTGAAAAATACCGCCAAAAAACACGGGCTGGTTTGTCTTCTGCACGAAAAACCGTTTAAAGGCATTAACGGCTCAGGTAAACATGTTAACTGGTCAGTGGGTAACGCTACACAAGGCAATTTACTCGATCCTGGCCATACCCCGCACGAAAACACGCAATTTCTATTGTTTTGTGGAGCGGTTATTCGCGGAGTGCACAAATATGGCCCGCTGTTACGTGCCGCAATTGCCACCGCCAGTAACGATCACCGTTTGGGTGCTAATGAAGCACCTCCTGCCATCATGTCTGTGTATTTAGGTTCGCAACTGGATAATGTTTTCGAACAAATCAGTAATGGCAAAATTACCGGTTCTTTAAACGCCGGAGTGATGAATTTGGGCATCAATACACTGCCAGTGTTTAATAAAGATGCAGGTGACAGAAATAGAACCTCACCTTTTGCATTTACTGGTAATCGTTTTGAATTTCGTGCAGTAGGTTCTGGGCAATCGGTGGCAGGCCCACTGGTTAGCATGAATACCATGCTGGCAGAATCACTGGATTGGGTGGCCGATAGCCTGGAAAGCCAGCTGTCTGCAGGTGTTGATTTGGATACCGCCATTCTGAAAACCCTAAAAGACATTATCGATCAGCATGGAGCGGTAGTGTTTGGCGGGAATGGTTACTCTGCCGAGTGGCATAAAATGGCGGTAGAAGAGCGTGGGTTAGCCAATTTAAGAACAGCAGCCGATGCTTTACCCGTATTAAAAGAAGCCTATATCGTGGAATTGTTCAGCAAATTTGGCGTATTATCGCCCGTCGAGCTGGCCAGTCGTTTTGAAATTTACGCAGAACAATATATTCTGGCTATTGATGTGGAAGCCAAATTGGTTATCAGTATGGCCAAAACCGGCATATATCCGGCAGTAGTGAAATACCTGTCCGAATTGTCCGCAACAGCAGCCAGCCTTAAAAGTTTTGGTGTAGACTTGGATAATGCCAGCATGCTTAAGATAGCAGAAAGTTTGGCTAACATGACTGACACCGTCAGCAAACTCAGTACAGCGTTACACAAACATGATTTTGCCACGGTTGAAGAACATATGCAGTTTTGCGCAAAAACCATTCGCCCATTAATGGACGAAGTGCGTCAATATGCCGATTTACTGGAAAGCGAAGTTGCCGATAATTTGTGGCCATTTCCAACTTATCAGGAAATGTTGTTTATTAAGTAAACTGAGACAATTAACGCGGTAAGTCGCAATTACCAACCTGCCAGCCGCAAAGGACGCATTAGCTTCAGCCTAATGCCGCATTGTGGAAAGCAACAGTGTCGCAATACGGCTTCGCCTATTACGACCTATTCTGGCTTATCGCGTTAAGATTGAAAAGCCAACCCGTATGTCGTTACACGGCATACGGGTTACGTTTATGGGTCTATTAAAGGTTGCATTAGTTTTCCTGTGTACTCATCCTCTTCAGCAATGTCAATGCTTGGTGATCAAAGCTGTTATTCTGGCATCGCATTAGCTCAAAACCTTATAAATTTAGAGTTAGCAATTAACTTATTTCGTTATGCATGCTTTTCCCCTTTACAATGGCAATAATCTGATTCACTTTCGCACTATTTTTCAATCGTATTCCTAACTGCATGACTTCTGAATTTAAACTATCTCCCTTTACCCTTAGATTCTATGCTGACGATGTCGAAACCCGATATCGAGACTACGACTTCCAGCGTCTGCGTCAACAAGGGCGTGTCGCTATTTTGGTGGGTATGACGGTTTATCTGCTATACGGCATACTCGATATCTGGTTTGTACCGGCAGCAGTAAAAACCACCGTTTGGCTGTTCAGGTTAAGTGCCTTATTGGTACCCGCCATTGTTTTTGCCCTCAGTTTTCATGCACTGTTTCAGCGTCATGTTTATGAGTTGCTTGCTCTAGTGGGTCTGGCAGCAGGTAGTGGTTTACTTGCCATGTTGTACCAGTTACCTGTCGATACGGCTGTTTACTATTACGTCGGTTTGGTATTAACCACTTTTTATACCTATAACTTTATTGGTACCCGTTTTATTTACGCTGTTTGTGTCGATATTGGTTTCTTGCTTACTTACAATTTACTGTTTGGCTGGTGGCGAGAATTTCCTATGCCCATTATGATCAATCACGATTTTTTTATTCTTTCCGCCAATCTTATCGGTGGTGTGTCGGGTTATCTGGTAGAGCAACATAGGCGCGAACTGTTTGTGCATAAACAAGTGTTGGAACAAGAACGCCATTTTCATCAGCAACTAGCCTTACATGATCCACTCACACGACTTCCCAATCGGGTATTATTGTTTGATCGCCTGGAGTGTGTCATAGCCAATGCATTTCGCGGTCAACAATTAGCGGCAGGCATCTACATTGATCTGGATGATTTTAAATCCATTAACGATATACAGGGTCATGCTTGCGGTGATTGGGTACTACAGGAAGTGGCGCATCGTTTATCGACCTTATTACGTGATACCGATACCGTGTGCCGCTTAGGTGGTGACGAGTATTTTGTTCTGGTGCCAGAGATCGATAGCCACGCTGATGTAGAGGCATTAGAAGCTAAAATAGCCGCGGCTATCCAAGCGCCCATGCAGCCGCCGGGTATAAGTCAAAGCTTGTCGGTACACGGCTCGCTTGGTAGCTGCATTTTTCCGTTTTCGGGCTGTTCGGCCAGCGAAATTGTGGGTCGTGCCGATAAAGCCATGTATCAGCAAAAGCAGCAGAGATAAAACCCAGTTTACCCCGGCTACAGTAAAATATCAAAAAGGGCTGTCTACCCGCCACAGAATATAATCCTGCGGTATATGCCCCTGCACATTAAATTCGTGCAGCCATTTTAACGACATATTAATATTCCGCTTGCCAAGCGGAGGGGTATACATGACAGCGGGGCCAATGGTATCGGCGCGGTTAAATACATTCGCCAAACTTTGTGCAGGTGCCTGGTCGGCCGTCACTTGTCGATAATAAGAACCGGTGATGCCCAGCGCAAAGTCAGATTGAAAATAATGCCCCAGCAGATAATCAATATGCAATTCGTCGCCATTTTTATAATGGGTGGCCGTATTTTGGGTGTTTTGCATATAACCCACATCCACGGATAGCTCATTGTCGCTGGGCAGCATAAAGGTGACTGCCAGATTATGATCAAATGTCCAGATATTGCAGCCAGTACTCAGTTGATCTTTATTATAATAGCCTAAAGGTGCCACAATGCCTTCGAACCCTTGTAGCTTAATAGTGTCCCAATCTCGGCTTAGCAAAACCGGCATTAGGTAAGGATCGCCCAAGCCCAGACGGGATTGACTATTCCCTCCATCCTTGGCTTTGCTTATCTGCACGGTCGGCCATAAACCGCTGGCAAGTGTCGCGCCCAATAGGGTTTTATCACTTACATAAATGATGCCCGGCATTTCCAGTAAATTTCCTGTGCTGGCTTGGTTATCCTGATAAGCTGAAAATAAGTTGTTTAAATAAAAACCGCTTCGTTTAGGTAGGCTAGCCATTTGAAAATCGCCATAAAAACCAGGCAGATAATTACCTGCGCCATCCTCAATAGCCACGGCACAAGGACTGATTAGCTCAAATATAAAGAAAATAAAAATCAGTGGCTTCATCAGTAGGGGGGTAGACCACGTTTAATGTTGTTAAATCTTCTCCAGTTTGGCATAAGCCAGCATCAACCATTTAATACCCACTTGCCTAAAATTAATTTGTACGCGTTCCTGTTCGCCTTCACCTTCGGTTTGTAACACCACACCCTCGCCAAATTTTTCATGCCTGATGGCCTGGCCCATGCGAAACGTATCCTGCGCCGTGGTATGGCTAGAGCTATTAGAACTGGTTGGCGCATAGGGGCGGCTAACATTGGCGCGCATTCTGATTTCCTGAATCAGCTGCGTGGGTATTTCTTTTAAAAAGCGCGACGCTTCCGGATAATGATCTTTGCCGTATAAGCGCCTAGATTCGGCATGGGTTAAATACAATTGCAACATGGCACGGGTAATGCCAACATAGCATAAACGCCGTTCTTCCTGCAGACGGCTCATGTCGTCAACCGATTGCAGCGAGGGAAACAGACCGTCTTCCATGCCGACCATAAATACCAGTTTAAATTCCAGTCCTTTTGCCGAGTGCAGTGTCATTAATTGCACACAATCTTCACTGGCATCCGCCTGAGTACCACCCGCTTCCAGAGCAGCATGGGTTAAAAACATGTCCAATTCACTCAGAGGTACTTCAGATTCAAGCGCGCTGCTGTCATAATCAAACAGTTTAGCGGCATTCACCAATTCCTCCAGGTTTTCCACCCTGGCTTCACCTTTGTCCTGTTTTTCTTTTTTATACAATTCAATCAGGCCACTGGTTTCTACCACATGTTTAACTGTTTCATCCAGGGTTTTGCCCTGGGTATCCGTAGCCAGTTGCATAATCAACTGCATAAAGCCCTGTAAGGCCTGCGCGGCGCGGGTAGATAACTGTTTTTGTGCCAGCATATGCTGCGCTGCCTGCCATAAAGACAATTGCAAATCACGCGCCAGCATACGCATGTCATCCAAGGTTTTCAAACCAATACCGCGTGTAGGGGTATTAACGATACGTTCGAAAGAGGCATCATCATGCGGATTGGTAGATAAACGCAGATAGGCGAGGGCATTTTTAATTTCCATGCGCTCAAAAAAGCGCAAACCACCGTATACCCGATACGGTACACCCGTGGTCATCAAACGTTCTTCAAATTGTCGCGATTGGGCGTTAGAACGGTATAATATGGCGATATCACTGCGCAAGCCGCCGTCTTTAATCCACAGCCGGATTTTTTCGACCACGAAATACGCTTCATCCTGTTCATTAAAAGCAGTATACAGCGACAGGCGCTCACCTTCGCCAGCGTCTGACCATAATTCCTTACCCATACGATTGTCATTATTAGCAATCACTGCATTGGCTGCTTGCAGAATATTGGTGGTAGAACGGTAGTTTTGTTCCAGTTTTATGACCTGATGCTCAGGGTAATGTTTTTGAAAACTAAAAATGTTTTCAATTTTTGCCCCCCGCCAGCCATAAATGGATTGGTCATCATCACCCACCACAAACAGATTGTTGTTGCCTTCTGTCAGTAAGCGTAACCAAGCGTATTGTATGGTATTGGTGTCCTGAAACTCGTCAACCAGTACTTGCTGAAAGCGTTTCCGATAAAACTGTAACAAGTCTTCGTTGTCACGTAACAGTTCATGGGCTCTTAGCAACAACTCCGCAAAATCCACCAGGCCCGAACGTTCACATAAGTCTTCATAGGCTTTGTAAATGAGTAGCATCTGTTTATAAAAGAAGTCGCCATTATTGGCCATATGCCGGGCGCGTATGCCTTCTTCTTTTTGCGCATTAATAAACCATAAAACCTGCTTGGGCGGCCATTTAGTATCATCAATTTGCAGATTCTTTAACAAACGCTTGATAAGGCGCAACTGATCATCGCTATCCATCACCTGAAAATTATCCGGTAATTTAGCTTGTTTACTGTGTTGCCTGAGTAAACGATGCGCCAAGCCATGAAAAGTGCCTATCCACATGCTGCGTGTGGAGATGGCCAATAAATCTTCCACCCGAATACGCATTTCCTGAGCGGCTTTGTTGGTAAAAGTCACTGCCAAAATATTTTGCGGAGGAATTTGATTGACTTTTATATGCCAGGCAATACGATGCACCAATACACGCGTCTTACCACTGCCTGCACCTGCCAACACAAGCATAGCCTGAGCTGGAGCGGAAACAGCAAGGCGTTGAGCATCATTCAAAGTGTTAATTATTCGGGTAGCATCCATTTTTATTTGCAGTTTTTAGTGAGCTATGTGTATATTTGCTTATCTATTTAATGGAAAGCAATGCGTCAGGATAATAAAAACACAACTAGAGAAGAGAGGATTGGACATGAATTTTGATTATAAACGTTTGGTAAAATTTGAACACAATATTGGCGTAAAAGATAAAAAAGTCCGCATGTATGCTGGTCTGGCGCTATTGTTTGTGTCTTTGTTCCTGGGTAGCGTATTAATGTTACTGGTTGGCGGTGTATTGGTGGCAACCAGCTACTTTGGCTGGTGTCCTGCTTATTCAGGTTTCGGTCATAATACCCTGTGTGGCGCAGATGCCCAAGCAACATCTGTACCGGAAAGCAGCGAAGAAGCGGATAACAGCCATTAATTGCTGAGTTGTACGTTCTGAATCCGTAACTTGGGGGTTGCGGATTCAGTTTAAGTATTTATTCCTGATCTTTCTTGAACTCACCTTCAATCACATTGCTCTCCATAGTGGAACGACTGCGGAACATATTGCCGGTATCAGCAGTCAGTAAGTGGTTCTCGATGACGTATTGGGCAATTTTGCGGCGCAGGGAAGGGATCAGACAGGCAAAGCCTAACAAGTCGGTAAAAAAGCCCGGTGTTAATAACAACGCGGCACCCACTAATAAAATAGGTCCTTCTATCATCTCGTAAGCGGGAATGACACCTTGCTTAAGATTTTCCTGAAAGCGCTGCCAGGTAGCGAAGCCTTGTCTGCGTAATAGCCACGCGCCCAATACTGCCGTGAACACAACCAGAAAGATGGTGGGGAAAGCACCAATCAAACTACCCACTTCCAGTAGCACATAAATTTCTATAAACGGTATGACTAAAAAAAACACAATCAAAATTTGGATAGGCTTCACGGTCAGTCTCAAAAGTCTTTAAAATTGACATAATACTAAAGCATTTACTCGCAATTTACCGGATAATATTGTTATGCATCAGTTGTTATTATGTACTTGTCCTGATCAAAACACAGCGGATAACATAGCCACACAGCTGTTGAACGAACAGTTAGCCGCTTGTGTCAATATATTGCCCGGCATCCGTTCTGTTTACCGCTGGCAAGGACAGATAGAAAACGCGCAGGAACATTTGTTGTTAATTAAAACCCATGACAGGCATTATGCTGCCATTGAAGCAGCCATAAAAAAACTACACCCCTACCAAATACCCGAGATTATTGCTATCGCTATTGAGCGCGGTTCCAAGGACTATATAAAATGGATAGATACATGTTTACAACGCGACTGATTATTCTACTTTTGTTGTTAAGTGTTGCCCGCATAAGCCACGCTATCGAAGGCCAGGATATTTTGCCACCGGAACAGGTGTTTAAACTGACTGCCGACATGTTTTCGGCCGATAAGGTAGAGCTGGAAATGAGCATAGTCTCCGGTTATCACCTGTATAGAGATAAATTTAAATTTCAATCGCAAACAGCTGGCATTGAACTGGGCGAGGCTGAAATGCCAGCCGGACAAATTGAACAGGATGCCGTATTTGGCGAACAAGTGGTGTATCGCGATTTTATAAAAATCAGTCTGCCCATAAAAAATTTACAGAACGAAAAAACTCTCAAACTACAGGTTAAATATCAGGGCTGTGCCGATATTGGGGTTTGTTACCCGCCACAGAAAAATCTGTTGGAATTAAGCATACCCCAGCCTGTCAAGGTGGCTGATACGCCCGCCTTAGTGCAACTAGGGCAGGGCGTTAAAGCCTTAATTCCGGGTTTATTTAACCAGGAACTGCTGGAACCCGAACAAGCTTTTCAATTTTTTGCCGAAGTGAAAGACGGAGGTACATTGCATGTTAGCTGGGTGGCAGCGGAAGGCTATTATCTATATAAAGACAAACTGAAAATCAGTGTGGATGCTGTCAGTTCCGTTAAATTGGGTAGCTATACCTTGCCGGTGGGCGAAACGCATAACGATCCTGAGTTTGGGCTGGTGGAGATTTATCATCAGGCAGTGAGTGCTGATATACCCTTATTGCGCTCCGAGCGTGCCGCGCAAAATCTTACCCTAACTGCCAAATTTCAAGGATGCGCCGATCGCGGCGTATGTTATGCCCCCATGCAGACCCAAGTAAACTTGCAACTACCTGCGCTGTCAGGTGCTTTGGCAGCAGAAGCCTCGTCAGTTCCCGTAACAGCACCGCTCTCTGAGCAGGATCAAATTGTTAACACTTTGCAAAATGATAGCTTGGGCGTTACGCTGCTAAGCTTTTTTGGCTTTGGATTATTGTTGGCCTTTACCCCCTGTATTTTTCCCATGATCCCCATTTTATCCGGCATTATTGTCGGTCAGGGAGACGGAATTACCACCCGTAAAGCCTTTTTATTATCCTTAAGTTATGTACTGGCTTCTGCTGTTATGTACACCCTGTTTGGCGTTCTGGCCGCATTGTTTGGCAGTAATCTACAAGCGGCATTTCAAGATCCATGGGTGATTGCGGCTTTTAGCGCCTTGTTTGTGCTGTTATCCTTATCCATGTTCGGTTTTTATAATCTGGAATTACCACAAGCGCTGCAAGCGCGGGTATTAAACTCCAGCGATAAGCATCGTGATGGTTCCTATCTGGGGGCGGCAATTATGGGGGCCTTATCATCATTGATAGTAGGTCCTTGCGTGGCAGCGCCTTTGGCAGCCGCCCTTATTTTTATCGGCCAGAGTGGCGATGTGTTATTGGGCGGATCAGCCCTGTTTGTGATGGCACTGGGGATGGGCTTACCCTTATTATTAATCGGCACTTCTGCTGGCAAATTTTTACCAAAATCGGGTGCCTGGCTGAATACCACCAAAGCCGTATTTGGCGTCATTATGCTGGCTGTGGCGATATGGATGCTGTCGCGCATCCTGCCGGAGGCCATCACGCAGTTGCTGGTGGCGTTGTTGTTGATTATGTCGGCCATGTTTTTAAATGCACTTGCACCGCAGCCAGTGCCTGCTACGCCGCTGCAAAAATTCACTAAAGGCCTGGGTTTTATAGTGTTGCTGGCCGGTAGCCTGGAAATCATTGGTTTAAGTGCCGGAAGCTACTCTATCTTGCAACCTTTGCAAGGTTTTACGGCTAATCAAAACAGCGGCACGCCCGTTAAATCAGGACTGGTGTTCGAAGCCGTACATAGTACGACAGAACTGGATGCCAGGCTAAAACAGGCGGCAGCCGAACATAAACCGGTTATGCTGGATTTTTACGCGGATTGGTGTGTGTCCTGCAAGGAAATGGAAGCCTATACGTTTAAAAATGCCGAAGTGCAAAAAAACCTAGCGCAGTCTGTACTTTTACGTGCCGACGTTACCGAAAACAATCAAAACGATAAAGCCTTATTAAAACGCTTTGGTTTAATTGGTCCACCGGGCATTATCTTTTTTGCAGCAGATGGGCAGGAAAAAACCAGTAGTCGGGTAGTGGGTTATCAGGATGCCGCGCAGTTTTTGCAGACTTTGCAAAAATTGCATTAATCAATTACGCACGATTGTTGGGTTGGCTCAATAGCGCTAACCCAACAATCGAAACTATCAGCTTATGCCACAGTTAGCTGTTGGCTTAAGGGTTGTAGCAACCCAATCCGCTTAGAATGTTTTTTGTTGTACAACAATTTTGTTATGTATATAATTAATTAACAACATGGTTATACAACAAAATTGTCTAGGAATATTTTATGTCCGATTTTTATACAGGATCGCCACTGGAGCCAGAGGATCTGTGGTTTCGGGATGATTTCATAGATCTGTTATGGGAAACTTTACGAACCGAACACGTTTTGTTGACGGCACCACGTCGAACCGGCAAAACCAGCGTTATGGATCATTTGGCTGCATATCCACAGGCAGGGTATTCTGCAATTTCAATATTTGTGCAAGATATTGATCATCCCGCCGAATTTCTATTGACACTTTTGGATGCTTTCGAAGCAAAGCACCCGCAGTTGTTTCGCAACATATTTCAAACCGGTTCTGAATGTATTGGAAAGCTACTTGGTCAAGTGGAAAAAGTCGAGATTGCCGGATTCAAAGTGGCACTGCGTCAGCAAAATCCCAATTTGCACGATGAATGGAAGGCCTTGGGGGATGATGATTTCTTCACCGTGGTTAGGCAATCGAAAACACCGTTGCTATTCATAGTAGACGAATTTCCGGATATGATCCTGAACATGAAGCGTAACCATCCGGATTTGGTGCGTCCGTTTTTAGCCTGGTTTCGTGGTCATTGCCTGAATCCGCGTCCAAAGCATGATTCTGTGCGTTGGCTGCTGGGTGGCTCAGTCAATCTTTCCAGCACCCTGGATGCAATGGATTCCCTCGACTTGATCAACGCTTTGCACGAAGAACGTCTCCCTGTCTTAACCTCGTCTCAGGTCGAGGAGTTTGTGTTGCGCATGTTAGCAGAGCGTGATGTGGACATGGATGAGGGTATACCCAGGGAAGTGGCACAACGAATTGGTCGTCCAGTGCCATTATTTTTGCAAATGATCACCCAGGATCTTTATCGCACCAGTAAACGAGAATCTCGGCCACTGGTTTTGAACGATGTCAAAATCGCATTTGGCGATTTGATCGTTAGCAGCGCAGCACGCGACAAACTGCAACATTACTACTCGCGCATCCATCAATATTACGACGAACCCAAACGCACAGCCGCCTATGCGCTATTGGCCAAACTAAGCCTAAGCCCAGTTGATCTGGAGCGTTCGACATTGCTACAAGAGTTTGAACGTATTATTCAATCGCTAGGTATTTCGCCAGCCGATCATGAGCGAAAACGTCTGTTCAATCAGTTGCTGCGCGATCTCGAAAACGATTTTTACGTGGTAGAGGCATCGCCAGACCAATACGACTTTGCCAGCGGTTTACTCAAAGATTGGTGGAGAAAATACTATGCGTGATTCGCGTCCCAGTTCGCAATTAGGTCTGTATCGCGCCGGTATCACAGGTCCAGAGCATAGACGCAGTATCACTGTGGGTCGGGAGTCGCTATTCCAGGATGTTATCGAGATTTTGCGCAAAACGATTAACAAGAAACCCAAACATCACTTTCTGTTTATCGGGCCGCGTGGTATTGGTAAAACGCATTTATTATCACTCATCGAAGATGAAATTGGCCGCGATGTGGCGTTGACAAGTGCTTACCACGTGGTGCGCTTTGCAGAAGAATCGCATCGCGTTCTTTCGTTCTGCGATTTTTTGTTGGGCGTGTGTGAAATTCTGAGTGACACTTTGCCGGATGAACCGCAATGGCGGCAATTGCAGCAACAATTAGCAAGTGAGGAACGCGATGAAATTATCGTCGATACGCTGATTCAGGCCATTCGCAAGCGCCGTCGCCAAACCCAGCAAGCGCTCATCATTATGCTGGAGAACTTGCACCAGGTTTTCGAACAGCAAATCAAAGATACCCGTTCCATTGCGGCGCTACGCGGTTTTTTCATGGAAGACAACGGCTGCTTGCTGGTGGCAACGGCTCCGCTGCATTTCGGTGGAATTACCGATCATAAACAACCCTTCTACGACTTTTTTGATGTGCAGATTCTTGATCAACTGTCCGAAACACAAACCATAGCCTTGATACACAAAAATCTGGAGTGGGAACAACGTAACGATTTACTGGCAGACTTTAGCCAACTGCGGCCAAAATTGTTGGCGCTGTATCGGATGACGGGTGGCAGTCCGCGCCTGACCTTAATGTTGTACGAGTTAATTGCCCATGAGGCAGTTTCGGAGGTGAAGCGGCAGTTTGAACTGTTGTTGGATAGAATCACCCCTTTCTATCAGGATAGAATGCGCGACCTCGGCCCACAAGAACGGGCGGTACTGGAAACCCTGGCAATCATGCGTGACCAGCCTAAAACACCCACGGCAATCGCCGCTAAAATGCGCATGAAACAGGCGCAAGTCTCAACGTTACTGAAACGTTTGTCTACATCGCAATATATCCGCTCAATCGAAAACGTAGACGATAAACGTTCGCGCTTCTACACCATACGTGAAGGTTTTTTTGATATCTGGCTGGCGATGAACGTCAGTCGTGGCGCACGGCAACGGCTGCCATTTTTGGTGGAGTTTTTTGCGCAGTTTTATCCATCCATAGAGGAGAGAAATCGCAAGCGCGAAGAATACCGCCAGCGCCTGCACAATGGCGAGTTTGATGCGCCACATAACGCAATTTCCTCAGCAGATTTACATGCTGGACTCGACTACTTGTCCGAAGTGGGAACGGCTGAAGAACGAGCGAGCGAGAAGCTGCGCTTGGCCAACATGCATGTAAAAGAGGGAAACCCCGAATACGCCAAAGTCTATCTTCGTGAGGTGCGCAGCATTCCCTTAGACAATATGGGTACCTGGATCGTCAATCGTGCGGAGTTTGAACCACAACTGGATTACTTAACGGAAATTGATGAGTTAATTACTTGTTGGGATAGTTTGCGGGCAGGGGAACTTGAGTCGTTCGTCGACAAAGTGAAAATGTTGGGGGAGGGGTTGACGTTCAATTCCTGGTCGGAAACTAAAATCGCGTTTCTGCGTGAGTATTTGACTTTGCTACCGCAGGCCAAGTACCGCGTGGAGTTACGCTTACGGCTTGGCAAAATTTTGATGACCTTGGCGCGTTGGGGGGAAACTGAAACTGAACTGAAAGCCGCATTAGAGGAAGCAACGCCGCTTGGCGATGATGGTTTACTATCATGGACGCTAAATGATCTTGCGCAATTATTTAAGGCTACCAACCGCCTAGCCGAGGCCGAACCACTGATGCGCAGGGCTTTGGCAATTGATGAGGCCAGCTTTGGGGTAGATCATCCCAATGTGGCCAGAGATCTCAACAACCTCGCTCGATTACTTCAGGACACCAACCGCCTAGCCGAGGCCGAACCACTGATGAGCAGGGCTTTGGCAATTGATGAGGCCAGCTTTGGGGTAGATCATCCCAATGTGGCCAGAGATCTCAACAACCTCGCTCGATTACTTCAGGACACCAACCGCCTAGCCGAGGCCGAACCACTGATGCGCAGGGCTTTGGCAATTGATGAGGCCAGCTTTGGGGTAGATCATCCCAATGTCGCAATACGCTTCAACAACCTTGCTCAATTGCTTAAGTACACCAACCGCCTAGCCGAGGCCGAACCACTGATGCGCAGGGCTTTGGCAATTGATGAGGCCAGCTTTGGGATAGATCATCCCAATGTGGCCAGAGATCTCAACAACCTCGCTCAATTGCTTAAGTACACCAACCGCCTAGCCGAGGCCGAACCACTGATGCGCAGGGCTTTGGCAATTGATGAGGCCAGCTTTGGGATAGATCATCCCAATGTGGCCAGAGATCTCAACAACCTCGCTCGATTACTTCAGGACACCAACCGCCTAGCCGAGGCCGAACCCCTAATGAGACAGGCGTTGGCAATTTTAGAAAACAGCTTAGTACCAGGACATCCCAATATTTTGACAGTGAATGCCAATTTAGTGAGTTTGCTGGAAGACTTAGGGATGCCTGATCAGGCAGAAATAATCACGAAGCGATTAAACTTAAGTAAGGTTAAGTAATAATTATATATAAATCAATATCCTATGCAGCATCTGTTGCTAATCGTGGCTACGCGAGGTAATTTAGATATTTTGTAACTGTTCACCGTAAAAGTAAGCCTAGATAGGATGTGCCGACGTCAGGAGGCGCATCAATCGCCACAGATGCGCTTCACGTTGTTCAGCGCATCCTATAGTCCATTGATTCTAATTGAAAAAAATAAGCTGAATAGTTACCAAAACATTTACTTAAACTTTTTTCGCTAAAATCAATCAAAACTGAACTTTTGATTCGTTTGCCTATTTTTGGTGTAAATTACTCAAGCAACAGACAGGCGGTAAAAAATTATCGGTATGCCTTATTAAACTCACCATTTATCAATAGCCCTTATGCGTTTACAGACTAACCAAATCAGCCTGCTAATCCTAATGATTGCGGCTCTAAGCAGTTACCCGCTTAAAGCCGAACAAGCCCAGGATTTTTTAAGCCAGTTTTCAGCACAAGCCAAAACCGATACTGCCAGTTTTACGGGTTTTGATGCCGGGCGTGGCGAACAGTTTTTTAAAGCGCGCCACGGTGGCGATTGGAGTTGTTCCAGTTGTCATACCGATAATCCCTTAATGCCCGGCAAACATATTGTTACCGAAAAAGAGATACAACCCATGGCCCCAGCAGCCAATGCCGAACGCTTTACCAGTGGCGCTAAAGTGGATAAATGGTTTAAGCGTAATTGTAAAGATGTGCTGAGTCGCGAATGCACGGCTCAAGAAAAAGGCGATGTGCTTAGCTATTTATTATCACTTGGGCATTAATAGGTAAAACCGTTATGGAACAACGCAGATTGGTGTGGGATTTGCCGACCCGGTGTTTTCACTGGTTACTGGTACTTAACTTTTTGCTGGCCTATTTTAGTGCCGAGAGCGAGCGTTGGGCCTTAGTGCATATCACCAGTGGTTTTAGCTTTTTTGCTTTATTACTATTTCGCCTGTTTTGGGGTGTGGTCGGTAGTCGTTACGTGCGTTTTACGGCTTTTTTGTATAAACCTGCCACCACGCTCCACTACCTTAAAAATTTACCGAACAGACAATCCAAGCCGACTATTGGACATAACCCTCTGGGTGCTATTGCCATTTTGCTAATATTGTCAGTCGGTCTGATATGCAGTATTTCAGGTTGGCTAATCTATGCTGATTTGGGTGGGGCAGAGCTGGAAGAATGTCACGATGTTGCTGCCACGCTAATGATATGTCTGGTATTAATCCACATTATGGGTGTTTTGTTCAGTAGTTATTGGCAGCGTGAGAATTTGCTGCGTGCCATGCTGGATGGCAAAAAAATAATCGCTGCTGAGTATGCCATTCCCAAGTCGCATACACTCATCGCCGTGCTGTTGTTGCTAACGGTCATTGGTTTTTGGTTATGGTCTTTTCAGGATCAATTAAACCTTAATTAATTGTAAACCCCGATTGGTGAGCTTACGAGCCGCAACACTCACTCTGTGATAGCGTAAGCGTTAAAAATTGACTTATGAAGTCAGTTAATTAATTAAACTGTGTTATATAACATAGTTTAATTAAAAATAATTCCGCAGTAGCGCGCAAGCTATGGTGTAAATTCGCTAGATTTTTTCTTAAATTAGCTGGGTATATTTAGAAAAAATATTCTTAACACTATGATAATAAAGTATAAATAAGAATTAAAAGCGTAAATTTGTTCAGCTGTGTAATGCTAGCAGGTAGCTTCTACGCTACTATTTTTAGGTTATATGACACAGTAAAAATGTGTTAAATAACATAGTTTAATTAATTTTGAGTCAATCCAGCGTTATTTTTCTCCGTACAATTGGGCTGTAAATATAAGAAACAGTGGCTTATATTAATAGGTATAAAAATTGCTATTCAGTAATTTTTGTCTCCTCATTGAGTCTAAAATGGTTTTAGCAGTTTCATTTACTACCCAAAAAATGCGGCTCTACCGGCTGTGTTTAATTATTCTGTGTTGCTTGGCTCCGCTGCAATCAAGTTGGGCGACCACCGCGTTTTCACGTCAAACGGGTGAGCCTTGTACTGCTTGCCATATGCAAGGCTATGGGCCTTGGTTAACCCAATACGGTCAAAAATTTAAGCTGGATGGTTATGTGGCGGGTAATGCTAATAAGTTGCCAGATGCATTGAATCCGTTTTCGTTGGAAATAGTAGGGTCTTTCACTAATACCCAGAAGGATAATACGGGTGATGCCTATGTCAGTAATAAATCATATCAATCATCAGCTAATAATAATCTGGTAAATGATTGGACAGCAGTGTATTACACAGGACGTATTACCAATAAAATCGGCAGTTATCTACAGATGAATATTAGTCCACAGACTGGTCGCTCTATCAGTTTGGCAATGGCTGATATACGTTATGCTAATCACTTAGCTTACAACGGTAATAACATCACCTATGGTTTATCGCTTAACAATGCACCCACTATGTCTGATTTTTGGATGTCTACCTATGCGTGGATGTATCCCTATACTCAGTCTTCGGTTACTGTGCAACCTGCCGCTCACCCCTATTTGCAGGGTTTGATGTCGGGTGCCTATACGGCGGGCGCTACCCTTTATACCATGATTAATAATCATCTGTATCTGGAAGCGGGTGCGTACACTTCACAAGCCAGGGTGATGCAACAAGGGTTGGGGGTATCTAGCGCTGCGCACGGTACGTCTTTACAAACCGGACAAATCGATGGTCCAGCACCCTATTGGCGGGCATTTTTACAACATACTGTTGGTCCACATACCATGATGATAGGTACCTATGGTTTAGCAGCACGGGTTTTTCCGCAATATCAACGTTCCAGTGGATTGGATACCTATGTTGAATATAACGCCGATGCAAATTATTCTTATATGCTGAACGACGATAATATGTTGATGGCTATGTTTAGATATACCCGCGACGAAATGAATATGACTGCTAGTCAAGGCTTAGGAATCTCGGCAAACAGCCAGAATCACCTGAATAGTCTCATGATGATGGGGATGTGGACTTATAAGCAAACCTATAATTTAACCGTGGGCTGGATGAATATGACCGGCAGTATAGATCCTACCTTATACGGTAGTGGCAATGCTATAACGGGCAGTTTTAACGGTTCGCCCAATACCAATTCATTGTTATTCGAAGCCGACTATGTACCGTTTGGTAAGGGTGTTGCAGGCTCCGATCCTTATCTAAATTTGCGCCTGTCTATGCAATATTGGGCTTATACACAATTCAATGGTGCCTATAGCAATTACGATGGTAACGGACGCAGTCCTGAAGCAAACAATACCTTGTATGTTTCCGGTAATATAATGTTTTAATGATGCATTCTATGAAAAATTATTCAAAAATAAGCTTTAATTTCAAGGTAATGGCCCTGTTTTGTTTATGGGTGCTCAATACTGCTGTTTTTGCCGCAGCACAATCAGGAAGCTGTCCTGAGGGCATTAGCCATCAGCATATGGGACATGCCTTGGGTAATACCGCCGGTTTTGATTTGGCCGAGAGCAAAATCAAAACCATTCAAAATTTGGCTGACAGTCAATGCAGCAGTTGTCACGGCAACCAGGGTATCAGTGTTTCTGATACGGTACCCAATTTGGCAGGTCAAGAACCATTGTATCTGTGTGGCTGGCTGGCAGGCTGTCGCAATCAGGGTAACCAATGCGAAGGGCATGAAGATATCGCCGCAAAATTCACCAATCAGCAAATTATAGATTTAAGTGAATTCTATTCCCGTCTACCCGCTAAAAAATGGTAAACAGAGTGATGATTAAAACGATAAAACGATTTGCAAGCCTGATGTTAACCATCAGTTTACTGGCTGTTGGTCTGCAAGGCTGTGCAGTGTTTGAAAAAACCCCCGCTGCCGATACAGCAGCCGCAGCCGAACGCACTGCCTATTTAACTTGTGGTGGCTGTCATGGGCCGCAAAATATTCGCGTGGCGATGGTGATGTCGCCGAATATTCTGGGACAGAAAAAAGGTTATCTGGCCGCAAAACTTAAAGATTTTCGCGATAATAAACGCATTCACCCCTACATGAATGGCGTTACTTCACAATTAACTGATCAGGATATTGCCAATTTAGCTAGTTTTTATGCTGATTATGGGCAAAACCACCCGCAGTAATTCACCAATGTAGCCCGCATGTAGTGGAACGAAATACGGGTGTCGGCATTTATATTGCTAACACCCGGCAAGTCAACCCTCCCCAATAAGCCCTAAAGCGCTTCAGCTTCAAATCCCAGATTCCTTCATCCAACTCGACAAGCCTGCATAGGTCGTAATAGGCGAAGCCGTATTGCGACAAGTCGGCACTTATACCGCCAACACCCTACAAGTTATACCGTCCAAAAAATCCTTAAAGCGCTTCAGCTTCGAACCCCGGATTCCATTTCATTTCATCCAGGCTACGTTAACCAATTCAATTTAACAATCATAAAACGTGTTGTCTTTTTAATTAAATAGGAAAAACCTATTAACTCATAGAAAATCGATATTTTACTAATTTCATAAATAGATGTTTTATATACATGCTTTTAACGGAAACATTTGATAAACCTATGAAAATAACAGCACTAATTGTAATATATTTTAATCTGACAGATTCAAAAACTGTCGAAAAACTGACCGGTAAAGTTGTTTCATCGCGTCTTTAATCCACGCTAATTAGCATTCGAATAAACAATGACGACGCTGCACAGACAAGTCTTAACAACTATAAAACACACTCTGTCGATTTAACAGATTACCTGGAGGTACACTATGAATAAGCCTGTCAATAACTGGTTGCTTGCTACAACTATAGCTGCAATTCTTGCGGCACCCGCTGTAACGATGGCCAACAGTGATCTTGAAAAATTACAACAAGACCCTGGCAACTGGGCAACTTGGGGTGGAGATTACGCAGGAACCCGCTATAGCAAACTTTCTCAAATCAATACTGCAAACGCTAAAAATCTGCAACCCGCCTGGACTTTTTCCACTGGCGTATTGCGTGGTCATGAAGGTGGGCCATTAGTGGTTAACGGCGTGGTGTATATTCATACGCCATTCCCAAACACCGTTTATGCCATCGATCAAAAAACCAAAGCCGTCATCTGGGAATTTACCCCAGTCCAAAACGCAGACGCTACTGTTCCTGTGATGTGCTGCGATACCGTAAATCGTGGCTTGGCTTATGGCGATGGCAAAATTTTTCTGCAACAAGCCGATACCGTTCTTACTGCTCTGGACGCGAAAACCGGTAAAAGAATATGGAGCGTGCAAAATGGTGATCCTAAATTGGGCATGACCAACACCAATGCCCCGTTAGTGGTAAAAGACAAAGTGATAACGGGTATTGCCGGTGGTGAATTTGGAGTGCGCGGCTTTTTGGCGGCTTTCAATATCAATACGGGTCAACTAGAGTGGAAAGGCTACAGCATGGGGCCAGATAAAGACACTTTAATTAATCCCAGCAAAACCACGGCTTGGAAAGAGGGCAAGGTTCAACCAGTCGGCCCTGAATCCAGCCTAAGTACCTGGAAAGGCGATCAATGGAAAATCGGAGGTGGTGCCACCTGGGGTTGGTACAGCTACGACCCTAAATTGAACTTGATTTACTACGGTTCTGGCAATCCATCCACTTGGAATCCGGCACAACGTCCGGGTGACAATAAATGGTCCATGTCCTTGTGGGCGCGAGATGCTGACAGCGGTGAAGTTAAATGGGTTTACCAAATCACTCCGCACGATGAATGGGACTACGATAGTATCAACGAATCCGTTTTGGTAGACCAAGAAATTAACGGCAAATTGCGTAAAACCTTGGTTCACTTTGACCGTAATGGTTTTGGCTATACGCTGGATCGGGAAACGGGCGAATTACTGGTTGCCGAAAAATTCGACAAAGCCGTTAACTGGGCTACGCACATCGATATGAAATCGGGCCGCCCCGTTGTCGCCTCTGATTACAGTCCGGAAATCCATGGTGAAGATGTTAACACCGCAGGAATTTGCCCGGCAGTGTTAGGCGCGAAAAATCAACAACCTGTTTCATACTCTCCACAAACGGGTTTGTTCTATGTTTCCGGCAACCACATCTGTATGAACTACGAACCATTCGAAGTTTCTTACACCGCTGGCCAACCTTACGTGGGTGCCACCGTAAGTATGATGCCGCCAGGTACCGATGTGATGACAGGTCAAAAAGACGGAACCACCAATTTGGGCCAATTTACAGCTTTTGATGCCAAAACCGGCAAAATTGTGTGGTCTAACAAAGAACAATTCTCTGTTTGGTCCGGTTCTGTGGCAACTGCCGGTGGTGTGGTGTTTTATGGCACGCTGGAAGGTTATCTGAAAGCGGTAGACGCTAAAACCGGAAAAGAGCTTTATAAATTTAAAACACCTTCCGGCATCATTGGCAATGTCAATACCTGGGAATATGAAGGCAAACAATATGTCGGCGTTCTATCCGGTATCGGCGGCTGGGCCGGTATTGGCATCGCGGCAGGTTTGGACGACGGTACCTCTGCAACCAATTCAGAAGGTCTGGGTGCAGTGGGGGCTTACAGAAGTTTAAGTTCCTATACCAAATTGGGCGGTGCTTTTACTGTGTTTGCCCTGCCGGATTAAGCGCTTAAGCGGATCAGTCAAATGGATATTAAGCGCCGTTAACATGGCTTAAAAAAGAGCGGGCTTGGTGATAAGTATTTGTCGCCAAGCCTTTACTATCAACCTATTGCCAGCTCTTGAATAATGGCAATAGGTGTACGATATTCACACCGCTTGCGAATACAGGCGTAACTGGCAAACGAGAGGTTAACATGAAAGAGATAACACATGCTGATGTCATGGAAGCAAAGTTTCGGGAAAACCCTGATTACGTTATTGAACTGTTAAACACTATTCTTGCGGATGGTGATCAGGGCCAATTTTTGATTGTACTTGGAAAAGTAGCCAAGGCTTTTGGGGGTTTGCAAATGGTTGCCGAATCT
This sequence comes from Methylomonas sp. AM2-LC, assembly GCF_039904985.1. Lineage (NCBI taxonomy): Bacteria > Pseudomonadati > Pseudomonadota > Gammaproteobacteria > Methylococcales > Methylococcaceae > Methylomonas > Methylomonas sp. AM2-LC. The sequence goes on from NZ_CP157005.1 coordinate 2,210,592, forward strand.
GCGGAACTTAATCCAACTCACCTTTATCGTACCTTATCTGAAAAGGGTAATCCGGCCTTGAGTAACTTTTCTGCAATTCTAAGAGCTTTAGGGCTTCGCTTTAGTGTCCAGCCGCTACAGTCACCTTCAGGCTCAGAAGTTTAGTTTATCAATCAATGTGTAGCCCGTATGTAGTGTAACTAAATACGGGTGTCGGCACTTATACTGCTAACACCCTGAAAATCTTATCGCCCAAAAAATCATTAAAGCAACACAGCTTCGAAACCCGGATTCCATCGCATTTCATCCAACTCGACAAGCCTGAATAGGTCGTAATAGGCGAAGCCGTATTGCGACAAGTCGGAACGTATATCGCTAACACCCTATAAATCATCCCGTCCCAAAAATCCCTAAAGCGCCTCAGCTTCGAGCCCCGGATTCCATTAAATTTCATCCAGGCTACGTCTAATGGGTGTCGGCACGTATACCGCTAACACCTTATTTTGAATGCGGTTTTCACAATGCTCACTCCAGGCGCAAAAAAATGTGGCGTTTTATGCTTAATAATAATCCAGTAGCGTCTAACTTATTCGATAACGCAAGACAAGCGGGTTTTTATTAACCAACTGTTTTAGATGTGTGAAACAATGGTTTATACTACTTCGCAAAAAAGTAAAAACAGCTAGCAAAGCTCTGGTATTTAGCTGTTTTGACAGACTAGTCTTACAAACACAGTCTGCTAAATAGCCGTCGATTATTGTTAATGCACCTTTCAAGCTGATAACCTCATTCTAAATAAATTTACAGACAATTATGACTTTGTCCAAAACAAGCAAACTGTGCCTGATTGCTGTTTGTTACTATTGCATGCAATGGTTGGTTACCTACAATATTAAGGGCAACATAATTTTTTCCGCTACTCACCTAAATGATGTGAGCAGCTTTTCTAAAATGAAAGACGGCATAGCAGCAATAGCAAAAGTAAAGTGTGGAAAGAACGGTATCAATAAAATACTGTTCGATGATGATGATGTGGTTTCTCCCTATTTAATAGGCGCTGCAAATCGTTTAGCTAGTTGCGAACCGGTTAGGGAAACAGTAGTAACACCTTTTTCTAATGCCGATAAAGAAAACTGTCAAATGTTACGGGTACGGGAACTGAGTCCACCACAGTATAAAAGTACCGATGAGAATAGCGCCACAGAAATTATTGTAGACCAATGGTTTTCAACTGATAAACGCTTTGGCTATCAAGTCACTCAATATCCATGCCCAAATGCAGATGACAAAAATACAAATTAATCGCCCTTACCTTATTGGCTTTTATGAACTATTTGCTATTCTGGCTGGCGCTATAGTTTTATTGCTGGCCTACTTGAATCAACTTGGTTTTCCGTTACCCTGCAACGACGAAGCGCGATTTTATCTGCCAGCCTTATGGTGGGCGGAACACCAGTCACTTCAACCCGCCAATATAAATGCGCCACAAGGAATATTCTGGGTTCCAGACGGCTTTACACTGTTTATAGGAAGTGCTTTAGCCCTGTTTGGACATAGCATAGAAGTTGCCCGTTACACCTGTGAAGTAACCGTTGCCTTGGGTGTCTGTCTATTTGCACTGGCTTTTCGAAAGTTGTCAGACTCATGGCTCATCGGCTGTTTATCCACATTGTTGCTGGTAACCCCACCCCTGATATTTGCGGCGAATATGGTGCGCATGGAGGCACTGATTTTCACCGTGTTGGCCATTTGCCTTCTGTTACATTTACATAGCTATAGAGTGGCAGCGGCTACACTCTTATTTGGCAGTATGTTAATCCATCCCATCCTGGCTCCTACCGCATTTGCTTATTTTGCAATAAATTTTGCGCTTTATTTCTACGCCAAAAAAATGCCTGTCATTCGCACACTGGATTGGTTTTTGTTTATGGTGGTGGGTTTAGCATTTATTGTTGAGTTAATACACATCTTCCAGCATTGGGATTTGTTTAAACAGCATATGAACTATCAATTAGAACGTAAAAGAGGTGTAGCTGTTTATATTCGGTTTTTAAGGCCTCAAGGGGGCATTTTCTTGCTCTGTTTGTTAGTCGTAGCACGTTTCATTTACCTTGATTCGCTGGCAAAAAATTTGTCAATAAACAATCACTTTCTGACAGTTGCGATCATCGGCTTAAGTTTGATATTTACAGCGGTGCTAGGCTACGAAATGTCGTATAACTTCTTCAGTGTAACGGTTGGGCCTACCATTATATTTTGTATCGTTGCGCAAAAACTGGCATTAGAGCAGACGTCAACATCAAACATCAAACATCAAAGGTGTGATATTCGATTAATTTAATGTGTTTTTCGAAAAATAATAAAATGTAGCCCGCTTCGGATTCCATTAAATTTCATCCAATTCGACACGCCAGAATAGGTCGTAATAGGCGAAGCCGTATTACGACAAGTCGGCACGTATATCGCTAACACCCTGCAAATCATCTTGTCCCAAAAACCCTTAAAGTGCTTCAGCTTCGAACCCCGGATTCCATTACATTTCATCCAGGCTACGTTAAAAACACAAAACATCACAGCTCATAGCTACCTTAGTCCGACATAATCCAAACAAAACCGCTCATTCCCACCCACAGCAACAATCATTGTTATAATGAAACATTGCTTGTCACTGTTGCCTGTTATGAAACGATTGCTGTCTATGCTTTCAGCATTTTTCCTGTTAAGTTTACTGGCAATTTTTGTTTGGCTAACCCCCATGTCTACTAATTTTCTTAATTATATGCTGTGGAAATACAGCACTGATGCGCCGGTTGTCACGGGTAATATCGATTATCGGCAAGCGCATATACATTACGAAGTAATAGGTAGTGGCAAGCCGGTGCTGATGTTGCATGGCGGCTTAAGTAACAAACTCTGCTGGTTTTCGCAAATTCCCTGGCTGGTAAAAGCCGGGCGGCAGGTGGTGTTGGTGGATACGCGCGGACACGGGCGTTCCAGCCGTGGCAGTGATGTGCTCAGTTACGAAATTTTTGCCGAAGATACCTTAAAAGTATTGGATAGGCTGGCCATAACGCGTACCGATATTGTCGGCTGGAGTGATGGCGGCATTATCGCCTTGTTGTTAGGTTTGCAGTCACCTGAACGTGTAGATCGCATCGTGGCAATTAGTGCCAATTTTCATCCGGGTGGTGTGATTGGTGGTTTTGATACGCCAGATCCTGATGTGTCTTATAGCCTAATGAATACCCTAAAAAGCTGGTTTCAGGTCTGGTGGTCTGGGGCAGGGGATAGGCATGCCGAACTGGAAGCCGAATTAAATACATTATGGCAAACCCAGCCGCAACTTAAACACAGTGATTTACAAGCCATTGCCGCACCCACTTTAGTGATTGCCGGAGAGAATGATATTATTGATTTACCGCACTCGGGTGAAATGGCGCAAATGTTGGCGCAGGGCAGTATCGAAATCGTATTGGGTGCCGGACACGCTTCACCCTTTACCCATCCTGAGCAGATTAATCAGTTAATTGCCAGCTTTTTACAAATTCCCATCACGCCATGAAACACTTCACGGCCTCTTTAGCGAAAGTTGTATGAAATTCAAAAAAAGATCTCTTATTTACGCCTTTTTAAGCCTGATTTCCCCCGTCATTATCTGGGCGGTTTATACGCATCCCCCTTTAATGTATAAAGCCCTGGGCTATAACGGCTTAATTGCTAAACCCTTATGGGGTGCTAAGGCCAGCACATTGGTATTTGCCGATACGCAAAAATATCCAGCCTTAACTTTGGGCAAACGTCTGGCAGAATTGGGCGTTACCGTCTTTATAGTCGATAGCCCTCGTTTTTTAAGCGACTATAATGCCGCCTCTGGTCAGTGTTTGGATAGCACGCATTTAAATAACGCAATTAACACGCTGTTGGAGCCGCATGCCGAATTAATCCAGCCCCAGCATATTATTAGCGGTATCTCGCAAGGTGCGTTATTACCCTTTATTCATGCTCTCAATAGCAAAACAGATAACACGCATGTTTCTATCGATTTTTCGGTCAATTTACCCGAAGATTTAGTCTTATGTCCACCGTTGGCCACCCAGCAACAAGACAAAGACTTAATCTTAAAGTATCAAGGTAGCCTCAACAGTAACTGGTTATCGGTCTGGGCCGATCAGCCAGAAGATAAAACAGGGGTTTTTGTGCGTGCCTTAGCTAAGGCAGATACCCGCATTGCCGCTTACGATACGCCCTTAGATACATTATTGGTGCAGCAGATTAATATTCTGGTTAATCACACCGAAGAGGCTGCAACCAATATGCCCGTGGTAGAAGTCCCCGCAGCCACAGCCAGTGATAGCGTCACTATCTTTTATTCAGGCGATGGTGGCTGGCGTGATTTGGATCGTACCGTGGCGGGTGAAATGGCCAAACAAAATTATCCGGTGGTGGGGGTCGATGTTTTACGCTATTTCTGGAAACAAAAACCCGCAGAACAGGTCGCGGCGGATTTAAGTAGCACCATGCACTATTACCGTCAGCATTGGGGTAGCAAAAAATTTATATTGGCTGGTTATTCGTTTGGTGCCGATATCATGCCCGCTGTATATAATCACCTGAGTGCCGAAGATAAGGACAGTGTTAGTTTATTGGTATTGCTGGCTCTGGCCCAGACTGCCGATTTTGAAATCCATGTCTCCGGCTGGTTAGGACAAAGCGGGCAGGGGCAGCCCCTGGCGCCGGAGTTGGCACGTATCCCCAAGCAAAAGCTCTTATGTGTGTATGGCGCAGAAGAAAAAGCCGAAACCGCCTGTACGCAATTACAAAATAGCGAAGCGCACATTTTAGAATTACCCGGTGGACATCATTTTGATGAAGACTATGCCAAATTAACCCGTTTAATTTTGGATGTGTATCGGCAAAAGGGGATTACCACCTCTATCGCCGCTAAATAAACCATGATTATGCAAATACTTGTTGAGTTTTGCCATCAACCTAACGTTTAATTAACCTAATCATGAACCGTGAAACCTTAAGCAAAATCCCACATAAACTGGCACAGTTATTACCCTTACTGTTGTTTATCTGTGCGTTAATTATTGTTCACAATCAACTACAATCGCATAATCTGGACGATATTCTTTCGTCTTTACGCACCACACCCTGGCGTATTGCTCTACTGGCTTTTGCCTTAACGGTGATTAATTATCTGGTATTAGCGGGCTATGATTGGTTGGCGCTACGGTTTACCGGTCATAAACACATCCCGTTGTTGGAAATGATACCACCCGCTTTATTAGGCTATGCCATCAGTAACAATACTGGTCATGCCTGGGCTGCGGGTGGTTCCATACGCTATCGGTTTTATTCAAAATGGGGCGTGCCAGGCTGGGATATATTAAAAATATCCTTATTCCAAACCGTAACCTATTTATTGGGCGCACTCAGCTTAGGTTTGTTAGGTAGTTTATTGTTGCCGTGTTTTTTGGTCAGTAGTGTACAAGAACCGGCTGCCATACATTGGGTCAGCCTGGTGTGTGCGGCCAGCTTGGCGGTGTTTTGGCTGGCGGTGTTTTTCTGGCGTAAACCGCTTACCATCAAGAATTTCGAATTACATTTACCTTCACCGCGCATGGCGGTTTGGCAAACCTTGGTGGCCAGCCTGGATGTGGTATTGTCTTCATTGGTGTTGTGGGTGCTGTTGCTCGGTAAAGTCGATATCAGCTTTGGTGCTTTTCTGGCCGTATTTGTGGTGGCACAAGTGGTAGGGGTCATCAGCCAGGTGCCGGGGGGTATCGGTATTTTTGAAAGTGCGTTTCTGTGGTTAATGTCCGATATAGAAGCCCAAGACCAGCATTTAATCTTAATTGCGGCACTGTTGCTGTATCGAGTGATTTATTATTTTCTACCCTTACTACTGGCCGGTTGCGGACTGTTCGCTTACGAAGTCTACCATTGCCGCCAGATCATCGTCGATAGCGGTTTGGCGGTTAGTCGTCTGGCTTCGGCCATTGTGCCGCAAATCTGCTCGGTACTCTTGTTCTTTATCGGCAGTTTATTGTTATTCTCTGGTGTTATTCCGCTAGACGAAGATATCAGTGAGGATTTAAGTCAATTTCTGCTATTGCCGGTGCTAGAGTTTTCGCATCTGGCCGGTAGCTTAATCGGTTTACTACTGCTGTTTCTGGCGCGCGGCATTCGCCTGAAAATAGATGCAGCCTGGTATGGGAGTTTGTTATTGCTGGCGACAGGTGCCGTGTTTTCTTTGCTTAAAGGTTGGCATTGGTTAGAAGCCAGCTTGTTAATGTTGGTATTTCTATTAATGTTGCCCGCACGCAGTTACTTTCCGCGACGTTCCTCGCTGTTGCATATGTCATTTACCCGCACCTGGCTGGTGATGACTAGCGTGGTATTGTTGAGCTCCTTATGGCTGGGGTTTTTTGCCTATCGCGATGTGGAATATGCCCATGATTTGTGGTGGCAGTTTTCTTATGACGGCAATGCACCGCGCTTTTTACGTGCCGGTTTACTCATCTGTGTGGTGATGGTTTGCTACGGTCTGGTGCGTTTGCTGAGTGTAGCGCCCCCGCAGTATTTGGCTAAACCGGATGCTGCCGAACTGAGCGAAGCTAATAGTGTTATGCTGGCTTATGCTAATACCCATGGGTTTTTAGCGTTGTTGGGCGATAAGTATTTATTCTGGAATCAGCAGCGCAACGCTTTCATCATGTTCGATATTACCCCACAATTCTGGATTGCCATGGGCGACCCTATTGGTGCCAATGCCGCATTTGACGACTTGTTCTGGCAGTTTCGCGAACAGGCGGATAATTATGGTGCCAAAGCGGTGTTTTATCAGGTCAGTGCCGAGTTGTTACCCTATTATCTGGATCAGGGGTTGTCGCTGTTTAAACTGGGTGAAGAAGCGCGTATTGATTTAAGTCAGTTTAGCTTAGAAGGTAAAAAGCGAGAAGATCAGCGTAGCGCCAGAAATAAATTTACCAAATTGAACTATCGCTTTGAAATACTGTCTAACCTAGAAGACATAGAAGCCGCCTTGCCGCGTTTACGGCAAATTTCCGATGCTTGGTTGCAAAACAAACATACGCGTGAAAAAGGCTTTTCCTTGGGATTTTTTTCGGAAAGCTATTTACGTCACACCGATATCGTGGTGATTAAAGACGAATTGGGCGAAATAAAAGCTTTTGCCAATTTATGGAAAACCAGTCAACTGGAGGAGTTATCCATCGATTTAATGCGTTACGATCCCTCCAGTCCCAAGGGCATTATGGATTTTCTATTTGCAGAATTAATGCTGTGGGGCAAAGCTGGACATTACCAATGGTTCTCGCTGGGTATGGCACCCTTGGCGGGGTTGGAGCGGCACCCGTTGGCACCGCTATGGCATAAAATAGGCACCACTATCTTTGATATTGGAGACCAGTTTTACAATTTTGAAGGTCTGTATGAATATAAAGCCAAATTTGCCCCGCACTGGCAGCCCCGCTATTTGGCGGCGCCAGCCAGTTTGTCGGTACCCTATATTTTGATGATCATTACCCGCTTAATTTCGGGGGGATGGCACGGCATCTTTAGCAAATAATTGGCACATAGATTCTTAGCAGACCCCGCGTGTGGTAAAATTAGCTACTATGTTATTGGCTTAACTTCAGGTTTGCTACCGGGAAACATGTCAAGGGCAATTCACCCTGCTTGCCAGCTTGAAGGCAGGGGTTTTGCAAAACACAAAAAACGACCATTTAACAATACCTTATCACAATAAGCAGCCTGGTAATTATGAATCAAGTAAAACAATACCTTTCTATCTTTTCGCCCAGTTCTTCTCAACAGCGCCAGGATAATTTTGAAAATTATTGGGATTTTACCCAGCAGCATTCCGGCGATTTGTTGGAAAGCGAACAAGATCTAACTAAAAAACGCGCCGTACTAGCGCATTTTAAAGCCAATCCCATTACATTAAGACAGCCTTTTGCCCAGCCCGAGGCTTTTTATAGAAATTATGTAGAACTAAAGGATGATGTTAGTACGCTGGATCGTAAAACCTTGCTGTTAACCTGTATTTACAAATTTGCCCGCCACGAATGGGTGGGTATTACCGGTGCATGGGCGGCAACCCCCGATTTTGCCAACTCAAAAGATGTTACCGACCGTATCAGCCGCTATCACCTAGCTGAAGAGTTTTCGCATACACGTCTGTTTCATGAAATGTTTTGTACCTTAGGTTTGGATAAAACCGAATGGGTACCCTTAGGCCCCATCGCACAAAAAGTCTACGAATTCTTCCCCAAACTACCGGAAGATTTAATGAGCCCGTTTGCCTTTGTAACCGAGCTGATGGGCATTATGTTTTATCGCTATGTGGATAATATTCTGGACGAAGTTTTTGCCGACGAACCCGAAGCCTGTGCGCGTTTACGCGAATTATTAAACGAAATTACCATAGACGAACTGGCGCACATTGGCCAACGCCGCAATTATATAGGCGATTTTGGCATTAAAGTCTCAGCCTGGATTACACCGCCGCTGTTCAAAATGTTCTTCCACGACATCCCAGAAACCAAACTGTTCTTTAACATTGATAACATGATTAAAGAAGCCCTGGTATTCGATTATAAAGAAATCCCGACGCCCTTAATGGAAAAAACCTGGGTACCTAGCTACTGCGTCGTACCTGCCTAAAGGTATTTTATTATCGGTTTGTAAACTAAAGTCCAGTTTGATGGCAAAGAAGTTTGCTAATTTCAATACCTCTGCTGGGTTTCACGTTGTTCTACCCAGCCTACGACCTAAAGCGTAGGCTGGGTTAGACGCGCAATTGGTTGACTTTAAAGATACCAAAGCTGCTGCGCGCATCGTAAACCAGCGTGGGCATAACAAAACTGCCAAGTTGCCAAAAACTTGCGGGTATAAGATATTTCGTTAAATAATTCAAGTGTGTTTTGACAATATCGTAGGGTGCGGTGAGGTCACGAACCGCACCATAAAGCCCTAGTCGCCCAAAATACCTGCGGGTGCCACAAATTCCACCAAATAACTAAAAATGTATAGCAGCTGCTAGGTTTTACGCTGTTCCACCCAGCCACGCCCCTGCTAGAATATACATTTTTGGGAACCCTATCATGAGCCGCCTCGATCATATCATTCTCATGGCCTCTTACAACACAGAGATGAACGCCAAGCTCTATGCAGCAGCAGCGCAAATATCCGCAGAAGAAATACAGGCAGACAAAGGTGCTTACTTCACATCAATTCTTGGCACACTTAATCACATAGTGGTGGCGGATACCGTTTGGCTCAAACGTTTTGCAGCTCACCCCAGCCAGCATTTGTCACTTGCACCCATGCAAGCACTTCCATCACCGGAACGGCTTGATCAGTTATTGTTTACAGATTTGCCTAGTCTGACAGAACATCGGCATTGGCTGGATGGCGTTATCAATGCCTGGGCAAAATCACTGACAGAAGCTGATTTAAGCCATGTTTTACACTACGCTAACATGAAAGGCATCGCTGCCAACAAAAACTTTTTCAGTTTGGTGATGCACTTTTTCAACCATCAAACCCATCATCGTGGCCAGGCGACTACCTTGCTGTCTCAACAGGGTATTGATGTGGGTGTTACCGATCTGCTTGAGCTTATTCCTAATCAAGCTGCTGAGTAAAACGCTAGTTAGCGAAGCAAGACCTGTTAAAATTAATAGCAAAACAACCTATTTTGGAGTGTGCATGCCCTATGTATTAATTATTCACGAAGTGGAATCCTATCCAGCCTGGAAAGCCGTTTTCGATCAAGCCGCAGATATCAGGAAAAGCGCGGGCGAAATCAGCTACCAATTACTACGCTACGATAACGATGCGAATAACATCGTCCATTTCTCGCAATGGTCTACGCTGGACAATGCGCGGCGCTTTTTCGAGTCACCGGAATTGGTGGAAATCAGGAAAAAAGCGGGCGTAAAAGCACCGGAATTTATCTATTTACAGGCAATAGAGCAAGGCGTGCTATAAACTATAAAATCAATACGTTTTGGATAAAAGCGAATTTGTTAGGTAAACTTAATCACTTGGCTCATAATCGATTTAGCCTAAATTGTATAGTTGCGTAGAGTGGGTTATATGCGCATTAGTTAGAGCTTTAATTGTTCTCAAACGGCTACGCGCATCGTAACTTTCTTTACGTTAAAAAATTATTTAGCTGTAAGCAGTTCGCCCTCACGAATGGATTTGGATGAACTAACCCAAAATTCAAACAGAATGTTCCCATGCTTTTTGCGCTTGTGCAGATAGGGATTCCACCGTCTCGTTAGCCCATAGTTTTTTTTGCCATTCGGTATAATCAAATTTATCACGTTTAATTAACATGATAAAACGCTCGGCATCAACCATTCCGAGGGTGGAGAAAATGGATTCAAAGCCACTGTGAATTACTTCATTGTCTGTTTTCATGAGCTAACTTCCTCTTGGATAAATGAAAGCGGGTTTATAACCTTAAGCTCGGCGAGCTTTTTGCCTGCCTTTATCAATTGCTTATCCGTTGTAATAAAATAATCTGCGTTAACAGAAACAGCACAAGCACAATGCAAAGCATCTTTTGCATGCATGCCAATTGTTTGATAATTTTTTGCCCTAACAATGATTTCTGTTGATGCAGAAACTAATTGGCTTGCCTGTTGTTTCCATTTGTGTATTTCTAGCTTATGGTTAATATAAGGGTTTTGATCGTTTTCGTATTGTAAAATATAAGACCAAACCAATTGATACTTTCCGTTTAAAATATTTTCCTGAATATACAATTTAGCTTGAGTTTCCAGGAAAATATTGGCCGACGACTGATCATCGTAAGGGCGGTTGAAGCAGCAATTATCTAAATATAAAAGCATAATTAATTCATATTTAAGTCGGAAAAATACAATACTTCATTTTAAATGCAAATTTGCTGGTTAGTAAATTTGTCTAGATCATTTCATGTGTGTTCAGCATATAATGCTCATCTTACCATGTGAATAATGGATTCAAGGGTGATATTGGCTACTGGCCGGTCAGTTTTACCGCAGGAATAACCAAACGGGTTTGCAATGCATCAAGAAAGTCGTTCAGTACATCAAGCAAATAAGGATAACGGTTTTGGGTTTGTCGATTCGAATTAAGCTAAAGCGTAAATTGCACCATCAAAAATTCCGTAAACTATCACTGAAACAACCTTCGCTTTCTACCAATTGATTATATTGCATGATAGATTGCTGATTGTCTTGTTGCCACTGTTGGCGTTGCTTATGGCGTATCACTTCAGTGAGTGCCTGTTCCAAAGTGGCTGATAAGTTGATATTCAGCTCTGTAGCCTGATTCAATAAATCTGCGTTGATGCTGAAATTGGCCGCTGTTTTGGATGCATTGGGTTTGTAAGTAGTTTACATATCATCTCCAGCTGGGAGATTTATGCGCAGGGATTCTTCGCATGCCAGGTATGCATTTCAAGATTAACGAGCGTTGCCTATATTTCCAACCCCCAAAAGTGCGGATAACTCCACCCATCCCCCCCTAAACTCCAGTCATTATCAACAATCTGGAGAAAATCTATGTGTTTTGGAGCCTCGGCCCCCGCCGCACCACCTGCGCCACCGCCACCCCCGCAATATGCACAAACACCCAGCGCCGCCGTGGTCAGAGCCAATACCGCAGCACAGGCTAATAACCCTCAAAATGGCACTTTACTCACTACAGGCATGGGTGCAGAGCCGCTTAACAACACTAATCTGGGTAAACAATCCCTGCTGGGGCAATAATGAGTGAGTCAGAACTGGATAAACTCAATCAACGCTGGCAAGTATTAAAAAACGAACGTTCCTCCTGGTGGCAACACTGGTCAGAACTCAGCCGTTACCTATTGCCACGCAATGGCCGTTATTTTGTAAACGATAGAGACAAAGGCTGGCAGCGTAATAATACACTATACGACAGCACTGCCAGCCGCGCTTTGCGCGTGTTAGCCGCTGGCATGATGTCGGGCATGACCAGTCCATCACGTCCCTGGTTTAAACTGGCAGTTAGCGATCCAGAATTAATGGCGCAGCAAAATGTCAAAATCTGGTTAAACAAAGTCACCGAGCAAGTACAAGACGTACTGGCGCGTTCAAATGCCTATCGAGTCTTGCACATGCTCTACGAAGAACTGGGCGCTTTTGGTACTGGCGCAGCCGTAATGGCAGACGATTACCAAAATATCCTGCATCTGCACCCGTTTACCATAGGCGAATACGCCATCGCCACCGACTGGAAAGGCGATGTGGTTACCCTGTATCGCGAATTCGATAAAACTGCCGCTGAAATCGTCGCCGAGTTTGGCTACGAAAACTGTTCAACCACCGTGCAGAATCTAGTAAAAAACCAGCAACAAGACAGTTGGGTTACCTTACGCCATGCTATAGAACCGCGTAACGAACGACTAGCCAACAAGCGTGATGCCGCCAATATGCCGTTTCGTTCCGTGTATTGGGAAACCGGCAATGCCACAAAAGTATTACGCGAATCCGGCTTTCAATCGTTCCCGTGTTTGGTGCCACGCTGGGCTACGCAAGGCGGCGATATTTACGGTAACAGCCCCGGTATGGAAGCATTGGGCGATGTTAAACAATTACAGGCGCAACAGTTCCGTAAATCGCAAGCCATCGATTATCAGGCCAATCCGCCACTGCAATTACCCAGCAGCATGAAAAACCGCGAAAACCAGCTGTTTCCGGGTGGCATTAGTTATTACGATGCCGCAACTGCCAGTCAAGGGGTAAAAACCGCATTCGAAGTCAATTTAAACCTGCAATATTTATTGGAAGATATTCAAGATGTGCGTGGTCGCATCAACTCGGCGTTTTATGCGGATTTGTTCATGATGATATCAGAACAGAATCAAAATATGACGGCAACCGAAGTGGCCGAACGCCACGAAGAAAAAATGCTGATGCTCGGCCCGGTGGTCGAGCGCCTAAATAACGAACTACTCGATCCTTTACTGGAAAACACCTTTACCCGCTTGTTACAAGGTGGTTTATTGCCCGCGCCACCCCCAGAACTACAAGGCCATAATCTCAATATCGAATACGTATCTTTATTAGCCCAAGCGCAAAAAGCCGTGGCTCTTAATGGTATCGATCGTTTCGTATTAAACCTGGGGCATATCGCCAGCATAAAGCCCGAGGTACTGGATAAATTCGATGCCGATCATTGGGCAGATTTGTATAGCGATAAGCTCAGTATCGATCCAGAGCTGGTGATTGCCGGACAGCAATTAGCCCTGATTCGCCAGCAACGCACCCAGCAAGCGCAAGCCGCACAACAACAAACGGCTCTGCAACAAGGTAGCGAAACCTTGAGAAATCTGGGGCAAACTTCCACCCAATCGGGCAATGTTGCAGGCGATGTATTGGGAATGTTGCAGAAAAATGACACATAAGGTACGCTATCATCAAACCGTCATATTACAGCGCGTAGTGGTCAGAAACGGCTTTAAACTCTCTGTCAGTATTGTGATGTAAATAACGGTTTTAAACTGGAGTGCTTTATAGAATTTAACCATCGTTTCTTTAACCCAAAGGTGAAATGTCATGAGGAAAAAACACATAAAAGACACAAAAGATTACGGCTATCCGCAAAAAGAATATTGCCACTGCCGCGCAAGCCACGAAAACAAAACCTATCACAATCGGAAACGAGAACCTCTAATCGAGAAATAAGCCTTCAGTAGCAAACTGATTGGCGTCTCGGGTGGTTTTAGTTCTTTCCGGCCACCCGAGCATTAATCAGATTATCTGGATACGCTACACCTGCAGTTTAATTCTATACGCATACGCATCGCCCCGAAACGTACCTTCCACATATTCAACTAATTGTTGACGATCAGAATAAATACGCCGTTTAATCAATAAACACGGGCTGGGTTGCGTAAAGCCAAAAACCTGAGATTCCTCTTCAGAGCTTAATACCGCTTCTATGCTTTGTTCAGAATTAGCGAAACGTATTTGACAGTTTTCCTGTAAATAAGCATAAGATGAACCCATGGCGTCCCAATCTGCCAGCGAAGGTGCCAGCGTTAAGTCATACCAAGCAACTTCCCGTGACATGCTTTGTTCGTCTGCCAGGCGCAAACGTACCAGTTTTAAGAATTTTGCCACAGCCGGGCGACCAAACATCGATGCCAAAGTACGATCTTGCACGATCTTACGTTCCAGCAGTTTGGTACTGGGCGACATGCCTAGTTCCTGCATTTCTTCGGTAAAACCTTTCAAACGCCCCATCTCTGGACTAATACCTTTTGGAGCCTGAACCACCGTACCACCACGCCCCAGCGTTACTAGAGTATCCGCTTCGCGCATCTGGTCGTAGCAGCGTTTAACCGTGGTGCGGCTAATTTGCAGTAAATCGGCTAGCGCTCGTTCGGCGGGCAAATTCTGGCCTGGCGCAAGCGCACCCGACTCAATGAGACCCAGTAATTGTTGTTGCAATTGCTGATAATAAGGTTGAGAACTATGATGATCCAGACGTAATTGCTGAAACACATTCTCATGACTAGGAGTTTTAAGCATTAGAGTCCTACAAAGAACTGAACACGGCTGCTATTATAGCCGAAATCAGTCAAGAATTTACAAAAGCAAGTGTAAAGATCACAGTCTATCAGCGAAATAATTCACACTGTAGTTGACGAATGAGGGGCAGCCGCTATAAAACTGGCTACCTGAGCATGATTGGGTAATACGTCCAGTACCCCAAGCTTTGATGCTAGCATTGCTCCACAGGCATTTGCATAACGCAAGGCCTCGGCCAGGGAGGTGTTTAAGGCCAGTTGATACAGTAAGCCAGCCGCAAAAGCATCGCCTGCACCCACACTGTCTAATGCCTCTATTTTAAAAGCCGGTATCGCCAGCGCCGTGTGCTTTGGCTGTAATGCCACACAGCCCAATTCACCCAGTGTTACCACTAACAATTGCCCCGACCAGCTAGCCCATAATTGTTCACTGGCGCTGCTTAACACGCTGGCAATAGCGCTCAAATTGATGGGTAAATCGGGTATATGCAGCAGCTTTGCCGCTTCAATCTCGTTTACCACTAATATATCGGTTGCGGCCAATAGGGCAGGGGGTATTTCCTGCCAGGGCGAAGGGTTAAGAGCTGTACAGCAGTCATGTTGTCTAGCCAACTCGAAACAGCGCTGCACCACAGACACAGACGTTTCAAACTGGCCATACACCCAGTTGGCCGCGCTGATAGCGGTTTCCGCCAGCTCGGCATGTTCATCACGCAGTAACAGATTGGCACCCGGATAGACAGCTATGGCATTCTCACCGCCAGCGGTAATCAAGCCAGCACCATGACCGGAGGCGCCAGCCAGTCGATGCACATGTGTTACCGGGATGTTCTCTTTGTCTAATAAGCGAGTCAAGCTGTCACCCGCTGCATCGTTACCAATACCCAACAATGCATCAACTTGCGCCCCCAAACGACGCAAACCAATAGCCACATTTAAACCCTTGCCGCCCGCTTCTATACTTAATGCAGAGGCCACCAGTGTTTCACCCAAAACCGGTAAGCGCGGTACTTTCCAGCAACAGGCCTGTACAAAGTTTGCAGCCACAAAAAACTTTAAAGAGTCTATTGCGGGTAAATTCTCGCTGTTATTGGCATCTAATTTGTGCATTTTGGTATTTAATCAGCTTTTAATAAGTATTATCAATGCTGATTAGATGGGTTGTCCATCAATTTAATGGCATAGGTAGGCGATGTGATGCCGTATATTGAGCAGTTTGTTGTTTTCACGCTCCTCGTACAGCACCACACTCCTACCCACAAGCAGGGGATTAATCAATCAACATGCGTTGCCCAGCCTGTTTCTGCTTTTTCAATAAATTCAACGTCAATACGCCATTTTCGTAGCGCGCTTTGCTGTTAACGTCGTCAATTTCTACGGGCAATTGAAAGCTGCGCGACACTTCACCAAAATAACGTTCACTGCGTAATAATTTATCATCCTTATTCTCACTATCCAGTTGCAAAATCTCTGCGCGTATAGTCACCACATTGCGCTCTATGCTCACGTGGATGTTTTCTTTGGCTGTGCCGGGAATTTCGGCGTGTACAATAAATTCGGATGGATTTTCTTTTATATCCACCTTAATCTGAGCGGGTAGGCCGTCACCGTGTAAAGGTTTAATAAAATAACCAGGGTTAACATCGCGAAATAATTCGTCAATCAAACCCCTGTGCATAAATGGACTCAAAGTAGTCATGTCATTTCTCCTGTGTTATCCAGTAAAAATTATTCTTACAAAACCAAAATGGAGTTAGGCAGAAAAATTTCAAGGTGGATGATTTAGAAAAAATCAATAGAAAATGCTGGATGCTAAATGCTAGAGTAAGCAAGCCTTTTAAAACAGCTTCGGAACAAAAATGTACAAACTTTATGATTTTTTACCCTCTGGAAATTGCTACAAAATTAGATTGTTGTTAAACCAACTAGGCATCAACTACGAAAAAGTGGAGATTGATATATTAAACAAAGAATCGCGTACTGCAGAGTTTCTTAAAATCAACCCCAATAGTCCTGTTTCGCTTAAGTACTTCAAGTGCATAACCCAATTCTTTGGCCTTACTATTAGGTGTTTTTTTCAAGGAAGTAATCAACTTTTGATGCACACCACCTTTTACCGTTTTATCAACTTCAATTTTTCCAAGGCAGGAGTGGTAAGCGGCATAATAAGCTCTACTGATGGCATTTCTTAGATTAATTTCAATATCATCGGGCAAGTTTTTAGCAAAGATCAAAAATTCTTCTCATTTTTAACCAATTGCTCTAGATCTAAATGATACCGAAAAATCACCCAAATCAAAGTCATCAGCTTTGGCAAATTTTTCAAACAGATCACAATTCATAGCAACTGTCGTCGCCACATCGGTTGATGTTTCGATCCATTTTAAAACCCCATCTTCCACTTGTATTAATCTAACATGGTCCATTTTTACAGAGTAGTTACGGCATACTTCGTCAATGAATTTAGCAGCCTGATAAAGTGAATCAATAGATATACCTAAATCTAAAACCAATTTGGATTCACTTGATATATCTGTGATCAGTATACCGGAATCAACTTTTGCCAATCTATCAGCATACTGGAGTGATTTATCATACAAGCCTAAAAAGTATGAGTTAATCATAATCTCACTTATTAGCTCAGGATTGTTAGGATATAAAAGCAATGCATTTTCAAGGCATAAATTAGCATCATACAGTCGTTTGAGGTGAATTAAAGAAGCATAATAGTTAATATGAAATTCAAACTCTTGACCGTTACGAATAGATAGTTCATGCTTTTTTTTACATACCTCAATATTTCCTTCAAGACAGGCGATCATGCCTAAACACATGTCTGACCTTGCTTGATCAACCTTAGCAAGTTTTTTAGACTCGCGCTTAAATGCAGCTATTTCAAATTCGGAAGGTGTTTTTTCAGAACGTGCAAAACCGGCAAGTCTATCAACAAGCTCCTTGGCAGTTGTTTGAGGTTGCGCAGTCATCTTTCTGATTGTGTGGTTTTTACAAAAAAAATCCAAAAGAATAGCTGGAAATAATGTTTTTAGTTCAGCTGATAATTTATATTTATAGGCAAAGAATACCATATTTCATTTTACTCATCAGTCAATTGTATAGGTATTTCGAATTAATAGATAAAAATCCGTTATTGACTCACATACCGCGTCCGACACTTAACAATATCCCTGACCGTAGACTTACTACACTCAAACTTTTCCGCCAGCTGCTGATAAGTCAACACACCGCCATCACCATACAAATCGCGGATTAATTCGCAATCCGCATCCGATAAAAACACCTTAGGATGGCGCTCTCCACGCGCATGACCAGGTTTAACGGTTTTACTCTGCACCCAGTCTGGGCGGTTCAGTGTAGACCAAGCCACTATCAACCAGTCTGCTTGCGGCCTGCCCAGTACCACTTCGCCGCTATTCAGCAACAATAAACAATCATAATGAATCGGTACCGGATTCGTTTTTGCACGTAACCAAGCTATCATTTAAAACCTCGCAAAAGGGTCGTGGCCGCGGATTGCCTGCTCCCGCGAACGTTGATTAAAATCAGCCGCTGCTTTATTCGTCACCGGCGCTGCAAACGACAAAGCCAGTGCATCGGCCCGATTCGGCGATGCCAGCTTGCGCCGTTTCATATCCTGCTTACTTTCCAACTGTATTTTGCCATCCAGGCGTGGCACCGTTTCCGGGCCGATTAAATCCGCATACAACACCTTATCGTCAGGCAAACAACCACCCGACTTTAACCAGTCGCGCATCAACTTCCACATTTCTGCACGTTTATTCAAGCAACCCGCATCCGCCGCTGCCGAAGCAAACCACACCAAGGTCCAATCTCTACCCAACGTGGTACCCGCCGAAACGATGCCCGTGCCGTAACCCGCATCTACAAACACTGCATCTGCTTGCTGCTCATCCTCATCCCGCGCCAGAATGTTAGCGATATGAATATCGTTATCATTCTTGGGTATAACCCGTAAAATCTTGAACAGTAAACCTTGGCGTAAACCAATCACCAATTCATCATCACCTTCCCAGGCCGGATCACAAGTCAGAATTTTTGGCGCAAAATTAAACTGTTCCTGGCGTAATTCTCGCCCCAACGCGGCATCCACATCGGCAGTGGCAATAAACTGTTTGGCCGATAGGCTGGGAAACAACCCGCGCACCCTGATTTTTACAAAGTCGCTGTCCACGCCATAATCGTCCAGCCATTGTTGCAGTTGTCTTTTATTGGTGATGGCCACATTGCGCGAATCAATTTGTCGGCAAATCCAACGATGGCGCTGACCATGAAAACAACGATGAAAATCACCACTATTACGTGTTGGATTTCCAAATTTAAAAAACATAGGCTCGCCATCAGTCAAACCACCTTCAGCCACTTCGGCAATGGCATCCGGTATGGCAGAGGCTTCGTCAAACAAGTAAAAAGGCGTGGAATCTGCCGCATGTAAACCGGCAAAAGCTTCGGCGTTTTCCTCCCGACAAGTTTGTGCAGATACCTGCCAGGATTCAGGATGATCTACATGACACATCTTCATGGCGCCTTTACCTGTGCTGATTTTCCACCATTCGCGGGTAACCGATTTTTTCGCCCACTTGCTGATTTCTGCCCAGGTTTTGCTGGATAACTGCTCCGCAGTATTCGCGGTGACAATGCCTTTGGCAAATGGCCGGGTCGACATTATCCAGTTAACTATCCAGGCGGTCATGGCACTCTTTCCCACACCATGCCCAGATGCTACCGTCATGCGAATCGCGTCCACCGCATGTACGCCATCAAAATTACGTTGTTTAACCTGCGCGCCTAATTCATCCAAAAACTCACAGGCCCAAACATCCGGGCCAAAACGGCAATTGAAGCGGCGCTGATAAGGTGCGGTTAAAGGCACAATCTGCAGGGCAGGGTCAGTGTCCCAGGGGAATGCGTACAAGACAAACCCCAACGGATCGGCATAGAACTTTGCCATCCACTCAGCCAACTCAATCTGTGCGGATGCGTTCACGTGCGGCCTTAATTAATTCAGAAACAGGCGTGGATAGTTCCAGTTTATCTTTCAACATACCCAGATGTCGGGCAGCCAACTCCAGTTGCTTGCCTTTATCCCAAAATTTAATTTCCTTACACTCGCCGATCACATTCCCTTCGCTGTCTTTTATTTCATGTACTTTTATCGAAGAAATGGCCGCCGCCACCTCATCCGGCCAGTCTTGAATGGCAAGCAGGGCACCGTTTGCCGCAAATGCACGGCGTGGATCATTAAATGCCAAACGCGCAATTTCTAACACCACCCGGTTTTGATCCAGTGCCAATTGCTGCGCACGCTTTGCCATTTTTTCCGCAATTTGTGCCTGAACAAGGGGAGACAGACACAACTGATAACCACGATCACTGGCACGCTTAACGCAATAACCCGCTCGTATAGCTGCTTGCGTGGCGTTTAGATCAATCAAATATTCGTCAATAAATAGCTGTTGTTTTTTAGAGAGTGGCATAAAAGTTTATACGGTTGATATAAACCAATTGTATCTGATTAATGGTTTATATCAACCGTTTTAGTGTGGATGAGTTTGGCAAGGCAAGGCTGTTAATGCGGCTAGCCGAAAAGTCAGCTGATAGTTACAAAAATAGGTGAGCATAGCGGCGATTAGCGCGTAAATCAGTCGCTATGGCCTTAAAGAGGCTAAGGTTGATCTGTAGCCAGCAAGAGTATGCCGTGCCAGTGTAAATTTCACTCAATGTGACGTGCTAATTTATGATATAAAGACTCTTCAGAGTAATTAAATTAGGCAAATAGTAATCAAGCTTATGCCCCCTGTCTTGTCAGCCGTAAAGTTCACAAGTATAGCTAATATCTCTAAAGGATAACGGCCAGATCAGCGTTATCTTTTAGGTTTTAAAAGTGCTGACGCATTAGCACACTGTTTAACTGAAGCCAAACCCGCTACAAGTAACGGATACATACAAATTATTGGAAAATATAAGTTAATGTCAAACCACTTCCTTAAGAATATTGAAATCAATCAATACAAATGCTTCAATGGCCTGGAAGCCAAAGGTTTTAAGCGTATTAATCTAGTTAGCGGTAAAAACAATATTGGTAAAACCGCTTTTATGGAAGCTTGTTTTATTAATCTGTATGCTAAAGATATCAAGTATTTATTGATTGGTCTCATTACCGTAAAAGCCATGCGCGAAAAAAGAAATATTACTGGCGGTATCGATGCCGAGTGCGCGCGTAGTTTTTTAGAATATATAAAAGACATTAAACTCAGCTCCAATATTAATAAACAGTTTTTAGCCATTAAAGAAAATAACGAAATCAAAGCCTACTTTGGCACTATTAATGACAGCGTGGTTAACATTGCAGCCAATAAAATAGAATTTGATAGTTATCAGCATGTTGGTACATTTAATTTTATAGAAAGCTCAGGCTGGTCGGATGCCAAACTGGCACAAGCCTATCATTTCATTCAGAAACAGGATAAAGAAGCCGAATTAAATCATTTAATTAACGCTTTTGATCACAGCATACTTAATTTTAAAGTCATCGGCGATAAACCGCAGTGCTGCGTGGCCGAGTCGGGCAAGCGAGAATACCGCGACATTGTGGAATTTGGCGAAGGTTTACGTCACTTTATTACCCTGGTGTGTGGTATTTGTGCCAATCGTAATGGTTATTTGTTTATAGACGAAATTGATAAAGGCGTGCACTACAGTAAGCTAGATAAACTCTCAGAATTAGTATTCAGCATTTCCAAACAATGTAATTGTCAGATATTTGCTACCACCCATTCTCAGCAAATGCTAGAGTCTTACGCACGCATGTGTCAAAAACTTCAAGAATCTGATGTTAGCTATACAACCTTAATCAAAAACACGCAAAACAAAGTCAAAGCCATGACTCTGGATTACGAAATGCTCACCGATATTATTTTTGACCAAGGCTACAAGGTTAAATAAACGCAAATACCCCAAGATTAGGTGGCTGCTATGTCTGGCAGTTAGTTATTAATTTTAGCTAATTGACCTCTGATGTATGCTATTGGTGATCAAGTATGTTGATTTATCACTATTGCACCCACATAGTATCAGGTAAATATTTATAGGATGTGTCTACGTCAGGAGGCGCATCAATCTCGAAAACGATGCACTTCGCTTCGTTCTGCACATCTACAGTCCATTGATTGAATTATAAAAAACCACACAGAATAGTTACGATGACTAAGTTATTTGATAAACTGAGTTCGGCTTGGTCAAAAACCTTTACCTAGGCTCAGTGTACCTACAGCTAAAACCGCAAACAAAGGTGCCTGCTTTGTTGGTTTACTGGATTAGGGAACTCTATTCAAACTTTTTAGATACCTTATTTTTTTTCAGCCAGCTATCACCGTTAAATTTTGCTATTTAATTCTTTATTCTTGGTCTTGATAGCTGATAGACTCTACTTAAATTGCGGTTTATAGACTAATAATTGAGTCATTTATTCCTTAAAAAATGAACAGTACCGAATCAATACTAAAGCAGCAGAAAGCCAGATCATGGCTGGCTTTGCGAAAAAAAATACAACTCTACATCGGGTTTGCTGCGCTGTGGGTAACAGTTAGCTATCTGATAAGCGTGTATGTGCTGCATTTTTCTGACATTGTTACGTTTTTTTCATGTCTCAACATAACCTTGTTTATGATACTCAGTTCGCTAGTGCTCTATAGCGGGTTAAATGAGGTTTTTGCTCGGCATAACAAGCAAATTGACAAGCTTAAGCAAAGTGAAGAAACTTTGCTCAGTGTGCTGAACGGCAGCCAATTAGGCTTTTGGGATTGGCATCTTACCCGCAACGAGGTCAAACGCAATGCCACATGGGCAGAAATGTTAGGCTTTCATTTTAAAGAAATTAATGAAACCACCCAGCAATGGTCCGATTTTGTGCATCCGCAAGATCGAGAAGCCGCCTGCGCATCCATTGAAGCAGCACTAAAAGGTATCACTAGCGAACACCAACTGATGTATCGCATGAAAACCAAATCCGGTGCCTATAAATGGATACTGGATCGGGCGCGAGTTGTGGAACGAGACGAATACGGCAATGCTGTGCGTATGAGCGGTACACATACCGATGTGGATGCCTTAAAAAAAACCGAACAAGCACTGCAAGCCAGCGAACAACGCTTTCGTGGTATTTTCGAAAACGCAGCAGTGGGTATTGCACAAGTGAATAGCGAGGGTAGTTTCCAGCTGGTCAATACAACCTTCTGCCACATTACTGGCTATAGTCATGATGAATTAATGTACAACATTAAATATTTTCAGGCCATTACCCATCCCGACGATCTGGGGCAGGACATTCATCTGTTTAAACAATTAATGAATGGAACGTTGAAACAATATGAACTGGAAAAACGCTATCTGTGCAAAGATGGTTCTATAGCCTGGGTAAACTTATCGGTAGCGGCGTTACTGGATGAACAAGGCAGTATTTCCAGCATCAGCTCAGTGCAAGATATTACCCAGCAAAAGAGTTTACAAACCGAACTCGAATATCGGGCGCATATTGATTTCCTCACCGAAATTGCCAATCGCCGTTATTTTATAGAACTGGCTGAGAGAGAACTGGCCAGAACCCGGCGTTATCAGCAATCACTGGCCTTAATTATGCTGGATCTGGATTTTTTTAAACGCGTCAATGACGAATACGGTCACAAAGCCGGTGATAAAGTCTTGCAAATGTTTAGCAGCATTTTACGCAACACCTTTCGCGCCGTGGATGTCATCGGTCGCCTGGGTGGTGAAGAATTCGCCGTACTATTACCACAAACCGATTTGGACGGTGCAGTCGAGCTTGCGCAACGCCTACAAGAAAACATTAACTGTACCGATATGCGCGTCGAGCGAGCAGTATGCTTGCGCATTACGGTATCAATGGGCATTGCCGTATTAACCGAACAAGACACCACTATCGAACAATTACTAAATAAAGCTGACAAACGGCTTTACCAGGCAAAAACACTGGGCCGCAATCGTATCGTGGCCTTAGTCTAGATGCGATTTTCTCCGCTTCTAACCAGTCACTTCGTTTCCCGCAGTATTGCCGCTATACGCTTTTAACAACTGATTGTAATTAAAATCAATGGTCTTATATGTGTGAACAACGTGAAGCGCATCAGTCGCGATTGATGCGCCATCGTATTGAAATAACTGTTACTAAAGCAAGAGGATAATCAGCTTAAGTTAAATAAAGTTAAGCTATTTTACCCCTTTGCTATTCAAATCTTTCGCAAATAACTTATCAGACTGCAAAATATGTTTGGTCAGCCAATCACGCAGAAAATTCATAATTTCAGACGTAATTGCCGCATCCCCAGTATCAAATTTTCTTTTGAAATCACTAACAGCAGCAATAAGCTTTTTGTGTTCCTCTTTATGTGCGGCCTGATTCGGATACTGATGCACACTCATTAGTTTTTCTTCGGTGCCAAAATGGTAAACCGTATAGTCCACCAGTTCATTGAGTATCTTAGCCAATGCTTCCCGGCCCTGACCAATTTGCATGGCATCATTCAGTCGATTTGCCATATCAACCAGTTTTTTATGTTGATCATCAATTTCTGTTACGCCAACGCAAAAAGCGCTAGACCAGTTAAGTAAAGACATGCTCGTCTCCTGTTCTTATTATCAATACAAACCGAGAAGTGGGGGTGGTCATAAACCACTCCGCTTCTCAGAGCTATTAAACCTCAATTATTGTAAGAATAATAAACGTAAAAATATGCTGGGTATTTGGCATAATGCAAAACTGCTATCCCGCAATATGCAAACAGTCTCTGGCGACTTTCTGTTGTAAAAACGGTATTTTAGGGTAAGCAAATATGACTATTGGGTCTGATTTCGAATAAATCAAACAAAGGATTATAGGTGCTGAACAAAATGAAGTGCAGCGGTTGCGATCGACACGCCTCCTTTCGAAAGGAATATATTGCCAGTCGTAGGGTGCGGTGAGGAACGAACCGCACCAAAAGCCATACTCGCCCATATCAAACCCAAATTTTGATCAAGCCCCTTAGGGTTCGGTGAGGAACGAACCGCACCAAAACCTTACTCACCCACCTCAAACTCAAAATTTTGGCCTACATTAGCCCTGTATAAATCCCGCTTTAACAAACCCGGCAAAGACCAACTCTAAAGCCGCAATCTAGGCCACCACTTTACGTTTCTGTTGCGTACCCCATAGCAAAGCAAGGCCAGACAGCATCATAAACCCTACATTTGGCAACGGCGTGGCAACCACTGCCGGTCCCATATCAAATATCTGGTTTTGGCTATAAAAGTTGTTAACATCCTTAGCCGAACTAAAGCTCTGATTAAAATTTTGCATATTAGGATTTGCGACAGGATCATAAGCAATAAAATTATAACCGAATGCAGCGCCAACACTGTTTAAGTGCGCTATAATCTGGATAGTAAAAGTCTCGATAGTACCGTTGATCTTGACGCTTTCACTTTGCGATAAACTCAAGTTACCAACAGCAAAGCCTTTACCCGAAAGGAAGATATTGCCTGTCAAGGGTATCTGGCTGGTATCGATATCAAAACTCACGGTGTCGGTTACTGTAGACACACCGCTTTGAGTGGTTAGATAATTGCCTTCGGCATCGAATTCACCAATAACCACCGATCCGCCATCGGGTAGCGCTGAAGTGGGATAGGTCGGCATGGCTGTGGCATATACAGAGCTGGTCGGTTGTCCGATAAAGTCTGTTTGTATGTTATAGGTCAGGTTTTGATAAAAAGCCGCGCTTTGGCTATCGGCCAAACCGCCCGACACCGTATTGCTGTTGGCGGTAGCAATAATAGCCGGATTAGTCAACGAACTGCGGGCAATACTGGTGGCAGTGGCGTTGCTGTTAACAGCGCTCTGCGCCCAGCCAGTTGCATAAGCACCTTGACTGTCGTTTTCACCCACCATAGAGGCCGTGGCTGTCGCCGTTGCGTTGGCCTGTATGCCATTTGCGCTATTACCTGCATTACCACCAATGGCCTGTGATATCGCTTTAACGCCGGCACCTACATTATTTGATGTTAAGTTAAGGGTCGCCAGCGCATTTCCACCTTTTCCAATCACTCCGCCGTCGGAAGCGCCACCTTGCCCACCGCGCGCGTAGACATACGCATTAAGTTGGCTGGCCTTGCTGTCAGTATAGTTAAGGCTAGAAGAGCCAACGCCACCATCGCCAGCAATATGGGCACCTTGTCCAGAGCCGTAAGAAAAGCCGCCATTTCCACCGGTCGCGCGTTGAGATAAGGTCAGCATACCGCTTGTCGAGCCGCTCACCACATTACTGACCACAGAATCAGCGCCACCCCCGCCATCAATACCATGATAGGCAGCGCCACCGTTGCCGCCCGTTTGTGTGGCAGAGACAGAGACTGTGCCAGTATCCGATTGGCCATAGGCACTCACTACTACACCCTTAGCGGCATTACCGCCCGCACCAATGATACCCGTGCCAGCGCTGCCGCCGTCGGCGGAAACCGTAACATCCATGCTATGGTCAAGACTGGTAATGCCACTGGCCTGCGCGACCCCGTTAGCACCATCAGCGCCACCCATATTACCACTACCACCGTTACCGCCAGAGCCAACCACATTCAGCAAACCATTGCCGCCCAGTTTAACAGTGCTGGATGCAAAAGCCACATCACCCAAACCACCTTTAAAATAGGTAGAATTCCCACCATTGGCAGCGAGGGCAGTGGTATGAATATTGGTTGATGCAGCGTTATATTCGGTCCAATCCTGGATGGAATTAACATAACCACCCTTACCGCCATAGGCATACACCGAACTGCCGCCAGCGCCAGAAAGTGCGTATTGAGTCAAATTAACTATATCGCCGGCTACAACCTGATTGGGATGTAACAGGGAAGCCGTAACGCTAATGATATCCAGGTTTTGGCCGTCGCTACCGCTAATACCAACATCTATTCCAGCTAAACCTGTTGATCCCGTAATCGAGTAGGGTATGGTATAGATCTGCGCTTGCGCCGTTATGCTATTAAACAGCATTGCCGATGCCATTAATGTCAGGGTTTTGCCGCAATGGCTCTTGGTTTTTTTTGCAAGAATCTGATTAATCATGGTTTTCCTGGTGATTCGGGTAGTCGGAGTCAGGGCATTATCGCCATTGTAAAAATCGTAGGTAAAGGCTGTCGTTCAATCGAGACCATTACAAATAACGATCTCCTTATCCAGAGTGCCTAAGCACTTAAGTAGCATGGCAGCACTCTATGCATAATGTCCAAAAGGATACCAGACGAAGTCCACTGCGTCAAGTCCAAATTAAGCTCACCTTATACCACCGCAATACCACACCAGACTAGCCATTCAGCCCTTAAAACATCACGATTTATAGCGGCTGTTACTAATCAAGTTTGCTTTTCACAGACTCGTATTTCAATTCCATTGGTCACCCGCTGGTTTCTCCTAAAAACCTTATAAAATTGAATTGATTTGACAAATACAAATGAGAATGGTTATCATTATTTCTAATTCATTGATATAAACGAGGCATTAGCATGTTTTGCAAACCCCAGGCCAGTTGGCTACCGTATTGTTGTGGCTGGTTAGCATTGCTTATAACAGCCCCTGTCTGCGCCGATGTGGATCCTTTCGAGTTTCAGGTCTATGGCTACCAAACCCAAGGCAAGGGCAATGTCGATCCAGAATTGCTGAGCAGTTATATCGTTTCAGGTCATGCAGAAGGGCAGGGCGGAACATCACCCACCTATGCCAGTCAGAGCATGATGCGATACGCGGTGGAACTGGAATACGGTATAACCGACAAGTTCGATTTTGCCTACTACCTCAATCTGGCCAAACCCGATGCACAAGATCTGCAATATGCGGGTTCCAAATTCCGGTTTCGAGGCCGCTTTGCAGAAGCAGGCGAGTTACCCGTTGATCTGGGTTGGTACAGCGAAATTGAATGGTGGAGTTCCAAATTCAATGATGATCAGGTAGAGGGCGAATTCATGCTCACTATGCAAAAAGACATAGGCGACTGGACTTTCATTATCAACGCTCCAGATATTGATAAAGTTATGATAGGCGACAACCACAAAGAAGTATTCGAAGTCGGATATCGCGGCGAAGCCAGCTATCAAATGAGCGAATTGACCCGGCTGGGTCTGCAAATCTATGGCGCACCCGGCAAAGTTAACGACATTACCCCCATAGGCCAACAACAGCACTATGTAGTGCCAACTGTACACACAGTGTTATTTGATACCCTACGTTCCTCGCTGGGTTTGGGTTTTGGATTAACCGAAGGCTCCGATTTATTCTTCCTGAAAGCAAACTTCCATTTCGGTGGCGATCTTCACGAACGAATCTATGATTAATGGATATTTATTGAGTACAGTACAGGTGTTATAGCTATTTTGGAGGTGTAGAGTATTTTTACCCACATTTAACCCTCCCTGTAGCCATTGTTATTAATTTAAAACGAAAGCGTGTTTTCCCTGATGCTGTAAAACATTGTGACAAAACCCAAATCCATTAACAACCCGTAGTGATCGTGGTGATTACAGGACTGTATCTTACGTTATATAAAGCCTGCAAATACGATACACTACAGTTGGCTGGGGTTCGTGCGCTGGAGAGGCTGAACACCGTAGTATAAATATTCGGCGTGGATATGGTAAATCCACTGGTACTTAAGGTAGTGTCTATTTCGTCTACACCAATATCGTCACCCGCGTCTGGCCAGCCATAATTCAACCAAAGCCACTGGTTGTTAATATAAATATGTAGTTGATCATTTTTAAGATTGCAACTGGGAGTTGCTGCACACAAAACATTATAGTTGTTAGCGGCAGATTGAATTGCCCCGGCCAGTGCATTAACCGAATTGATTTTGGCCGAAGTGTCCACGTTAAGTATTTTGGGTAAGGCTGTAGCCGCAAGAATGCCGAGAATGACAATTGCAAGTACCAGTTCAATTAAGGTAAATCCAGTTTGAAATTTCCGCAATTATCCCATTTATTTTCTCAAAACTTTGTTTAGTCAATTTTATTAAGGTTAAATAACGTTAGTTAAATATAATTGAAGTAAGTGTAAATACAAGTTACAAAGCCTTTGCAGCCTCGGTGCGGTGAGGTCACGAACCGCACCAAAAGCCTTACTCACCCCCATCAAACTCAAAATTTTAATCAAGATTACACCAAACCAAGGCAAACTCGGCCACATAACCCAACCTAAACCCAAAAAAATTAAACCGAGCCAGACGCATCTCGCTGGAGCAACTTAGACGCATAGAGTACAATTGTCCAATTTCCGCTTTACATATATCGAGGTCTCTCATGCCACAATATCGTTCCCGCACCACCACCCATGGCCGTAATATGGCAGGCGCACGCGCCCTCTGGCGGGCTACTGGCATGAAAGAAGGCGATTTCAACAAACCCATCATCGCCATCGCCAACTCCTTTACACAATTTGTACCCGGACATGTGCATTTAAAAGACATGGGGCAACTCGTGGCGCGCGAAATCGAAAAAGTCGGCGGCGTGGCAAAAGAATTTAACACTATCGCCGTGGATGATGGCATCGCCATGGGCCACAGCGGTATGCTGTACTCGCTACCCAGCCGCGACCTGATAGCCGACAGCGTGGAATACATGGTCAACGCCCACTGTGCCGATGCCTTGGTGTGTATTTCCAATTGCGACAAAATCACCCCCGGCATGTTGATGGCCGCATTACGTTTAAACATACCCGTCATCTTCGTCTCCGGCGGCCCCATGGAAGCCGGTAAAGTCAACTGGAACGGTCAAACTCGAAAATTGGATTTAGTCGATGCCATGGTAGAAGCCGCTGATGACAAAATCAGCGATGAACAAGTGGCTGCCGTGGAGCGCTCTGCTTGCCCCACCTGCGGTTCCTGCTCGGGCATGTTTACCGCCAATTCCATGAACTGTCTGACCGAAGCCCTAGGCTTATCTTTACCCGGCAATGGCTCTTTGCTGGCTACCCATGCCGACAGAGAACAGTTGTTTTTAAGTGCCGGTCGTCGCATCGTAGAACTGGCCAAACGCCATTATGAACAAGACGATTACGCGGTACTGCCACGTAATATTGCCACCTTTGCCGCCTTTGAAAATGCCATGAGTCTGGATGTGGCTATGGGTGGCTCTACCAATACCGTGTTGCATCTATTGGCCGCCGCTCACGAAGCGGGCGTCAATTTCACCATGGCCGATATCGATGTTATTTCCCGCCGCGTACCGTGTTTATCCAAAGTTGCACCCGCTACACAAAAGTACCACATGGAAGACGTACACCGGGCTGGTGGTGTTATGCGTATTTTAGGCGAACTAGATCGTGCCGGCCTGATCAATCGTGATGTACCCACCGTGTATGCCGCTAACATGGCAGCCGCGCTAGAAGAGTGGGATATTCTGCGAACCACAGACGATGCGGTAAAAACTTTCTACCAAGCTGCACCAGGTGGCATAGCCACCACCGTAGCGTTTTCACAATCCATGCGCTATGCTAGCCTGGATGACGACCGCGCCGAAGGCTGTATACGCGACAAAGCCCATGCTTATTCGCAAGATGGCGGTCTGGCCGTATTGTACGGCAACATTGCTTTAGAAGGTTGTATCGTCAAAACCGCAGGTGTCGATGACAGCGCACTTAAATTTACCGGACGCGCCCGTATTTTCGAAAGCCAGGACGATGCGGTTGCAGGTATTTTAAGCGACAAAATCGTTGCGGGTGATGTAGTGGTTATCCGCTACGAAGGCCCCAAAGGTGGCCCAGGCATGCAAGAAATGTTGTATCCCACCAGCTACCTCAAATCAAAAGGTTTAGGAAAAGTGTGCGCCTTACTCACAGACGGTCGTTTTTCAGGCGGCACCTCAGGACTTTCCATCGGCCACGCCTCACCAGAAGCGGCAGAGGGCGGTGCCATAGGCTTAGTAGAAGAGGGCGACACTATCGAAATTGATATACCCAACCGCAGCATAAATTTGGCCGTGTCAGCAGAAACCCTGCAAAGCCGCCGTCAGGCCATGGACACCAAAGGTACCGCCGCCTGGAAACCGGTCAATCGGGATAGAACCGTTTCCGCCGCCTTACGTGCCTATGCCGCCATGACCACCTCCGCCGCCAAAGGTGCTGTCAGAGACGTATCACAAGTCGAAAGAAACTAAGCTCCGTAGGGTGCGGTGAGGAAACGAACCGCACCATAAAGCTTTAATTTCTGCCATTAATCTCAAAATTTTGCTTTGCATTACCCCAATACCCATAGTGGGTTAGTTGAGAAGCTCTAACTCGTTTATCCAGAGGAAAGCCACCGTGTCACAATACGGCTTCGCCTATTACGACCTATAGCAGCTTATCGTGTGGGTAGAAACAAATGCAACTGTCACCCATGTCAGCGTTAATGACTATATCTATTATCACAGTCAGCAGCACAATAACGATACTGTGCTAGGGCGGATTCCAAACAGGCAAGTTCACTTTCAAGGTTATCCCTAGCCACACAGTCATTTAGAAATTCTGTATTAAGGTCTTGATCGCATCCCAACATACATAACTCATGGTCAGTACTGCCAGTTCCGCCACCACCGCCGCCACTAACACCGCCGCCGCCACTAGTATCACCACTATCGATGCTACCATCACAACTAGCGTTTTCAGGCGCACACCATCCATTTGACATTTCCATTGCATTTACAAATGGTGACATAAATAGGGAAGCCAGTAGCAGCATTGTATATTTTTTCATGACAAGACTCCGATTTTAAAATGATATTAATCCCGGTAAAGTTTGAGACTACCGGATTTTTTAAAAATAGACACAAGCCAAGTCCATTGCGCATAACAATGCAAAAGTAACTAGGCTGACTCATTTTATAAATACAGATTTTTTAAAAATATCAATAAATTAACATTATTTATGCGTTATTTTTCACAAGATGGCTGGCTTGATATACCGTATACTAAGGAGCCGACAAAAAACCAATACCTTTAGTTTTAGCCAGTGTAGCCACGATTAGTGTAAGTAATCGTGGGAATGAAAAGCGTAGTGTGCGGTGAGGTCACGAACCGCACCCCAAAGCCTTAATCGCAGCCATCTAGCTCAAAATTTTGGTTTACATTACCCCAATCCCCATGGTCAAAGGCCACCGTGTTGCATTAAGGCTACACCGATTGCGACCTATACTGGCTAATCCCCAAGGCATTAAAAAACAACATTAACTATTATCCTCACCTAATCTCCCTCTCATCATTTGCATTTGCGTCTACACTTAAAGCTTGCTAACTGCTTTAATAAACCGGCAAATGATAGCTTCCGATGATGATTACACCCTAATAAAACCCCGGCCAGAGGATGATAAAACCGTGCTACGTTCACGGCATTATCCAACCCCCGTCACCGAAAACGCCGCAGACAGCGAACAGTTCGAAAAATTTTCTGGTGATTATTCCCTGCGTGGCGCAGTAGGCGAGGGCGGGGTAGGCCGGGTATTACTGGGTTTTGATGAACGCATCGGCCGCGAAGTGGCCATCAAAGAAATGCTCGATCAAGCCGCACATCAGGACGAATCGCTTAGCAGCCGTTTCCTGCGCGAGGCACGCATTACCGGACGCCTGGAACATCCGGGTATTGTGCCCGTTTACGATCTAGGTACAAAAGAGAGTGGCGCTCCCTACTACGTCATGCGTTTGGTGCGTGGCGACACTCTGGCTAAAAAACTTAACGCCTGCAATCAATGTCCGGCCCCCGAACAGGCACTAGCGCAGCGGTTAGGTTTATTAGACAGATTAATCGATGTGTGTGAAGCCATCGCCTACGCGCATTCCAAAGGCATTATCCATCGCGACATCAAACCGGGCAATATCGTCTTAGGGCCATTTGGCGAAACCATCGTGCTGGACTGGGGCTTAGCCAAGGTCGAAAACGAAGCCGACAACCTTACCCCACAACAACCCAGTCAGCAGGATAATCCAGAACTAACCTGTATCGGCGATATATTGGGCACGCCAGCCTATATGGCTCCAGAACAGGCCGATCCAAGTTTCGGCCAAGTGGATGCACGTTCCGATGTGTTTGCTTTAGGTTGCATGCTTTATTATTTGCTGGTTGGGCATCCACCCTTACGTGGCAGCACCGATGATATTCTGGCGCAATTAAGCAGTACCCAGCCCATGCCTCTAACCCGGCATCCCAAATTAGCATTACCGCCAGAGTTAACCGCCATTTGCGATAAAGCACTGCAAAAAAATCCCAGCCTACGCTTTGCCAATGCCGCCTTACTGGCCGAAGAATTATGTGCCTACCGAGACGGGCGCTTAGTGAATACCTACGCCTATTCACCCGCCGAACTATTGCGGCGTTTTATCGCCCGTAACCGCATTGCACTGCTGGCAGCACTGGCAGTATTGATCGCCATACTCATCGGTGCCGGGCTGGCCTTTAAATTTGGTGTAGAAGCCCAACAAGCCCGGCAACTGGCCGAGACAGAAAGCGAAAACGTAAAACGCGAAAAGCACAAAGTAGAAACCGCACTGGCGGAGGTCACTCGCATCTCCAATACCAACCTCACCGCAGCAGATCATATTGCCAGCCTGATTCGGCAGCGTTTGGCAACCCTGCAACAAGGGCAGACACAACTGGCAGCTAGTCTGCACAACGTTAATCCCGGCCCAAAGCTGACTAAGGCACTGGCTGTGCTGCTTGAACAATCCGCTGGTGTGGAAAGTATCGCTGCCAGTCAGGCACCGGGGCGCATTATGGCGGTGGTGCCAGATAAATATCGACACGCCATCGGTGCCGATACCTCGCAATTGGAACACAATATTTTAACCCTGCAAACCGGCCAGCCGGTACTCAGTCGCGTGTATATGGCTCCAGAAGGCTTTGCCGCCGTCACACTGGTGGTACCTGTTAAGCAGGGCCAGCAAGTAACAGGCTTCATTGCAGCACGTATACAAGCTGCCGAGTTTTTAGGCGGCTTATTGGCAGAAGACCAACATACTGCGCAACGCGATATCTGGGTAGTGCAAGACGATGGACTAATTTTGTACGACAACAATCCTGATGAAATTGGCCGCAATCTGTTTCGCGAAGACCGTTACTTGCAAATCCCAGAGCTGCGCCAACTATCCCAACAAATAGCCAAGCAGGAAGCAGGGGTCGGCTATTATGAAAATCAGTCCGCAGCCGAAGCCGAAACCTCCCACCGCATCGCCTCCTGGGAAACCTTACGCCCCACCGAAAATCGCGCCTGGAAAGTCGTGGTACTCGAAGCCTGGTGATATTACGCAAGTATAATGCTAACCAAAATACCTATAACCCAAGCGAACTATATTATTTAAACTAATAGCCGTAGCCTGTAGGGTGCGGTGAGGCCACGAACCGCACCAAAAAGCCTTAATCGCCACCATCAACCTCAATTGTTGGTTGGCACATCTACGGCCTTGCCAGTTCTACCCAGATCACTTGTCTTGGATGAATGCCACCTTAATCGTCACTGTCATCGGCCGCGGCGGCTTAGCCATCGGGGCTGAGCTCTGTGCTGCTCGTATGGCCTGTTCATCAAGCTGTGCCGAACCGCTGCTCAGGTAAATGGACAACGAACCTGGCAGAATGTCGCCGCTCTCGGTAATGGTAAAGCGGATTGTAGGGGCGCCTACGTTACCAATGTCACGCGCGTCATCTGGATAGTCCAGATGATTCTGGATCTCCCGTTTAAGACCAGCAAGATACGCGCGGATCAGGCTTGCTTCGGATTCGCGCGGCTTTAAAATTTGTTGCATCTGCGGCGATTCAGACCCCAAAGGCGCCGTATTGCCAATTACGGGCGGCGTAGCGCTTAACGCCTGCTGCTCCGATTGTGGTTGTGGTTCAGGCTTAGTCTTTTCCGGCCTAGCCATTGCCTTTACCGGATTCGAGGCCTTGTGGACGCGCGTCATCATCTTTTTGGCCGCTTTCTGCGTGCTGCTAGGACTGACCTCTCCCTGCTGCTTCTGTTCGACCTGGCGGGTACTCACCATACCAATCAACTCGACCACTAACTCTTCACGTTGCGGCGGCTTGCTCTGGTTTTTGCCTAATATACCAATAGCCACAACTGTATGCAGCCCCAGTGAAGCTGCCATGCTGAGTAGGACACAACGATATTCAAATACCAACGATTTTATCCCTGCCACTAGTTGTATCTCTTCATTTCCTAAGCTCACCTAGGGTGCAGCACATTCAAGTCCGGTGTCTGCCATGCTATTCTTGTCGACGTCTATTTAATCGACTCAGAACGCCAGACCAACCTGCGCTCGCAGACGGTAAGTCTCTTCGCTTGTCACGGCAACTGGGATAGGTCCAATACTATGCGCGAACTGGACCAGCGAATTGAAAGATCCCCAGCCTGCGTAGTAACCTATACCTACGTCGGACAGTTGGATATGACTCACCTGCGTAAAACCGGCATGCTCTGCATAGACCCCGCCGGTGTCGGCGAACACCCCTGCCGAATGCTTAATGCTGCCCCATACCGGCAGGCTGTAGCGTAGCTCAGTTCCGACCATAAAGCCGTTGTCGCCGCTGATCGTCTCGCGGTAAACCTTAACGCCGACGCAGCTGCTGCAGGTCAGGTACATCTGCTCGATGGGATCGAGATTTTTGTTTATCAACGCTTTTTGCATGCTAAGTGTAGCGTTCAGACTCCATAACGGAGTCAGCGAGATTATGCTAGAAAAATCAAAATTGAAACGCGCATAATCCCCTACAGTATTGACACCAGCTTTGTTGAAAACCTTTCGCTCAGGGTCGTTGTAGTCCAGATTACCGTAGGTGAAGGCTCCCGTCAGGTTGTGATATACCCCCATATTGAATAAAGAACCCCACTGCTCATGGCGCACAGTCATATTGGCGGTTTGCGCCTCTCTAGCAGTAATGAACCCAGATACGCCGACAGTATCGCGCAACAACTTCTTTGCTAGCCCCAGCGATAGATACAGGCTTTCTTCGCGGCTACGTAGCAGCGGATAACTCAGCGACGACTCGAAATAATAGGCTGTGCCTGTCGCATCGAGTTTGGCATAGTTGGAGCCTAGTTGGTAGGTTGTTACCGAAGCAGAGATTTGTGCCCGAAGACCGTTGTCCAGCAACGGGAAGTTGTATGACGTACTGCCATTGACCAGCCCGGTACCGTCGCTGACCAGCCCGCGAACGTTAAGCTGATCGGCAAAGCCTAATGGCGAATTCAAGGATGTCCCACCACTCAGCCGATACTCACCGGTGTATCGTGACCCCAAGTTGTCGCCCTGCAGATAACCTTGTACTCGCTTGTCTTTAGGTACCTCAATGCCGAAATCCGAGGTACCGAACAACTTGCCCCGCGTGATCGTAAGTTTGGGCATGGCTGCACCGGGCAGGTCGTCGATGAGCAGCATGGCGCGCTCCAACTCGGCCCTCGATACCGCATTATCCCCTTGTAGCGAAGCGAAATTACCGAGCAGCAAATCGTCACCGACCAGTGATTGGTTGTCGAGCGTGAACTTGCCATATTTTCCGACGATAATTCGGATAGTCAGCACCCCCGAAGTGGCGTCTTGCTTTGGCACAATGGCTCGCGCTACCAAGTAGCCCCGGCTGCGATAAAGCGCGGTGAGTTTGGCGGCAGCTTCCTGAATCTCGGTCATGCCAAGCGAGCGCCCTTTATAAGGGGCCAGTTCCGCTTGCAATTCGGCCTCGGGAATGAATTCGCTGTCTTCAATGCGGAACTCACGCACCATCAAACTCTCACCTTTGGACAGTACCAGTGGACGCGTTTCTTGCTCGATGATTTCCGGCTCGGGTGCCTCGTGCGGTGTAAGGCTACGTAGCGGTTGCGCATCTTTGACAGCCTCGCCCGCGCCATAGTTAGGCACCACTGGAGGCGCGGCCTGCACTGCTGCGGAACCTATAAAGCTTAAAATCGGTACAAAAAGTAGTAGTCGGCAATTTGCAATGGAGTCAGAGCGAAAAAAACGGTTCATTTGCTTAGTTTTGATAACTAAAAACTGGAAAAAAAGGCCAGAAAGCGGATCAAAATCATCACTATGCCTGTGGATGCCGATTACGTTACAGAGGCATCTTGACTGTTGATTCATAGTTTGTCCCTATAAATATAATGCGAGTCTATGAGGTATCTCTCACGGGTCAACAGTAAGTCGACGCCAATCTAATTTTAATGATTTAGTTTTTACCCTGTTTTTTATCCTCCTCGTCTAAGTCATAAATCACGCCATCGACTTCAATACTTTGCACATGTGCCGAATAACTAGAGGGCTCGATGGAAACAATGTTATTGTCAATAGAGGGTGGCGCTGAGTCTGGCAAGGGGGAGGCGAGGGCGCTGGAATCCGCATAGCGTTGAACCTCCGCCATCCGCGCCGATCCCAACTGTGATGCTGTACTGGCCACAGTGGCTTGCGTGGCCGATTGATCCAGTGCTGCCACGTCGCCCCGCTGTGTAATAGACTGATTGGCCAGGGCTTGAGCCTGGGCTCGCGCGTCAGTTGCGTACTTTGCCTGAGACGACGGCTGCCACCCCTGGGTAGTTGACGGCTGTGTGGCCGTCGTATTGGTAGCACCCACATTTGAAGGGGGTACATCACCACTGCCGCCAACGCCAGAATTCTGGCCGGTGGTCGCCGAGTTGAAGGTATTTCCGGTTAAAACGCCGAAGTTGCCGCCGGCGAAGCCACCGACATTATACGAATTGTCCGCGTAAGTATGCCCAAACGCGGATGAATTATTGACCCCGTCGTCATTTCGCCCCACAAAGCCACCGACATTGCCGAAACCTCCTTGGTCCGGACCGCCGACTACTTGAGCATTTACGGATGATGACGAGGACGAGTCGCTGATGAGGGCAGTGGTACCCGAGGTAAAACCGGAATTCACACCGGCGAATCCGCCAATGTTAGCGAGGGAGATTGGAAAGCCTAGGGGTGTTTGTGCCACGACATTGACCGGTCCGCTCGACGATGAGCTGCTAATATGGAAGTGGTTAGTGCCGACGAAGCCACCGAAGCCGGTGTCGTCTACTGGATTGACCGCAGCGTTATAATTTGTGAACTTCAGGTTCACTGCACCCTTTGCGTATGACCCAATAATGACGCCGTCCAAGGGGGCAGTGCCGTATGAGTCATTGATGCCCGCGAAACCGCCGACGTACCAAACATCCTTTGTCGTCACATCCACATTCGCCCCGGACCGATAAATAATTCCCAGGTTATACCCGACCAAGCCGCCGACATAATTCACATTATGAAGACTTCCAAATGAGTCTGTAACCGCTGTCGCGTTTACCGCACCGCTCGCATAGGCATTGCTAATAGAACCGCCGTAGTTGTAACCGACCAAAGAACCGACCTTGTCATACGCTCCCGTCACATTGATATTGACCAGATTGATGTTGCTGACAGAACTTCCAGCGACGATCATTCCGAACAAGCCAGTGCCATATTGTTGTTGCTGCTGATTGATAGTCAGGTCCCTGATGGCGTGGCCAAGCCCTTCCAGGGCAGATGGCACGTAATTCAAGGCGGCATCGACACCGCCGAGCTGAAGTACCGGTACCTGAGAAAAGGCTGTGGAGGGTGCGGTCAGATCAGTGGACAGGGCATAAAAGCCGATGCCTCCATTCGCATCAATAATGCTCATATCATGCGCGCCCGATGCACCAATGCTGGTGATCAGCGTGTACTGATGGTCGTTGATAGTCAGAGGGTTAGTGGCAGTATTGTTAGTGAAATCGATTCTGCCCACGAACTCCTGTCGCGTGCTGTCAAAAAGCGGGTTGATGCCCCCTAATGGCGTGCCGTAGGTAGGCGTCGGAACCCCGTTGGCATCGGTGCTGGTATCTATGCCGGTGTTATAGGTCGCTACCAGTCGCGCATTGTCGCTCGCCGTCATCACCGCATTCAGATTGATGAACTTGGCTGCATTGAGACTCAGAACGCCGTCGGACCAACTCACGGCATCGTTGACGTTGATGTTATTGCCGGCGAAGGTCCTGGTGCCTGGCGTTGTCCAGAATTGCGGCGCATTGAAGTTGACATTGCCAGCGGCGGTCGCGGTCAAGGTTGCTACATTGGCGGAGGACTGCGCGTTGAAATTGACGTCTGCCCCGGCACTCAGCGTGAGACCGCCGTTCGCACCAGTGATCGGCGCATTGATGTTGATGCTATGGGTTGCAGTCAGTCCAAGAGTGGTGTTGGCCGACCAGTTCACCAGGTCGTTGACATTGATGTCACCGTTATTGCCCCCGCCTTGAGTTGAGGCGAAGTTAATGTTATTTAAGTTGAGAGCGTTGCTGATCGCCGCACCTGTTATGTCGCCACCGGCCTTAGCGATGGTAAAGCCATCTGGGTCGATGAACCAGTGACCGGTCTTGCCAGCCGCCGCCTGGGTCGTAATGCGCGCGCTGCTGGCAATCTCCACCTTATCGCCGCTGGTCTCGATAAAACCGCCGTCGCCGCCGTTAGGCGCCGAAGCGTCCAGTGTGCCGCTGATATGGGCGCTACCGCCATAGGCATGTGCGACGATCTCCCCCTTGAGATCGCCAAGGGTATGCGCCTCTATCAGCCCAGTGTTGTTCACCTGACTGGTTAGCAGTTCATCAGCCGCACGGGCGGTAAGGAAAACCTTGCCACCGTCTGCATAGATTGCCTGCCGGTTTTCCACCAGCGCATTAAGCACGCCCTGGTCTATACTGACGTTAAGCAGTGAGTCACCGTTAAAGTTGAGAGTGATCTGCTCACCAGCACTTAGCGCAACCGTACCGCGGGTGGCGACAATAACACCCTGATTAAGTGCTTCCTTGCCCAGCAGTGCTACATAACCGCCGTTAGCCGCGCTGATGGTGCCCATGTTGATCACCGATCCGCTGCCGCTGCTTTCCTGAAAGACATAGTGCCCGGTTTCAAAATCTTTGTTGCTAATGTCCATCGTGCTCGCTACCAGTCCGGCGGCGTTGACACTACTGCCTTTGGTGAACAGTATTCCATTCGAATTGATTAGAAATATCTGTCCATTGGCGTTGAGCGCTCCGTCGATAACGCTTCGTTCATTACCCAGTACCCGGTTGAGGGTGATTGACGATGAGTCAGGCTGATAGAAATTGACCGATTCACCACTACCCACAGAGAAGCCCTGCCAGTTGATCACCGCCTCCGACGTGTGCTGGGTGATGTTGGTTGCCGTGCCTGATTGGACAATCTGAGCGTTGCCGCTGGTGACTACTCCGTCTATGGGGGCCGCCAGCAGCGCATAGGGGCTTATTGCTAGGGTAGTCGAAATGGCAAGAACAAGTTTAGGGTGCGAGAATGGTTCGCACAAGAGCTGGATTACAATCATGATTTTATCCACCCTTGTTATTACATTTTGTAAATAACACAATATGTGCCAATTGTTTACCAGTGAAATGCTCCGTTACTACGACCAGTAACGCCCAGATTAAAGCCTTATCATGCAACATAACTGTAATACCCCGTGTTTTTGATTGCTATAACTCAACTTTCTCTAAAAGTATTAAAAGTAATGAGCGCGATAAACCAACTCGACAATATGGAAAATAAATGCACCAGGTCTATCATTACAACCGCTTTTATTCGAATTCGTTATCTTCAGCTGTATATAACGATAGCGCTAACCTCACTTGTTCGTCAACGAATTATTGGTGTTGAAAATACGACAAAACTATTTCGTAATAGGCAACAATTACTGTTCACCCCAAAAACCTCTAGTTTGAACTTGGAATGACGTAAATTTGTATCTGATGATTAAAAAAAAGACGTTAGTCCGGGTAAACTCAGTATTTTGTTATCGGTAATAGAACTTGAATTTAGCGTAATGACTGGTGACTGGTATTAATGTTATTTACTATCTTAATATCGGCATTAAATGTCTGCTTTATAGTTATTTAGTTTGCAGAATCTGGATTTAGCTGGCTAGCCCGATTTGGAGAAACGCGACCCGCAGGAAGGCGTTGCAATGGATAGCTATTAGTGGTGTGATTTATGCCAACCATTATTATAGACATCTAAATTATTGATGGTATGAAATGAAAACCAAGCAACCCAGCTCGTAGGGTACTGTGAGATTACGAACCGCACCAAAAAGCCTTAATCGCCACCATCAAGCTCAATTATTGGTTGGGTAGGATGTGCCAACCAGCGGACGGCGTATCAATTGAAAGTTAATCTATCCTCATGACCGAATAGCCTAACACCAACATTCCTGGTGCCTAACGTTAATGATGTTGTGCTTACGCAGATTAAAGCAACCGTATTTACCCAACTACTTTGCCCGTATAGCTAAATGCTGGTGCATTTCTGCGTAAAACCGGCCACCAAATTTGGCCTGCACCCGCCATCTTCTGATATCTAGGATAAAAGTCTGATAATGGTATCCGGCTTCTTGGCGCATTCTCAGGATCATGCAATATTACGATATCCTTTTCAATTCCAATAAGCACTGACGCATGGCCATAGGAAGCACCATTCTGATTGGTTTTCCACCAGGATAGCATTAATGGTCCCCATTTCTTTAAGGCAGTGGCAATTAGAACGGGTTTGTCGGGTAATCCGCCATCAAGTTTTACCAGGTTTTCATTTTTCATTAAAGTGTCTACCCAACCCAATTCCATCGCCCAATGTCCGGTTCCAGAACTGCCGTCAGCGTGAGTGATAGGGCGAGAATATAATTGTGGAATACCTAAACGCGGCCCAGCTTCGTACGCAAAGCCGATCATCGAGGCGGATGCATACCAGCAACCAGTCGGGTCGTTCATGTTATTCCCCGCTCCGAAATTCAATTGAGAAACAAATCCAATATCAAGATACATAATATTTTCCTGTTAGGGCGGTAGAGCCGAAGGCTGAGTTGATCAACGTAAAACCCAGCTAAAGCTTGTAAATAAACGCATTTCTTTGCATTCAAACTATCAGTTTGGGTTTGAAACTGTTTTCATTATCATTCAACCCAGCTTATTTCTGCAAGCCTACTCTCGGCTTATTTTTCATTTTTGTTCATTGACTAATTAAACCGAATGTCGCCTATGGCCCAAAACCTTACCTTTCAATTGGCTATTAGATGGCAACAGGTTTTCTAAGCTCGTAGGGTGCGGTGAGGTCACGAACCGCACCATAAAGCCTTAATCAGCTCAATTGTTAGTTGGGTTGGCACATCGGCCCTTTATCTCAGTCGTACAAGAGATAACTTTTAGTTGGACTCAAAAGCGTGTAACGATAAAATTGGACGTATTCCTAGATCCGACAATAAAAGCAAAGCCATGCATACTTATTTTTGAAAATGTTACAAATGCCGAAATTCCTCACCATTCACAATGGGGTGATTCATCCTGTATTAATACTGTTAAGTTTGATGGTCAATTTTATTGGATTGAAATGCAAACGGGTGATATTTTAAAAATACAGGCATATCACTATGATTTCCAAGAAGTTAGCTAATAACTTGTCGCTCAACCCGATTTTTCGGCACAAGCTGACTCATCTTCACCCATTTCCTAGCAATTCCATTATGGGTACTTATGAATAACGATAAGATTGAAACAGGCTGCCCTTTAAATTGGTCTAAAGCATTGCAAACAGGAAGCAAATTTGGCCCTGAGTCTTTTGGACCATCAGTAGAATGTTATTCGTGCAAAAAAAATACTTTTATTTGTGAAGTTGCTGATCGGTATTTAATCAGTAAATCTCAATTTATTGATAAAAGGAATAAATATTATGATAATCTTCTAGAAGAAGGAGGTCGAGTCAATAGGCCACATAGACATTTAGATTATTATACAACTGCAGCCAAACTTCCTAAACAAAAACGAATAGATTGCCCTGAAAGTGCTCTTTTTGCTTTATGTGAATTTATCCAAAACGAAACTAATAAAAAATAAATAATACACAAATTTAACAATGCTATTAATTTGCATATAAATATCATTAAAGTTGAATATAACCGGCGTAGCCACGATTAGCGTCAGCGTAATCATGGGCATGAAAAGCTTCCCATGCGGCCTGGCCACCAACCCCACCAAAAGCCTCAATCCCCACCATCAAACTCAAAACTTAGATCAGATTACCCGCAAGCCATAACCCAACATGTCGTCTTAGCAAAAGAAATCGTAGATTGGGTTACCTCTATCGAGCTAACCCAACCCGGCCAATCTACTGCCAACCACCACCCAGCGATTTATACAAATCCACCATGGCGATAATTTGCTTCTGTTTGGTTTCAATCAACTCTTTTTTGGCTTCTAGCGCATCCCTTTGTGTTAATAACACATCCAGATAATCGGTACGCGCCGATTTAAACAGCTGCACAGAGATATCGATGGACTTGACCAGTGCATCTACTTGGCCTCTTTTAAGATGATAATTTTTATCCAGATTATCAATATTCGAAAGCTGATTGGCCACTTCGGTAAACGCGTTAATAATACTCTGCTCATACTCATACGCCGCTTGAATCTGCTTAGCGTTCGAGTTTTTATACTCGGCGATGATGGCATTTTTGTTAACCACCGGCGCCACCAACTCACCAGCAATAGAGGCCGCTAAAGACTCCGGCGTATTAATCAAATATTTAAGCGCAAACGCATCAAAACCGATACCCGCGTTAATGCCAAAAGACGGATAGAAATTAGCTTTAGCGACATCGATATTTAACTTCGCCGCAGACAGTTCCAACTCCGCTTTTCTAATATCCGGTCTGTTTTGCAACAACTGCGACGGAATACCGGCCTGAATAAATTTAGGTTTTAACTCCATAAAACCTGACGAAGCACGCTGAATAGGCTGTGGTGTACGTCCCAATAAATAATTGATACGATTTTCAACCACAGTAATCTGCTGCTTAATTTCATACATTTTACTTTGGTTTTTGGCCACTTCCGCTTCGTAACGTTTCACCGCCAGGGTACTGGTTCTTGCAAAAAACTGTAGTTGCTTGACAATCTCCAAACCATTTTGCTGGATAGTGATATTTTGGACTAAATTATCCAGCTGATTATCCAAGGCCAGCAGTTCATAATAAGAATGTGCCACTTCAGAGACCAGATTTGTCACCAAAAAGTTTTTACCTTCGTTGGTGGCCATAAATTCCAGCACAGCTACCTGCGCCGAATTTCTCAGCTTTTTCCAAACGTCAATTTCCCAGGTAGAAAACAGCCCAAAGCGGTAATCACCCAACACGGTAGGGAAGGCCTGGCCGTTTTTTAACATCAGGCTATTTTCAACCGCGCCATTGCGGGTAAAGTCACCCACTTTTTCGCCTTCCGCAGCAGCACCTAACTTAACAAAGGGTAAATATTGACCTTTACGCGCTTGAATCTCATTTTCTGCAACGCTAATTCGTTGCAGCATCATATTCACTTCTTTGTTATTAACAATGGCTATGTCAATCAAGCTTAATAGATTGGGATCTTCAAAAAAATCCTTCCATTTCACTACCGGGCCACCCGTGCTCTGTTCGGTAAGATCTGTTTTAAACTGCTCAGGAAGATGAGTATCTTCGTTTTTGACAGTCAAGTCAGGAATACCGCAGGCTTGCATCATCAAGCCCAGCAAGCCTAATGCGATTGGATGAAAAATTTTAGTCATAATCGTTTTCATCGCCGGAACCATAGTGATAAGTTTCTGTTAAAGGATCAATATCT
Organism: Methylomonas sp. AM2-LC; assembly: GCF_039904985.1. Taxonomy (NCBI): domain Bacteria; kingdom Pseudomonadati; phylum Pseudomonadota; class Gammaproteobacteria; order Methylococcales; family Methylococcaceae; genus Methylomonas; species Methylomonas sp. AM2-LC. The sequence goes on from NZ_CP157005.1 coordinate 2,254,900, forward strand.
TCGTTTTTAATTAAAGTTTTACCTTCTATCATTTTTGCAAATATGTAATAAAGTCCTGGAATAATAATAACGCCAAACACGGTACCGAAAAGCATCCCGCCCAGCGAAGAGGTACCTATGGTTCTGTTACCCACAGCGCCTGCACCGGTTGCCATGGCCAAGGGAATCAAACCGGCTATAAACGCAAATGAGGTCATCAGGATAGGTCTAAACCGTGCTTTCGCGCCCTCAATCGCCGCTTCTTTAACAGACATGCCTTGGGCTTGTTTCTGCACCGCAAACTCCACAATCAATACCGCGTTTTTGCCCAGCAAACCAATCAGCATCACCAACCCCAGCTGGGAATAGACGTCGTTGGCTAAACCTAAGGTTTTCAGCAGGAAGAACGCACCAAAAATACCGGGTGGCAGCGAAAATATAACAATTAACGGCAACACAAAACTTTCGTACTGTGCCGCCAGCACCAGATACACAAACACGATAACAATCACGAAAATCTCTATCGCTTCGGTACCACGGCGGGCTTCGTCAAACGACAAGCCTTCCCAGGCCACATCAAAGCCTTTCGGTAATACTTCAGCAGCCACTTCCTGGATAGCCTTGATGGCAGCGCCGGTGGTATAACCCGCAGCCGGCTCGGCACGAATAGCCGCAGAATTGTAGAGGTTGTAACGAGTAATCTCGTTAGGTCCTTGCGTTTTCTTCATGGTCATAAAGGCCGAGTAAGGCACCATATCGCCTTTATCGTTTTTCACGAAATACTTCAACACATCTTCAGGGGAGCGGCGGAATTCGGGCAGCGCTTGTGCATAAACTTTAAAAAAGTTATTGAAACGAATAAAGCCTTGCTCGTAGGTACTACCAATCATAATGTCAAGATTATTCATGGCTTTATCGATGGTAACCCCTTTTTGCATGGCCAGTTTATTATCAATAACCAGTTCGTATTGCGGATAATTGGCCGCATAAAAGGTAAATAATCCAGTCAACTCCTTACGCTCACGCATGGCATCCATAAAGGTATGGTTAATTTTGTCAAACTCAAAATAATCCGTGTCTATGGTTTTGTCTAATAAACGAAATGCCAAGCCGGATGCCGCACCGTAACCCGGTACTGCCGGAGGTTGGAAATACTCAATAACGGCACCAATGTCATGGGTTTTTTCCTCCAATATGCTGATGATATCCTGTACGGAATGTTTACGCTGCGACCAATCTTTCAGGTTGATAATACAGGTACCCGCATTCGAACCACGGCCTTCAGTCAGTACTTCATAGCCCGCTAAAGAAGAAACCGATTGCACGCCATCAATTTTTTCGGCAATCTCTTCCAGCTGCCGTGCCACTTTGTTGGTCACCTCAATGGTTGAACCCGGCGGTGTCTGAATAATCGCATAAATCATGCCTTGGTCTTCACCCGGAATAAAACCGGAAGGCAAGGTTAAACTGACAGAATAAATACCGAAGCTAAATCCACCTAAAATCAATAAGGTTAGCATTCGTCTCATGATGACTGCATTGAGGAATTTAATATAGCGGCCGGTAATCTTTTCAAAAACAGCGTTGAATGCATCAATGAACATACTGATCGGTGTTCTCCGTTTCGGTTGTCCATGATTGCTTTTAAGGATCATCGCGCACAGCACTGGCGATAGCGATAACGCCACAATCGCTGAAATAACGATGGACGATGCCATGGCAATACCAAACTGCCGATAAAATACGCCGACCGGGCCAGACATAAAGGCAATAGGGATAAACACCGACACCATCACCAATGTGATCGCCACAATAGCACCACCGATTTCGCCCAATACTTTTCTGGAAGCGACATACGGCGTGCAATGCTCAGCTTCCATTTTTGCATGCACCGCCTCCACCACCACGATGGCGTCATCCACCACAATCCCGATGGCCAGCACCAAGGCAAACAGCGTAATCAAGTTAATCGAAAGCCCGAATGCCGACATCACCGCAAATGCCCCGATTAACGAAACTGGAACCGCAAGCAGGGGAATCAGGGTAGAGCGCCAGTCGCCCAAGAAAATAAACACCACCAAAGACACCAGCACGAACGCTTCGGCCAAGGTGTGCAGCACTTTTTCAACCGATGCTTCAACGAATCTAGAGACATCGTAGTTGATTTCGTAGTCCATGCCCTCCGGGAAGGTTTTTTTCAACTCTTCCAGTTTTATCTTCACATCTTCGATAACCTTTTGCGCATTCGTGCCGTAGTTTTGTTTAAGTACGATAGATGCCGAAGGGTAGCCGTCTTTATCCGAGTAGATATTATAAAACTCGCTGTTTAGATCAACCCTGGCAACGTCTTTAATGCGCAGAATCTCACCTGTCGGGGTGGCCCGGATAATAATGTCACCATATTCTTCCGGCTTGTTGAAACGTCCTTTATATACCAACACATATTCTTTGGCCTGTGCAGCAAGACCGGTACTTTGGCCCAACCTTCCCGGACGTCCGATAATACTTTGATCGCCAATGGCATCCATCACCTCGTCTACCGAGACACTATAGGCCCGCATCCGGTCTGGATTCAGCCAAATCCGCATCGCATATTGACGGGCACCCAATATGGTTGCTTGGGCAATACCGGTAATACGCTGAATTTCCGGAATAACATTGACATAGGCATAGTTAAATAACAGCTTCTGATCCGCGTTCTTGTCTTTACTGTACAAGTTAACGTACATCAGCATACTGGGCTGAACAAAGTTCACGATAACGCCTTCCAACTGTACCAGTTTAGGCAGTCGGCTCATCATCTGGTCCACACGCGTTTTTACGTTAACCATGGCGATATTAGGATCAACGCCCAGATTAAAATACACTTGAATGGTTGATTCGCCCGCACTGGTCGCATCCGAGGTGATGTATCGCATGCCGGGTACGCCATTGATGGCGCGTTCTATCATAATCAGGGACGATTTGACCAGCACGTCGGCACTGGAGCCTGGAAACGATAACGCAACCGTGACCCGTGGCGGCGCAATATCCGGGAACTGGGCAATTGGCAAACTTCGAATCGCCAACACACCCATAAATAGAAACACAAGTGATAACACAATCGCCATCACCGGTCTTTTGATAAATACATTAAACATGATTGATCTCTTATAAAAATGGTTACTCGGTATACAATTTCAACTCTGAGCGAACCTTTTCTGGGGGCCTTAAATCAATTTTCACTTCTTGTCCGGCGTGTACTTTGCGTAAGCCGTCGATCAAAATCTTGTCATCGTCCTGCAAGCCCTCTTTAATGATAAACAGATTGGGTATATCCACTTCGATTTTAATCAGTCGTTGTTCAAGTTTCTGTTCTTTATTAATAATGTACACATAGCTTTTATCCATAATTTCGAATACAGCTTTTTGCGGGATCAGCATCGCGTTTTTGTACGGCTTCTCCATTAAGATAGTGCCGGTTTCACCATGCCGTAACAGTTTGTCAGGATTAGAGAACGTGGCACGAAATTCAATATTACCAGCAGTATTATCAAAATCCGCTTCTATGGTTTCAATAATGCCGTTTTCATTAAAAATTTGCCCATTGGCCATTTTTAAGCGCACGGTGGTGGAAGCGCGATCATTTTTGTGCTGCTTATAATCCAGATATTCGGCTTCCGGCACGTTGAAATACACCCACAGTTTGCTAATATCAGAAAGGGTGGTCAGCAACGCACCTTCTTCAACCAAACTGCCGTTTCTCACGTTCAAATGGTCCATAATGCCTTCAAAAGGCGCATTAACATCGGTAAAGCCCAAATGGGTTTCCGCTAGTTTTACTTCCGCATTCGCTTTGTCTAACTTTGCCTTTGCCAAAGCCAATTCATTTGGAGAAACGATTTTTTGATCCGCCAAACCTTTGGTATTCAGGTATTCAATATTCATGGTACTGGCTTCGGCTTGCTCTTTTAGCAACTCTGCCTGATAAATATTGGGCATGATCTTAAACATAGGGTGTCCCTTAGGCACCAATTGTCCTTCATCTACAAAAATATTCTGTAAGTAACCTCTTTCCAATGCACGTACTTCAATATGTCTAATGGCATGGATTTGACAGACATATTCTTTGGTAACGTCAGTGTCTTCTCGTAAAGGTGTGGTTGCCTCCAGTGTAGGCATTTCTTCCTTTTCCTCCGTGTCTGCATGTTGGCAACCACTTAGTAAAGTGGCAATTAAGACTAGAACTACAGATGTTTTCGTAATCATTTTATGTTGTATCTCATACTTGATGCTTTAAGTTCCGTACACTAAATATTTCTAATATTAATCGTTGCAAAAGTTTCGCGGTCTATATCCCTAAGGCTGATCATGAAAAAAACCGTACGTCCAGCGTTTGTCGAAGCATGCAGGGTGTTTTCCACGCGAGAACTTATGAAACGATTAATAGTAGCTATCATTTAATGGCTGAATCTGGGGTTGTTTAAAAAATGGGTGGTTGATATCTCCAACAATGCCACTTCATCGACCAGACGTAGATTTTCCCGCCAAGCTTCCAAAGTGGATTCAGGAATCCCAAAATCCGCTGCAGCCTTAGGCACTCCATCGCGATCGGCGCGTTGTACTGCTTGTTCAATAACGGATAATTTGCTCTTTTTTCCAGCTAATGGGCTGTTTTCTAATTTGTTCATTAACATTCTTAATCTCGTTGTTAAATGACTGTGATTGCATGCTTTCTCATACCGCCATCCATTAAAACCAGTAAGCATAGACATTGCCGCTATACAGATGGATAGTACCCTTTAATACTAGACATTTTTTCGTACATGGCGGTTTTTTCTATGCTGAAGGATGCAAAACAGGACCTTCGGTTCTGGATACTTACACTACCGATGAAAAGCGCAAACAATTTGAAGGAAATGTGTAAATTTCGTGCAAGCACCAATGTTGATCAGGCAGATACCGTCAAGAGCGTATGCAAACTGAGATGAATTGTTTGCCCGGACAATAGTCATTGCCGGTAACTTAAAGGGGCTGATGGGAATGGCACTGACTTAAGCCTGTTTACCTTTATTAACAATGGCATACCTGTAGGATGTGGTGAGGTAACGAACCGCATCAAGTCGGCTGAACATTCAGCTTATGCCTAATTCGCGGAAGATGCGGTTCGTGCCTCACCATGTCCTACGTAATTATATCTTTGAATATTAAAGAAAATTCGCATAAGTCAGTGCCATTCGGGGCTGATGGTTTTAATAATCCCGTTACGATGCATACTTTCACTGTATTTGCACATTTCCTCCCAATTTTTTAAGCATTTTGTCGTTACATTAACTGTGGAAAACCGATTATTTGTTTTACCCCCAAATAAATGGTGAAGCGATTAGCATGTCCGCTCACAGTCGAAAATAAATATAATAAATAGGGTATATACGGTTTAAAATTCATTCCATGACAGCATTTATATTCAAATCAGTCCGATTCAAATTATTTTTAACCTTTCTTGCAACGACATTTTTTGTGGTTTCCGGCATGTATCTGTTTATGCGCTGGTCTTTACATCAGGGTTTTTCAGATTTCATAGAGACTAGGCAAAAAGAGGGGGTTTATCATCTGGTCGAAGGACTTTCCGATTACTATGCAAGCCAGCAGAATTGGAGCAAACTATCAGGCGACAAACAAAAGTGGATTGATTTGTTGTTGCAATCCAACCCACGCCTGCGCTCCCCAGCCTGGATTAAGCAAGCTTTAGAAGAGCCTAAAAGTGATTGGCCGCCAGCCATCGTCCAAGAATCCGAAAAAAGACTGTTTCCACCGCTGGAATTACGTGTAATGCTATTGGATGGCGAGAAAAAAATCATTTTTGGTCGTGAAGAGTCGTTGCCACAACTCACCTTACTACCCATACTCTATCAAGAACAGATTGTCGGATACCTGGGGTTACTTCCCGGAAAAGCAGTTAGCCATGTCAGTGAAACACAGTTTTTAGAGCGGCAATCAGAATCGTTTATCTGGATTGCATTGTTAATGATAGGTTTGTCTGCCGGGCTGGCCTTATTATTAGCCTATATTTTAGGTCGACCAATCAAGCTGATTACCAGCGCCGCAAAAGCCTTAGCAGTGGGGCGCTACGATATGCGTCTCCCGCTTGATTCAGGGGATGAACTCGGACAATTAGCACGCGATTTTAACGATATGGCTGCCGCATTGCAGCATTCGGAACAAGCCAGACGCCGTTGGGTGGCCGATATTTCACACGAATTCAGGACGCCTTTAGCCGTTTTACGTGGTGAATTAGAAGCCTTACAAGACGGTATACGCCCTTTAAACGCAGCGGCAATCGATTCACTGTTTGCCGATGTGATGCGGCTTAACCGTTTAACAGAAGATCTCTATCTTCTGTCGTTGTCGGATGAAGGCGCGTTAAGTTATCGCAAAACCCATGTTGATCCCATCGAGCTGTTAAAAGACGATTTGGACGCCATACAACCCGATTTCCAAAACAAAAACATCCAGGTGTTATGGAAAGAAAATTTAGCGCATCCCGTCAGTATCTACGCCGATCCAGACCGTTTGTCACAACTGTACCGGAATTTGCTTAAAAACAGTGCAAACTACACAGATAGAAATGGTCAATTAGCCATTACTATTTCCTTGGAAAAGGATAATCTGCAACTCAATTTTTCTGACAGCGCTCCAGGCGTACCGGAAAGCGAAATCCCTAAGTTGTTTGATCGCTTTTATCGTCAAGACAGTTCGTTTAACCATCATCCAGGTGGCGCTGGATTAGGTTTGGCAATATGCAGCAATATAGTCAAAGCGCATAATGGTTCTATTCAAGCTTTACCTTCCGCCCTGAAAGGGTTAACTATTCACTTAGAATTTCCACTGAGCGTATGAACCGTATTCTGATTGTTGAAGATGAAGTAAAACTGGCAAATTTACAGCTCGAATATTTACAAAACGCGGGCTTTAATGTCGATAGCTTAAAAAATGGTTATGAAGTTGTACCCTGGTTTAAGCAAAATATTACGGATTTAATCTTGTTGGATTTAATGCTGCCAGGTTGCGATGGTCTGGATATTTGCCGCGAAATTCGTGCTTTCAGTAACGTACCTATCATTATGATTACGGCGCGTATAGAAGAAATAGATCGTTTGCTGGGTCTGGAGTTGGGTGCAGATGATTATATTTGTAAACCCTATAGTCTTCGCGAAATGGTTGCGCGTGTCAAAGCCGTATTACGACGCAAACAATTACAAGCGGAACAGCCCACAGCAAATCTCTCTAAAATAAAACTAAACCCGAATACATTTCGAGTATCGGCAGAAGGTAAAGACGTGGAATTAACCTCCGTTGAATTTCAGCTGTTACAGACCATGTATCTGCAACCCGGTCGAATTTTTTCACGTTCAAAGTTAATGGATATGATCTATCAGGATCAGCGTATTGTTTCAGATCGAACCATAGACAGCCATATCAAAAAATTAAGAAAAAAACTAACCGATTTAATTCCCGAACAAGAATTAATTCAATCGGTTTACGGTGCCGGCTACCGTTATGATGCCACCGATGTAAAACAATAAAAATATTTACTATACAGATATCGTTAAACCCCTATATGTGCCGATGCCAGAAGGCGCATTAATCGCGTTGTATGCACTCCGCTTGGCTCACAGCCGAATGATGTTCTGATCGAAGTAATGCACAGCTATCCAGTGTGCTGTAGCCTAACGTCCTAATAGATTGTCTCGTTGACGAATAGACCTCGTTGCGTTTAGACTGAATATAATCTTAACGATGACGCTCATTCAATAGTAGCAGATTTCCAATCATTAAATCATCAAGCAGCAAGGATAAAAACAATGAATCCAGACTTGCATGTCATCTTCGGCGCTGGCCAAGTTGGCTTTTTTTTAGCTCAAATCCTGCTACAAGCCGGACATCGGGTGCGCATCGTAAAACGTAGCCCCGCCACTGTGCCGGCAGAGGCTGAATTGATGTTAGGCGATGTTGCCGACGCGGCTTTCTGTTACCAAGCCTGCATGGGTGCAGAAGTGGTCTATCACTGCATTAACCCAGAGTATTCGGCCAAAATATGGCATGAACTTCTGCCGATTTACTTGGAAAACTTGATTGATGCAGCTGGCAGTGTCGGTGCGCGATTGGTGGTTTTAGACAATTTATACCTATATGGCGCTACCCACGGTAAGCCCATGAACGAAAATACTCCCATCAATCCCACTAGCAAAAAAGGCGAAATACGCGCCCAACTGGCAGAATCCTTGTTTAAAGCACATCAACAAGGTCAAGTTCGCGCCATTTGTGGTAGAGCAGCCGATTTTTATGGGCCACGCGGCAACTTAACCTTTTTTGGCGATTTCTTCTGGAAACCCGCTTTAGCCGGAAAGACCATAATGATGCCCCTAAATGTTGATGTGGTGCATACCTACCATTATATCCCCGATGTAGCCCAAGGCCTTGCCGCCTTGGGCGGGGCAGGGGATCACGCTACCGGTCAAACTTGGATGTTGCCCTGCCAACCCGCAGTCACCACCCGAGCCTTAGCAAAACGCTTTGCCCCTTATCTCAACCACGCGCTTAACATCAAGTCGGTGCCGGGTTGGTTGCTAAAGCCGTTGGCACTGGTCATACCTATGCTGCACGAATTAAACGAAATGACCTATCAATGGAATGAGCCTTTTATTGTGGACGACAGTCGCTTTCGTGCCGAGTTTGATGTCAAACTGGTGAGCGAAGAGCAAGCCACTCAAGACACCGTGACCTGGGCAAAACAAAACTATTTTGCCTAGGGTGTTATAAACTGCTATCTGGCGATAACAATGCTCGTAGATACTATGGCTGAAATGGGTTGAGCCAATTGCAATAAATCCCTAAAATTGAAGGCCGTAGGCTGGGTTAGGTGCGCAATTTGTTAAAACTTAAAGCATAGATAACACATCTGCGCATCGTAACCCAGCAAGCCTTTACAGCGCTAAGCACCTTAGCCGCGTTAACAGAATTATCCGATTATAAAACGCTTAATGGCTTTTTTGGCTTTACGGTCTGCTTTATAAGCCACGATTGCCGCATTCACTGACACATAAACCGCACCCAACTTATGATAAAACTGGCTAAAGTAAAAATCGGATATATGCGACTGCGCAGGTTTTGCAAAAAAGAGTTTCAGCATAGTCATCATTTCAGGTTTACCCATTACTGTTGATAGTCGTATAAGCTAAGCTTAGCGCACATCAATCGGCTATGTAAATAGTACTTTAGGGTAATGCTTAATCTCTAATCTCGATAAAATCGAGGCAAACAAAATAATAAAATCTATTAAAATCAATATTTTGTATTTTTTTCTAAAAATACAGTATTTTTAAATCAGCTAATTGTGTAAGTTATCTCACAGTTAAAGTGTAAATTTTTGAACTAAACAAAAGCCAATCAGTCTCAACTTTTTACCTAAAGCGCCACATTTTCTTACACTACTGTTAATTTTTAGAGGTTGTGCATGTTGGATATAGCTTTAATGATCGTTCCCGGATGAAAGCACGATCAGAATCGCGATTGCGGGAAGCAGCCTACCGTGAGTTATGGGTATCTGAGGCGGCCTACTTTCTGGCAGAACACAGGCAATTTATACCCGGCAGGGCGCTGGATGATTGGCTACAAGCCGAAAAAGAGTTTTGTAAAATGCTGATTCAGCGCTATTTGCAGCTGGCGTATGAAGACGGCGGCGTCAGTGTTATCGGTTTGCAACGTCTGGCCACAGCGGTTGGGGTGGTCAATTCAAGCGGTCTGACTCAGGTACTCGATTTAATACATGCCATACAGGTCGCCAGCAAAAACGAGCCTTGTTTCTATACCGAGTGTAATCAGTCCGAAACCTGTTTGTGGAAAACCGAATGTAAAAAATTAATTGCCAAATGGCATCCACAGCAGTAAACCAGCACAGGCTTTGCCATGCATGTTTCATACTAGGTGATTAACAGCCTTAAGCACTAAACCGCTTTACCGCCAATTCCAATCCCGCTACCGAGCGTTCCAGACCCACCGTTGTATTGGCAGCAGCCCCAACCGCCGCATCCGTTACTTTTAGCATCTCGTTAATCTGCCCCAAATTGTCCACAATATCCACCGAACGATTAATTTCATCCTGTACCGCTGCGGAAATACAATTAATTTTCTGCAAAGTTTGTGCAGCCTGTTGTTCAATGGTCTTTAACGCATCCACAGCCACTTCCGAATGATTGACGCCGGTATCTATCATGGGTTGTACCTGCTCCATAGAGATCACAACCTGATAAGTTTCTTCCTGCACCTCATTCACCATTCGGGATACATCGACAGCAGCTTTAGTGGTGTGCTTGGCCAAATTACGCACTTCTTCAGCCACCACCGCAAATCCACGACCCTGTTCACCCGCGCGTGCCGCCTCAATTGCAGCGTTTAAAGCCAGCAAATTAGTTTGATCAGCGATGCCTTTGATTAAATTAATCACTTCATGAATATTTCTGGAACCATCCTGCAAGCGGCCAATCCGTTCTGCAGTTTCCTGTATCATCACTTTAATTTCAGCCATGCCTTTCAGGCTATCCGCTAACAAATTAGCACCGTAAACGGATTGACTGACTACCCTATGCGAAATTACTTCCGTTTCAGTGACGATGTTAGAAATGGTGTTGATACGCGCCTGAATTTCGGTAATCGATTCGGTGGTTTGCTGGGTAGAAAGCGTCTGCATTTGCGAGGCAAAACTAATTTCGTTATATTGAGCAGACATTTGTTGCACACCGGCATTAATTTCCCGTGTATTTGCATAAAGTTGCTTTACGCTGCTGATTAGGGTATTGCGCAATAGGGTAATCCCCGCCAGCATACTGTCACTATCCAGATCAACCAGTTGCAACTCTTCGTGCAATTCGCCGTTGGAAATATCACGCATCAAACTGCGTAAATAGTTAGGGCTACCCCCCAGTAAGCGCCGCACTTGCACATATAAATTGCCTGCAAAAGCCGCAATCAGCACAAAACAGCCTGCGGAAATCAGCCATAACTGCATGCCGTTAATACCGTTTAACACACACAGATTAATGCCGAGCAAAGCTGACAAAACCAGTACCACCAGCAAAAAAAACTGAACGTTAAATTGCCGAATCCGATTCAATAATGAGTGTATTGTTTGCATCGATCCTCCTCAGTAACAGTATAAACTCAATGAGTAGAATGGGATGGATAAATATTGCTTTAATTTGCTTAATTTATAGCAAATTTTTTGCAATTTACCCATGCAATGCAAGGTTGGATATGTCAGGATAAAAAACTGCAATTATCAAGTCTGACACTTGGATTGACTGAACCTTATCGCGGCGTAGATGGGCGTTTAATAATAACGAAATCCAGCATCGAAGTGAATAACTATAGAAATGCCAACACCCTATATAGGATGTGCTGAACAAAGTGAAGCGCATCTATCGCGATTGACACACTAACCACGTCAGCACAAGCTCAAAAAAACGTGGATAGTGACCAAGTACTATCGCTTAAAGTCACTATCATTAATTGCAGACGTCTATCTAAGCAAAGCAAAAGCGCTTAGCCAAAATTATTAAACACACAACTGCCATTGGCAGCCTGTTGCGTACCTGCTGGACAACTCAACAGTTGACGTGTACCCGGTTTGGTATACTGTCCCAGCGAGTTAAGCATAAAATAAGGCTCTAATGGATTGCTGGCCGTAAAGTTGTAATCTAAACCCAACGTAGAAAAAGGTGCCTGGCCACCGATGCCGACAAAGAAACTGTTTTTGGCAAAGTCATAACCGCCGCCTGCTTCAGCTTGCAAATAATCCGCACCGTTAAAATATTTAAGTCTAAATTTGCCCGGTAAAACCCCCCAGCTTTTACCATCAAAAACTTTAAAGGCAAAAGAGGCATCGCCACCATATACATCACCGTTAGAACTGACCGATGCATGCCGAAAGCCCACCACGATTTCAGGGAAAAAGCCCTCACCAAATGTCCATTTCAAAGCACCATAGCCGTTATCCACATTAGACGATATCGAAGTATTAGTAATAGTGGCTGGTATTTCGTTCGGTACAGCATAAGCCAAGCTGGATGTTAGTAAGGCAGAAATAATAAGGGGAAGTGATTTTATTTTCATCTGTTAACCTGATTGTTATTGTTTAAGTCTCTCTGCCGCGTTTAGCAAATATATCGAACACTTCAAGCATATCGAGCTGTCGTTGTAGGATAAACATGGCAAGCAGATTGTCAGTTGATTACGCTGAGTACCAACAAAAATAGCAGAGGAATAGAAGATGTGTTGAAAAAATGACAGCGCATCTATTCCAATAGATGCGTCTCCTGACATTAACAAATTTACCGGTACTTCCAAAAAACCACCCTTCGACAAGGCTCTCCTGAGCAAAGTCGAAAGGCTCAGGGCGAACGGTGGTATTTATATATCAATAGCTTACCGTTCGTACTAAGCCCAGTCCAAGCACAAAAGCCGGGTTTTTCCAGGTTACCATACAGAGTGATAAAAACCATAGCCTTACGGCTATAACCTAGTTAGTGGATGTTTATCTAAACTCAGGCTATAGAACTTGGCCATTATTAGGTTGTTGTAGTATAGGTGCATTTAAAAAGGTGATACAGCTACCGTTAGCTGCCAATTGCGTACCTGTCGGACAGCTCAGCAACTGACGTGTACCCGGTTTGGTGTACTGACCAATCGAGTTAAGCATAAAATAAGGTTCTAAAGGATTGCTAGCAGTAAAGTTATAATCTAAACCAATATTAGAGAATGGTGCCTGGCCACCGATGCCGACAAAGAAACTGTTCTTGCCAAAATCATAACCGCCGCCGGCTTCAGCTTGCAAATAATCAGCACCGTTAAAATATTTAAGTCTAAATTTGCCGGGTAAAAAGCCCCAGCTTTTACCATCAAAAATTTTAAAGGCAAAAGAAGCATCGCCACCATATACATCGCCGTTAGAGCTGACCGACGCATGCCGAAAGCCCACCACGATGTCTGGAAAAAAACCGTCACCAAACGTCCATTTCAAACCACCGTAACCGTTATCGACATTAGACGATATTGACGTATTCGTGATAATAGTCGGCGCATCGCCAACAGCAAAGGCAAGGCTTGAACTGAGTAAAGTAGAAATAATGAGCGGTAGTGTGTTTAATTTCATGGAGTAACCTAATTGTTATTGTATGTGTCACCCGCTTTGAGCAGCCCATGGTAGGACTACTATGCAGCAAAGTGTCGGCGTACAGCGCTGAGCAGACACAAAATAGCATAGTTTTGACAATAATAAAAAAAGTAAGTTTCGCAGACTGTGATAAGAAACAAAGCGCATGCTTTGGCCTAAAACGCATCCATAGCAGGTATTACGCTACTGTTATCCCCCCTGTGTGTTGTGCGCAAAAACCGAGCATAGACGATTACTTGCCAAGCCGCTGGATATATGTCTAAAATCGCCTCGACACACAGTCAAATCATTAATATTTATAATAAAATGGAGAGAACCATGAAACGCTTTCTACTAAGCCTCTGCTTAAGCTTACCAACGCTAGTCATTGCGCCTATCGTCAATGCTGACGACCACGCGCATCACCAAGCCTTAACCGTCAACTTTACTAACTGCACCGAATTTGCAGGCGTTGCACCCGTCGATGCCAGTAGCGCCCGCGCATTGGTCCCCGCGCAGTTCGCTCTGGATACCAACGGCACACAAGCATATTTAGTGGTGCGTGTATCCGATTGTCAGGGCATCAGTGTGGCAAATCACCGTGCGCGGCCGGGCAGGGTGGCACATACGGGGATCGAATTAATTTCACCGGATGGTACAGCCAGCAATCCCAACACCGGCATCAATAACTACACCCTGTCCTACGCCAGTAATGTCCCAGAACTGGTGGAAGCCTTAAATCATTTTGGCGTACCCGCAGCGTATGCTGGTGGTCTGGACTATGAATACAGCCCGGCACAAGGCCCCAGCGAATTATATGCCGCCGTAGCGCCACTAGATGCTACTTCACCCACCTGGTTTTTGCACGGCACGGTCACCAATCCAACTTACCCCAGCCCATTTTTGGCTAATTGGTGGTTTGCTGGCAGCGAACATGAAGTAAAAATGGCCACTACATTTCCGCTGATCAATTTTGATTTTAGTTCGGTAGTTAATTTCTACACATCGCGCAATAATGTCATAGGACAACTGATTGCCGGTAATGCAATTAACGACTTTCCGGTCAGCTATCGTGGTGCCTACGCCAAAGCGCAAATGGTCGTCACGCAACCCCATTAAGCCCTGGCAAACAACTCAATTGCAATCTGATTCGGCCTTTATTAGACAGTAATGAAACCGGTATTAGTTGCATAGAATAATGACATGGACTCCTCCCACCCCTAACGCTGTCAAATGCACCAAGCAAATTAAACAGGGCAAAGAGGAGTCCTGCGTAGGATGTGGTGAGGAACGAACCGCATCAATAGGCCTAAAATCTATCGATAGCATATGTTATCTTCTACCTCGTCTACACATGGCTAATAACGAAAAAAACCGTTCGTCCTGAGTCTGTCGAAGCTATTCACGCCAGTACGTATCAAAAATTAATAATAGCACGTAGGGTGCGGTGAGTTTACGAACCGCACCATAAAGCCCTAATCACAACCATCAAGCTCAAAATTTTAGTTGGATGTAGAAAGGTACCAATCGCACCATTAGCCCTAAAACCTATTGATAGCATTTATGATACCCCGCCAGAACACACTAAAAAGTTCTGCCGAGGTATTTAGCCACATAAAGCTTAGCCCCTGTTAGCTTGTTATACTTGCTGGTTAAAAGCACAGTTGCCATTTGCAAGCAGTTGTGTGCCCGATGGACAGCTTAGCAACTGACGTGTACCCGGTTTGGTATACTGCCCCAGCGAGTTAAGCATAAAATAAGGTTCTAAAGGATTGCTGGCCGTAAAGCTGTAATCTAAACCCAGTGTAGAAAAAGGTGCTTGACCACCGATGCCGACAAAGAAACTGTTCTTGCCAAAATCATAACCGCCACCTACTTCAGCTTGCAAATAATCAGCACCGTTAAAATATTTAAGTCTAAATTTGCCGGGTAAAAACCCCCAGCTTTTACCATCAAAAATTTTAAAGGCAAAAGAAGCATCGCCACCATATACATCGCCGTTAGAGCTGACCGATGCATGCCGAAAGCCCACCACGAGTTCAGGAAAAAAGCCTTCACCAAATGTCCATTTCAAAGCACCATAGCCGTTATCCACATTAGACGATATCGAGGTATTAGTAATAGTGGCTGGTATTTCGTTCGGTACAGCATAAGCCAAGCTGGATGTTAGTAAGGCAGAAATAATAAGGGGAAGTGATTTTATTTTCATCTGTTAACCTGATTGTTATTGTTTAAGTCTCTCTGCCGCGATTAACAAAGCAGTCTGATTTTTCCCACGCGTTGAGTCGCTTGTTATAAAGTGCACATGCTATGCAGAGTGTCGGTTTACTACGCAAAGGTATAACAAAAATAGCATAGTTTCGAGAATAGTAAATAAACGCACTCTACATGACGGCCAACGCTATCAGAATAGGCGGCGCTGCCTACACCCATATTAGGCTGGCTAAATCTCACTCCACCAAAGGCAGGTGCTGATGCAAAGCAACAATAAACGTTGTCCCTTCGCCACTTACGGTTTCAAAGTGTATGCTGCCACGATGCTGTTTGATAATCCGATAAGCAATATTCAAGCCCTGACCACTGCCTCGCCCCACCACTTTAGTGGTAAAAAAGGGGTCATAAATTCGGTCATGAATGTGTTTGGGGATGCCAGTACCCGTGTCAGAGATGCGTACCTCTATACCTGTTTCAGTAGGGCGGGTAATCACGCTAATCAGACCGTGGTCTTTTTTGCTATCTTCAATGGCATGAGCAGCATTGACAATAATATTTAAAAACACCTGATTTAATTCGCCAGCGTTACATTCAATATAAGGAATTTCGCCAAACTCAGTATGTAAATCCGCAATGTATTTATAACTGCTGCGAGCGATAATCAGGGTGTTTTCTAAACATAAATTAATATTCACACGGCTCAGGGTGCCCGCACCCACGTGCGAAAAACCTTTCATAGCCTGAACAATCTGGCTAATCTGTTCCATGCCTTCACGCGATTGTTGCAAAGCCAAGGGGGTATCATCCAGGATGAAAGGTAAATCTTCGCGTTGCTCCCGTTTCTGCATTTCCAGTATTAGTTCAGGATTACCCAGACATTGCAATTGTTGCCGATAAAAATCTATCAGCTTAGTTAAACTGTCAAAAACAGAGCCGAGTGCATTGATATTGTCGCCGACATATTGAGCCGGCGTGTTAACTTCATGCGCAATGCCCGCCGCTAATTGACCAATGGATGCTAGTTTCTCGGCCTGATGTAAATTGCGGTTGGCTTCGGCAATCGCTTCAGTACGTTCAATTATTTGCTTTTCCATAAACTTCATCACATTATGCGATTGTTTATTCAACTGCCATTTGCGTAATAACGCATGCACAATCTGCCGCAACGCCAAGAGACTAAAGGGTTTTTGTAAAAACAATAATTGATCGCTTTCACCAACAGTCTCCACTATGTGTTGCCAGTTTAATTGGCTATCCGCACTGCATAACACCACATGAATATCAGCGTCCATGCGCCATAAATCACTTATCAGATTTAATCCATCCCCATCGCATAATTGCGATTCAACAAACAATAACTGAAACGGCCTATGCGCTGCCAATTGCTCATAAACGTGTTCTTTAGCGGTCCTGCAGCTTACACAACCTAAAATGGCATAACTACAATTGTCCGCATTCTGGTTTAAACTGGCTTCTTTATTGCCATTAAATATTTCGTCCAGTTGTTCCCGCAAAATCGGATTAGGATCAATGACCAGAATGGTCGATTTTTCTTCGTCATCGATAAACATAGTCAGAGTTTAAGTAGTTGTGAGAATAGTCAAAAACCGGGTCACTATGCGTGGTAAAAAATTTTAGCAAGCAATGGCTGTAGGATGCGCTGAACGAAGTGATACGCATCAGTTGCTATCGATGCCATTCTTTAGCATTAGTTATACCGCGTGATCTGCCAACTACTCTAGTACTAAAAGCTAATTCGCGCTCTAGGTGCTGAACGAAGATATGCGTATCAGTCACCATTAATGCCACTCATTAGCGTTGATTACATCCATTATTGTAAAGCAACTGGCTCCTCAATCACGTCTGCTAACAGCTCGGAAATAGCATGAAAGTCTGCTTCCAAAACAATAAAAGCATCCACCATATCCGGGTCAAAATGGCTGCCTTTGCCTTCTAAAATAATACTATTGGCTTTTTCACGCGGAAAGGGTGGCTTATACACGCGTCGGCAGGTGAGGGCGTCATACACATCCACCAAAGCCAGAATCCGCGCCACCAAAGGAATTGCTTCACCCTGTAAGCCTAAGGGATAACCACTGCCATCCCATTTTTCGTGGTGACCATAAGCCACATCCATCCCGCATTTAATAAAACTCTGAGAAGGATATTTTTCATAGACGCTACGCAAGGTATCGCCGCCGATGGCCGCATGATGCTTCATGATTTCAAATTCTTCAGGCGTCAGGCGGCCGGGTTTTTTCAGAATGGCATCCACAATGCCAACCTTACCAATATCATGTAAGGGAGAAGAGCGTACCAAATCTTTACTAAAGGCTGGAGTGACAATGTCACGAAACTTGTCGGTAGTAGCCAGATACTGGCAAATCAAATAACAGTAGCGCTTTAGGCGCTCCAAATGCGCACCGGTTTCCGGATCACGGTATTCGGATAATTTAGCCAGCGAAGTAATAATGGCATCCTGCGCTTCTTCCTGAGCTTCACTATACCAGTAGCTTTGCAGTGCGGTCGCGGTAATATCGGTCATGCCGTTCACAGCATTACGCACTTCGCTGCTTAGCGGCTTGAGAGCATCACCAGCTAACACTAGTAAGCCCAATACATCCTGTTGGTTAACCAAGGGTATCAGCATTAACAAGCGATCACCCAAAATACCCTGTTCCTGCTCACCGACTGCTAGTGTCGTATCCGGCTCTAAACACCAGGTTTGCCGATGTTTAAGCGTTGTGGACAGTAAGCCGTTGCTCAGTGCTTGCGCATTAAAATTCAGGTGTGGACACAAGGCTGGATAATAACAACTAAACTGGGCATCCTGGTGAGGACTCAGCCATAAACGCAAATCAGTCAGGCCGGTGAGTTTTTCCAGGGTAGCAATATAGGCGGACACAATCTCGTTAATATGCTTGATACGGGTCATTTGCGCCGCATACTGGTACTGAATCTGCAAAGTCAGGGTTTTTTCCGCCACTAGGCTTTCCAGATGATTGTTCAACTCATTAAGCTGGGCATTACTTTGTTGCAATTGAATTTGCAATAATTCTTCACTAATGCGTAACCGGTATTGCTCCAAACCATCCTGTAGAGTTTCCAGTAAAATTTCTTTGGGGCAGGGCTTGTTCAAAAACCGGGAAATATGCGCATTATGTAAAGCGTTTACTGCAATATCCAACTCAGTGCGCCCGGTTAACATCACCAGTACCGTTTTAGGGTAGTGGGTGTATACCTCATTCAGAAAGGCTATACCATCCATGTCAGGCATATTGTAATCCGACACTACCACTGCAAACGGTCCCTGTTCTGCCAATAACGTCAACGCTGCCAGAGGGCCTTCGGCAATATCAACATCCAGGTCACGGCGCAATTGGCGTTTTATACCCTCAAGCAACAGCACTTCATCATCCACAAACAGGATTTTTTGGCTAATAGTCGCTATAGGTGCGTTCATGGGCATTCCAAACTAAAGAGTAAGGCGGGTTTATTTTTTTTCATATTGACTAAGCACTTTATCGGCTAATAACTGCCAATGCGGCAGTCTGTCCCATTTGTTAATACGGCGCAAATAGTCTTCGTTCAGGTCAATTTCAAACAGGCGGTCATAGCCCAACATCACAGAAGGGCGCAATAAACAAGCAGCTACATGCACAGCTGTCAGGGCATTCACACCATCATAATCCGATTCATTAGGGGTTTTTTGCAATAAAATGGATTCTATAACACGCGGTGGAATTTTCCACAGGCTTAATACATAGGCCGCAGCTTCACAACGGGTAAAACCAAAAATAGCGGTTTCCAACTCACACACGGGTTTGGTGGAGTTTTTGGTCAACTCCATGAGTTTTTTCAATTTATCGCCGCCCCGCGACAGAAAAATCAGCAAACCCAAATTATGCAGCAACCCCCCCAAATAGGCTTGATGCGGACGGTCATCCGGTTGCTCTTCAGATAATGCGATGAGCATGGCCAAGTCCGAAACGCGGGCAGCATCCAGCCACAGATACTCCATATAACGTTCGATATGTGGGTTATCGACCGGAAACGAATTGCGAACATGTACAGACAATACCAAGTTGCTTAATTTTTTTACCCCAATCAGATTAACCGCTTCAGTCAGGCTGGAAATTTTGCGGTTTAAACCAAAATAGGGCGAATTGACCAATTGCAACAATTTTGCTGACAGCACCATATCGCGTGAGAAAATTGCAGACACATCCTGCATGGTAGTATTTTCGTCGGCAATAGTACGATTCAGATCATGATAAATTTTTGGCAGGGTGGGCAGACTGTTGATATCGCCAATACCGGCAATAATGAGCGGATTACTCACACAGGCCTGAATTTTAAATACCTGGGTAATTACCTCACGCAATACTTCTGCGCTACAAGGTTTGCTCAGATATTGATGAGCAACCTCCAAGCCATTACGCAAGGTTTCTTCATCGGTATAACCACTCAGTATCATACGTACTGTAGCCGGATATTTTTGGTTGACCTGTTTTAACAATTCATCGCCACGCATCTGCGACATAACCATGTCGGATACAATCAAATCGATGGGTTGCTTTTCCATCAGTGCCAAGGCTTCGCCGCCCGATGCGGCAAAAAACAAATTCCATTCGTCACGGTAAGGTCGTAACTGTCGTCTGATACCGTTAATGATGTTTTCATTATCGTCAACAAACAAGATATTTTTAATTGTCATGTCCAAGCCAGTTAAGTAATCTGCTTATAAAAGTGGGTACAATTCAGCGTAGTTATTGTTATTTTAAATTAATGGGCCGTAAGGTGTTATGTGGCGTAGGCTGGGTTGAATGCCAATGAAACCCAGCGTCGAAGCAAATTCCAATCCAGTAAACACAAACCCATTCCCCGGTCCTAACCCAAACTTACCCATAATCAACAAGCTTAGTCTTCAATCACATAAATTCAACATTTCTAGGTGGTTTCCATCAAGGTGGGAGTTAGATTGTCCAATAAAAAATTGTCTACCCTTTGTGTTTCCGCTACCTTAACTTTATTATCTTGCAACAGCGGCAATTGCAGATGAAAGGTGGTACCTTTACCCACTGTTGATTCAAAAAACAATTTACCGCGATGTTTTTCCACAATGATACTATGCGCCAAGCTTAAACCCTGCCCGGTACCTTTGCCCACGGGTTTTGTGGTAAAAAACAAATTAAACACTTTTTCCTTAATGGCTTCGGGAATACCTGCACCGTTATCAGCAATTTGGATTTCAACCGTATTTTCATCCAGTTTACGGGTACTGACTTTAATCAAGCCGCGTCCCTGCTGTTTTTCTTCAATAGCATGAGTAGCATTAATAATCAGATTCAGAAACACCTGATTTAATTCGCTGGCATAACACTCTATAAAGTCCACATTGTTTGCAAAATCTGTTTCCACATCGGCTATATTTTTGTAACTGTTGCGGGTAATGGTCAAAGTGCTATTTAGAGCTTCATGCAGATTAATATTCATTAAAGTTAAGCCACTATCAATATGAGAAAAAGTTTTCATGGCTTTTACAATTTCCGCCACTCTTTCCACACCTTCTTTGGCTTGCTTAATTGCTTTTGGGCTATCTTCCAGAATATAAGGCAGATCAAAACGCTTATCCAGTGCCTGCAATGCCTGTTTAAAATCGGCATCGCCTAACTGATCCAAATCCTCGCGGAAAGCAATAATGTCGTTAAAATTTTCATACACAGACATCAGATTGTCACCGATATACTGGATAGGCGTATTGATTTCATGCGCAATACCCGATGCCAACTGACCAATGGCTTCTAGTTTTTGTGCCTGATTTAATTGTGATTGCAGGGTTTTAGTTTCACTAATGTCATCTATTACGCCGGAAAAAAACACTTGTCCATGAATTTTCATGGGATTAACGCGCAGAGTAATCGGAAAATGCTCACCGTTTTTGCGTAGTGCTTCAAATTCAAGGCTAGTTGCCAATTGGCTTTTATCACCCGTCTTCAGATAATGTTGTAAATAGTTATCCTGTTTATCACTCATAAATGCAGGTATTAAACTATTGATAGTCATGCCCAGTGCTTCTGACTGCTGATAGCCGAATATCAGTTCGGCGGCCTGATTAAAACTTAAAATTTCCGCATGTTTGTCTATGGTAATAATGGCGCTGGCGGCGGTATCCAGAATGGTATTTAATTGCGCAGTACGATCTCTTAGGTCGTTCATTTTACTTTTAATAATCCGACTGGTTTTTGCAATAAACACCCCCAATATGCCCAAGATCATCGGTGTGGATAAAATCAAAATTAATCGATTCAGATACAGAGTGATACTGTTGTCTGTCATATCGTTCATTAAGTCCGCGCTCAGTATTTGTGCCAAATCGCTTAGCTCAGCAGTCAATGCAGCGTTTTTGCTGTCAAATTCAATCATGAGCAAATTGCCGGCTTCCATACCCTGATTGATATAATCCCAATCCATTTTTACACCAATCTCATACGTTGAAATAATTTCCCTTTCTATGGCATCACAACGTACAGCTAAGTTTGGTAGGTCGGTACACAATTCCCGTAATTCAAATTGCGAAGCATGCAAGTGGCTGGCAGCAGCCTGAAAACCTTGCTGGCGATGTGTGGCAGCAACATTGGTTAAATACTGCTGTAGTTGGATTGCGTGATTGCGGATCTCCTTAACCAGCATCACGTTATGCTGCTGCTGTGTCAGTTCCTGTTGTTTACTTTCAATATCATTAAAGCTATACCACTGTAATATGGAAAACACTAAGCAAATAAACGCTATAATTGTAAAAATCGAGCTAAAAAAACGTTTTGTATTGAGTCTTTCAGCCATGCGCAGCGATACCCTTGAACTGATGTTTTAATTTCGATTGAGTATAGCAGTTAATTTAATCTGCTAATGTGAGCTAGCTAAAACTTTGAAAGAAAATAACGGACAATTGATTGAGTATCGAAATCATAGAAATCGTTGTAAAAACAAACCACTGCGTAGGATGATGGCATGGACTTCTCCCCACCCCTAACGGTGTCATAATGCACCTGGCAAATAAACAAGGGTAAGGAGAAATCCATGATCAAGAATAACGTAATTGGTTTAGATTTAGCAAAAAACATTTTTCATCTGGTGAGTTTTAATGCTGAACTGAAACAGATTAAAAAGAAAGTAAAGCGAGCGGATTTATTGTCGTACATAGCGAACTTGCCAGTCAGTATCATTGGTATGGAAGCCTGTGGAGGCTCGCATTATTGGGCGCGAGAAATCAAGAAACTGGGGCATGAAGTGGTATTGCTGAATGCCCGTTATGTGAAAGGGTTTGTGGTGGGCAATAAAAATGATTATAACGATGCAGAGGCTATTTGGACGGCAACACACCAACCGAAAAGACGAACAGTTTCGCTTAAGACGCTTGAGCAGCAAGATATTCAAATGCTGCATCGATTGCGTCAAAGTACAGTGGATGAACGGACGGCGGTGGCGAATCGAATTCGGGGTTTTTTAGGTGAGTGGGGAATTGTGCTGCCTATAGGCATCAATCAGCTCAGAACGCACCTCACTGAAATTATTGAAGATGCTGAGAATGGTTTAAGCGTGATCAGTCGAAATCTGTTTGCCAAACAGCTTGAAAAACTCAAGGAATTGGATAAAACGATCAAAGAGTATGATAAGCAGATTGATCAACTCTGTATTCAGAGCGAATTATGTCAACGATTTGTAGAGGTTCCAGGTATAGGAGCCATTACGGCTACTATGGCTGCATCGGATATAGGGGACGGTAAAGGCTATACCAAAAGCAAAAATTATGCAGCCAGTTTAGGCATTGTACCCAAACAGCACACGAGTGGTGACAAGGTGGTGTTGTTGGGTATCAGTAAACGAGGTAATGGCTATCTGCGAACTTTACTGATTCACGGCGCCCGATCAGTCTTGAAAAACTGCCAAGGTAAAACAGACTCGCTAAGTCGATGGTTGCAGGCGCTAATTGAACGACGTGGTTTTAACAAAGCGGCCGTCGCACTGGCCAATAAAAATGCCCGAATTTTGTGGGTAATGGCTACACAAAATAAGAGGTATGAGGTTAGGTCCGCCGATGTAGTCATGTCGTAGCGTGTAGGCCGGGTTATCCACGCCTTACCCAACACCTACACGTGATAGAAGGGTTCCGGTGTTGGGTAAGGCGTGGATAACCCTCAGTTGATATGATTAAAAGTGAATGGTGTAACACAGAGTAAAACAGATTGCGGAGGCAAGTAAATCCAATTGATGATAACAACAGGTCAGACCGGTGCTATTTATCCCGTTCAAGCACATAGATTTTAAAAATCGTTAGGATGTTTGTGGAAATAGCGCGCGAATACGTTCATCAAGGTTCAGTGGTTAAATTAATCAACCTCTAATTGAAACCGAATATATGGCGGCAATCTTGATTACTTTTGAAATCATTCATTTTGGTAAAATTTGTCTTGCAATAGGGGGGAAGTCCATATATGTGGAGAGGCACGAACCGCATCATAAAGCCTTAATTGCATGCGTCACCCGCAAAATCACGGCAAATACTACAATTGGATGAAGATAAAGAGGGTAGCTGTATTGGCTTGTAAACTGATGCAGTTCGCCGCCGCTCACCCCATCCAATACCTTGGTTGATAGGCTATACATCTTGGGTGTAACCTCACGCGGGCAAAATGGCCTTGCGTAGGATGTGGTGAGGCACGAACCGCATCATAAAGCCTTAATTGCATGCGTCACCCGCAAAATCGCGGCAAATACTACAATTGGATGAAGATAAAGAGGGTAGCTGTAAAACTGATTTGGATGAAGATAAAGAGGGTAGCTGTAAAACTGATGCGGTTTACTGCTGCATAAAGCCTTAACGGCCAGCCACAATCACAAACTACACAGCCTACCAAATACCCGCTTGCAATTGTTTACCATCCGGTGCAAATAAAACCCCGTAACCTCTTTTCTCATTGTCGCGCCATTCGCCTTCATAGCGCTCGCCATTGGCATACACCATCACCCCATAACCGTGTCGGTATCCATGGCGGAACTCACCCTCATAGCGGTTACCCTCTGGAAACAGATATTGACCGTAACCGCCAATTTCGCCATCAATAAACACTCCCTGATAATGGTCACCATTGCCGCCATTAAACACCCCATAACCATTTTTACGACCCAGTAAAAAACCACCTTCGTAACGATTACCATTAGGCCACGATAAGATCCCAAAGCCATGATAACCCTTATTATTCGGTCGTTTAGCCAGCCAGCCGCCCGCATAGCGATAACCCTCGCTATCGGTAATCACGTTATACTTGCTATCGCCATTTAAAGCCTGAGCCAGTGCATTACGCGCGGCATCTGCCGCTTTTAAAGCCTGGCGGCTGGCTAATAAGGCCGCATTCTGTGCCAAGCGGGCTTTGTTAAGCGCTTGTTCCAGTGCTGGCAGCGGTTTGGGGCTGGCAACCGCTAGTGGTTCGTTAAGCAGAGCATGGCTGTTGAGCGCTGCATGTACCTCGTTAGACACTATGATTAAAGCATAAAGCACAATGAATGCAAATAGTTGGCAGATAAAGCGCCCTAATTTATTCATTATCAAAACGGGTCACACAATGTTTTTCAGTATCACAGACCACCTTGCTCTTAATAGGTCTAGATGGGGTATCGTCTATGCTCTCAGGCGTCGTCAAATCGCTCGGTATGGAAACGCCGGATTCATTGCTCTGATTAAGGCTGAGCGTCAAGGTATCGGCTGTTTGCGTAATTTTAAAATGCTTTAGGGTATTCATACCCACCAGCACTTCCTTTAAATACTGGCTGACATGCGCATCAATATTCTTAATTTCATAAGCGCCGATTTGCATGCTTTTCAGCGTGGTGGTTTTGGCAAAGGATCGTCCGCCAGCGGTGGCAATTTCGATCTGATGACCTAACGATAAACCCGCTTGCGCCGCCAGGTTCATCGGGATGGTAGTTATAGTAGCGCCGGTGTCAATCACATACGGCATAGAAACCTTGTTAATCAACAAGGTACCGCGAAAATGCCCATTGCCATCAGCATGTAACACCATTTGCCCCGCTTCCGCGCCAGGTGTCATTTCAACGGCATAGCCTACTGCACAGATAAACAGCAAACTAATATATTTTAATAGGGAAAAGACCGCGTTTATTTGATTTTTTTGTTTAATCATTAATAAGGGACAGGCCAGAATGGCAATTACTTTAAGTGTATAGTTTGTTTAAATCAATGGACGGTACGAAGCGTAGCGCATCAGTCACGACTGATACACCACCCAGCGTCTGCACAGGCTGTAAAACTTGCCCTTTATACTAAATAATACACGTGTAAGTGTTGTTTGCGATAAGTTATTAATCGAGGCAAAAGATTTTTTAAGGCCGCTGTTAAAAAAACCTTCAAATCCAGACTCGCAAGGCACCTGCCAAAATGTGTTGAGGCACCAACCGCATCATAGCCTTAATCATATATGTCACCCGCAAAATCACGGCAAAGACTATAATTGAATGATGATAAAGAGGGTAGCTGTATTGACTGTAAACTGATGCGGTTCGCTGCCGCTCACCACATCCAATGCCTTGGTAGATAAGCTATACATCTTGCCTTTAACCTTATGGCCTTGCGTAGGATGTGGTGAGGCTTGAACCGCATCATAAAGCTTAAACCCACCCGCATAAACCTCAAAATCAACCCCAGCATTAATCGCGGCAAAAGTTTTTTATCCGGCAGCTACCGAAAACCCGTTAATCAATTATCCGGCTCTGAATGCGTAAAGGCACCTTGTTGGCAGGTTCGTGTGCTTTCAGATAATTCTTGGCATAACCTTTGGCTTTATCTGCATCCTCACGTAGCGTGTATTCTTTATCCAATTCAGACAACGATTTAGATAATTCACTCAGCCGTATCCATTTATTTGGCCCGATTTTCGCGTGTAATGTATAGAGAGTCATCATAAGAGTTAACGGGCGGCAACACCATAAAGCCCGGACAATAGCCTAGCTAAACTATACGTCCAGCGTTTGTCGATGCAAGAGGGTATCAGCGCAT
Organism: Methylomonas sp. AM2-LC; assembly: GCF_039904985.1. Lineage (NCBI taxonomy): Bacteria > Pseudomonadati > Pseudomonadota > Gammaproteobacteria > Methylococcales > Methylococcaceae > Methylomonas > Methylomonas sp. AM2-LC. The sequence goes on from NZ_CP157005.1 coordinate 2,281,356, forward strand.
GGTTTTGCACAAACAAGCTTTTAGTCTATTTTAAATCAAATGCTTGCAGCGCTGCAAACCCTGTTGAAAATGTTAGAAAACGCAGCCATAAACCGCGCTTAAACGGATAAATACCCAGGCAAAACTGCCTAAAACTAGATTCCATGTAGGTTGCTTGCAAATAGCTAAACTTGTTACTCAGCTTTTATTTTGTTAACATTAACTGGCTTTATGGTGACTAAGCTTTTATTCAAAGCTTAGCTGAAACAGGAAGTTGGTGCGCTGCATAATTGCTTATGTAACAAAGCCAACGCTGCCCCCCGCAACGGTCAATAAGTTAAGGGCTGCAACAATGCCACTGTGCAAATCGCATGGGAAGGCTGCAGTCTAGGATAATCCGCTTATAAGCCCGGAGACTGGCCACATCGCATATTCGAGACAGCGGAGGGCTGTGGATGGAATAGCGAAATTCAATAGTTGTATTTTGTCATTCTCGTTTCATTTTCCTCCGTCGTCATTAATTTACCCATATGTGCGGCGGGCACAGAGGAAACAATGAACAAACTTATTTTCCCTTCTATAATGTTGGCCGGGCTAGTCATGCCCGTTACAAGTCACGCTGAAGAAACCCAGCAAGAGGCACCCCTGTCTGATGTATTGGTAACAGCAACACGCAGTGATACCAAAAAGAACGAATTAGCCACGGCCATGACCGTTTTTACCCGTGAAGATATTGACACTCTACAGGTAAGAACCTTGCCAGAACTACTGAAAGGTTCCACTGGCCTGGATGTAGTGCAAAGTGGTGGTTACGGTCAGCCCACCAGTATTTTTATGCGTGGCACAAACTCCAATCAAATGTTAGTGTTGATCGACGGCATTCGCGCGGGTTCGGTGTCATTAGGCACCACCGCATTTGAGTTACTGCCCATAGATCAGATTGAGCGCGTAGAAATTATCAGAGGCCCGCAATCCAGTCTGTACGGCTCGGAAGCGATAGGCGGTGTTATCCAAATTTTTACTCGCAAAGGAAAAACCGACGACACTCACCACGTCTCCATAAACGCCGGCGGCGGTTCTTACAACACACATAACGAATCGGGTACCGTCAGCGGTAAAATTGACAATACCACCTATTCTGTCGGTGCCTCAAATCTGCAAAGCGATGGTTTTAAGGCCTATGTCACGCCACCTTTTGGTGCCAATCCCAACGGCTACGGTTATCGCAATACCGCCGTCAATGCCCGACTGGGGCAACACTTTAATAAAGGTGACATAGAATCGTTTTTCATGCGTGCAGAAGGCACCAATTTATTTGATGTCGGCTATTCTGGCGGCCCCAATAAACGCGAATTCGTCTCGCAAGTGGTGGGTATCAATGGTTCGTGGGATATTTATGAGCAATGGCGCACCAGTTTAAAATTCGGCCAGACGCAGGATGATCAAACCAATTTTAGCAATACCCAATTTTCAAGTATGTTCAATACCTCAAGATGGAATGTCAGTTGGTTAAATCAATTAAGTTTCAATAAAAACCATAACGCAACCTTGGGCGTGGATTACCGTCTGGATCAATTACAAAGTGATTCGGTATTTACCAAAAACTCCCGCTACGATTATGGCCTGTTTGGCGAATTGCATAATAAAGTATTTGAAAACCATTTTCTCAATAGCTCCATCCGCTGGGATAATAATCAGTCATTTGGTGATGTTGTTACCGGTAATATTGGCTGGCGCTCAAATTGGCATAAAGCCATCAACACCTTTGCCAGTTTTGGTAACGCCTTTAAAGCACCCACCTTTAACGATTTGTATTATCCCGGCCAAAATAACCCCAACTTAAAACCCGAAAACTCCCGTACGGTAGAGGTAGGCGCTGCTGGCAGTATCGATGTACTCAACTGGGAGTTAAGAGCCTATCACACCAATGTTGATAATCTGATCAACTGGGCTCCCAACAGTAGCGGGGTATGGTTACCCTCCAATATTGATAAAGCCGTCATAGAAGGTCTTGAAGCAGAATTGGGCTGGAAATTAATGGGATGGCAACACAAATTAAACGGCACTTTACTGTCCCCCAAAAATGCTAAATCACATTTATTGTTAGCCAACCGCACGCAGGAAACCTTTTCCTACGACCTATCCAGTGCCTATGGAAACTGGGATTACGGCGCAAAGCTCATCGCCCAGGCGGGCAGATTTGCAGACACCGCCAACAACGACAGGCTAGGCGGCTATCTGACCATTGATTTACGCAGCGGCTACCAGTTCGATAAATCCTGGTCTGTCAGCGCCAAGCTAAACAATTTGCTGGATAAACAATACCAAACCAATTTTGATACGGTTAACAGACAAGGCTACGCCAACTTTGGCCGCAACTTCTTCGTTACCGTCCATTACAACTTTTAATAACAACTAACACCCCTATGCATAGAAACGCAAAGAAGTGTTGGTCTTTTTGATAGCGCGTAGGTTGGGTTGCTTTTTTGCAACCCAACAATCGAAGCAGTAAGCATGCAAAAAGCCTACATACTCTATTTAACAAGAAAAGCCCGTGCGCAAGATAGAGTAAACGAAATCGACTGTATCACTCCCAATATCGCACCCTACACATCAGCAAACGCTATGTAAACTACATAACCGTTAAAACTTATCTGGACTGCAAAAAACGTATACTCACGCCTATTTGTCTACCAAGTTTGCAGGCTTATGCTAGACAAAATAAAGAAAATGCCTGTTCTGGAAATAGTATAAATTATCAATGTTTTGATTTATATAGGTATTAATAATATCCTATAATTTTGGTATGGTAATTGCGGGTTCTAAGTGATTTTAAACGTTTTAATCACCCCAAACAGTATAAACAACTCTAAACCACCCCTAGTGATTTAGGTTTTTTAGCTGAATGGGTGGCTACTTTAAGCTAAAACGGCGTCAAATATCATTCAATTAAACTAAGACCATGAACAATACCCTCAAAACAGTATTTTTTACCCTTGCCATTTTCGCTGCCAATCAGGCAAACGCTTATGTTACCTATACTGACACCGATAACGCAGATCCAAGATTTACCGGAAATGTATCGTTTGCAGGCAGTTTTACGGTCGACAACGCCTTAGCAGATGGCACTTACCATTTTGCCTCGGTTGCCGCACAACCAGCAGGCTTTAAGGAAAACTTTTTTACAGCGTCATTCATAGATGGCAGTGGCGTAACCAGAACACCAACCATTTCGGTTTTCGATATTACCATTACTAATGCTCAAGTGTCGGCATGGAGTATTGAAGCCACCTCACCATACACACGAGTGACCCGGCCCGCAAACTACAACGTCTACCATGCTGCGGTGGTTACTTATTTGGCGTCTACCACTGGTGATACCGAAAGTAGCTACGATACCGCCATTCCCTACCAAAGCACCACCTTTGTCAGCGTCGCTCCAGGTACCTGGTCGGTAGGCACATTCACAGTTCCGCTACCCTCAACCCTAGTCATGTTTGTTTCTGGATTGTTAGGTTTTGCCGCATTAACCCGAAAACAACACCAGTCAACCTAGCCCGTATGGAGTGAAACGCAATACGGGTGTCGGCCATTAACGCATCTGATATCCCGCAAATTATTACCGACTCACGTCAAAACGTTATAAAGCATCAAAGTTTCGTTGGGTTGCAGTTTTTTGCAACCCAACAATCGAAGCTGCAAACCTTTAAAAATCTAGAGTGGGGCTAATAAAATTTGATTACTCTTGTTTTTAATAGTGTCTGTCGCTGATTCACTAGGCTACTAAAATAGTTGTTTGTTTACAGGCATATAAAGTAATACCATTAGCAACTAGTTGTCAATTAAACGGCTCACTACCTGTTTTCTCCGTTCAGCGTATGCTGTGCGTAAATCAATGAGTTGTTGAGCTAATTGCTGGATTTTTGCAATATGCGCATTAAATCCAGTTAATGAGCTATTGCTGGTAAACATGAATTGGCCGTTCTCAACGCTCCAGATGTGTTTTTTATTAGCCAAAAAATCAATGGTGTTGCTCATTTCGGTGACCGTTAGCCTGGAAATTTGCGCGTCTTTATCGATAAATTCGTGATAATCAATCGCACCTTTATCAAATTGTTCCAGCAATTCTTTGCTGGCCTGTTCGTCTAGGCTTAGCTGCGTAAGCTGTTGGCGGATGCTATTCAGCAGGGCAGTTTGTTTGGCGTGATATTGATCGATAATCTGGTTAAATTTTTGTATCATCTCTTTGCTTTCCCTAAAATTCTTATCCCCTTTTAACCGATTGGCATCCAATAGCCGTTCACTGCCGGCAGCCGTAAAATCGTTGTCCATTTCCTTGCTCAATTGCAGCGTTTGATTATGACTTTTTTTCAACACAGCTTCAATTTCGCCTAACACCCCATTAGCTCGATTACTGCCTTGAATACTGGTGCTACTATTCTGAATTTCTTGTACTGACTGTTTAAAACCGAAAATTTGTTTTTGATCATAGACAATACGATCACCTAATACCCCGCTAGTTAAAAACAAGAGCATATAAAAAACTCGCCAATTTAGCGTTTTGCGGCCGGATAATTTGGTAAATAAATATTGGCCGATGATAGCCCCGAACAAATTGTAAAACACTAGGTAAAAAAGTTCATTGGTTGGGGCAGTACTCAGCGGCGTTGAAGATAACTTATAAAGCAGGATTAAAACAGCAAAAATCAGCGATAAAAATATCCATAACAAATGACGCAACCAGAGATGACTAGCTGAAGGGGTTTGTTGTTGCTCGACAGTGGTTGTTTCCATTAAGTACCTGGCAAAAGTGAGTAGGTTTGAGTAGCGACTTTACAGCTAATGTGTTAAATGAACTTATCGCGTTGGCAATTACGACTTATGTCCTTGCATAATCAAAAATTCATCAGAGTAGCCAGATTTAGAATATTCTGGTTACCTTGGTGCAGAGTTAACATGGTTTACGACGCACAACCCTGCTTAATAATGGCAAGCCTAATAACAACATTACCCATTCTTCGGCTTCTGGAACTGATGAGGTTACATTGGCAACCCCTTCAAACCCTGGATTAAAGGTAAAACCGTTGAAATTGCCGCCAGCGGTGTATGTTATTTCATTAGAGTTATAAGTGAAAGCGAACCATTGTACCGACGCCAACGCTGATGTTGTTGTAGATCCGACATCAAATCCGCTCAACTTCGCACCACTGACTATTCCTCCCAAGGATTGGTCCGTCCATGTATTGCTATAGAGTATATTGGATCCCCCCAGCCCCCAGTTCGTCCAACCCGAGTATTCTGTGGTGAAAGGTCCTGGTGCGTTTGAGTAGGTGCCGTTAGGTATATATACGCCGAAGAAGTAAATGTTATTCGGGTCGCCTACATTGTTCGCCACTGTGAAATCGTACGTCCAATTACCGGCAGAGCCACTCGTTGTATACGAAACATCTATCAGATTGGCGTTTGCGCTATTTGCAAGAGCTAAACCTATCGCTAAGATTAGTGTTTTTGTAAATCGAAAATCCATGAACAAACCCTCTTTGAGTATTTGAAAAATATGTATTTAGTGAATATCTTTATTTCAAAGAGGCAATCCAGCAATCCTTGCATTAGGAACCCTAAGACTTTCCGCTTCCATCATTCGATAGAGTTGGCCTTTACTCTTGGAGAATTTTTAACATAAAAAATAAGGAAATTCAAATCTATCTAACATATTTTCTTTATCCTCTGTAATCGCGTATTGCTTTCGCTCACCACATCATACAACCCTAACAACTTTTGCATTATTTAACTTGCAAGGTTTGAAGTGTTTTAAGTGTTGCATTTGCCTGTTCTTTTTTATTGATAGACATTACTTCTACATGCTTGAATAAGGCTTCCATAAGTGGACCAACATCGCTATTAGCCACAGATCCATTTAAATTAGCTTCACAAATTCTAAATAGAGCTTCGCGTTCCAATAATACCAGGTCATCACGGCCAGCAAGTGCTAATGCGGTTGCTGCAAAAGACGTGTCTATACCGCCAGTTACACCATTGGAAGTCGCATTTGCTTTAACCGTATTAGCGAAAGATAACGCAACATCGGGCGCTTGTTCTGCACAGGAACGTATTTTTCCGTCTCTTAAGTCTATAAAAGCACCACGGCGTGAAGAATCATAACTCATCCAATAAGTGCCATTATTCCCCAAGCTGTCATAGCTAGCTGGACGTGTAAACGTAGCACAGCCCGACAGAAATACGATAAAAAGCGTAATTATTATTTTCATTTTAATATCCCTCTAGATGATTTTAAGACATTGAGAAAAAAGTCATGCCATAAATAGTAAAAATTTCTTCAATTCTGGATATTGAATTTCGATTAAATCATAGTAAAGCCCTGGAAATGGGTCAATACTACATTAGTACCCGTACGAAAGTACTGGTTTTGTCGTTTAAGTTTGGAGTTTACTATTCAATATTTAAATTAATTCCAGATTAACAAGTTTCCTCAGCTAAATATCTTGTCTCGGTATACTATACACAAACACCTACCACTTACCATCACAACTAGCTGCGCCTTTGGCGACAAAATTGGGCGAAAATAACGTATACGGCCCGTATCTGTTATTGCAGATACAAGGCGTCAGCCAGTATTTACGCTGGATAGCGCCAGGCAGCTTTATCGGTCCAGGTGGAAGCTGCCGATCAGCTTTTCGCGCCAGCTTAGCCCCGAATTACGTGTAAGAATTTATGGGTTTTCGTCTTGCCCTAGGTCAAAAAGGTACGACTGGAGCAGGCTAAGCAGGCTGGAAACGCGATAAGCGGGATAGGGCGCAATACAGCTTTTGCCTATTAGGCTGCTGCTTTGATGAATGCGCCTTATGACTTTGAATAAACAAGTTAATCTGTGTACTACCACAAATTTTGCCATGCAACAGGTGCAATACGCTTCGCTATTGACCCCTATGAGGTAATTGCTTTGATGATTAAGCCTTATCGCGTTGATTAAGTTCAGGCAAGCCACGGTTTATTATCCATGCCAGCTAAATCTCTACTGCCATGTATCACGGTCAAAATTGCAATCCGGTCAGGTTGCTGCCAATACATAATCCGGTAACCATGAAAAATAAGTTCCCGAATATCCTCCCGATCTTCGGCTTCCGGTACTTTACGTCCCATTTCAGGGTAAGCATACAAGTGTTCGGTCACTTCAAATAATCTTTCCACAAATTGCCGGGCATAATAGGGTGAATCTTTAGCGATATAGGCTTGAATCCCTACTAAATCATCCAAGGCAGGTTCAGTCCATTCAATCCGCATTAGCCATAAGCTGTTTTTTAGCTTCTTCATGGGAAACGGTACGGCCCTCTTGAGCAGCCTGTAAGCCTTTCTCTAGCTTTTGCTTGACATAAAACTCATACATAATATCATCCCAACTCGCCTGATCGGGAATCTGTTCAATTAGTTGTTTTGCCGATTGTTTTGCTGTTTGCATGATGTTTACCCCTAAGATACTTTGTCTACCAATCGCCTAGTTTTGTGTTTTAGCTATCCGGGATCAGTTTCAACATTACCCCTTAAAAAATAGTTTAACACAAGTTACGAATCTATTAATGCTAGGGTCGTAGGGCGTGTTAGATACGTGTTGATTCCGTTTTTTATTTCTCGCGCATCATAACCCGCCATAGCAACAGCCTTTTGTGCCCACCACGGATTTCGCCAAGGCTACGGCTTTGATGATTGCTCCTGATCTTGTTGAATCTAATGCGCTCTATGAGGCTGTTGCCTAGGCAATTGAGGCTTACCGCGTTGATACATTATTCCCTTTATTAAAGAAATTCAATAATGAACTTCATTTTGAAGACTGGACAAAAGAATAACAAAATCAAATAAAGATGTTGCTTGTTAATAAAATGCGGTTTGCTTTCGCTCACCACATCCTAAAGCTGAGCTTTGCTGCATGCACCATACGACTTTGAATAAACAAGTTAATCCGTGTATTACCACAAGTTTTACCATGCAACAGGTGCAATACGCTTCGCTATTGGCACCCTATGAAGCAACTGCATTCAAGAGAGTCGCTATTTTTGCGAAAGCTTGTTTAGGGGCATCCCAGCCCCAACAAGCGGCAAAAACTACGCGACCATTTAATGCCTCCGGCGGCCCCGATTCGCCCTCGTCGCCTGCTCTTGCGCCTAAACGGCTTAAGAGCTAGGCTCCAAATGGCTTGACGGCGTTTCGCGATGCCTTGCAGGTTTTCTTCGCTTCGCTGCGATAACCCGCCCGGCGCTACGCCTATCGGGGACTAAAAATCTTCACTTCGCTTGCGCTCCGTTTCCACGATTTTCAGCGGATGATTGTGTCTTAAGGCCTTTACCGCGTTATTAATTGAATAAATGTAGCCTGGATGAAATGCAATGGAATCCGGGATCTCGAAGCCAAAACACTGCAAAAACTATCAAACACCCATAATGATACAAAAGCTGTCAATGTGATAAGCTAGAAAATTTCGTATTACTCAATCCTTATCGCATTGCATTGATGATTACGTTATGGCCTTAATTACTCCGTTTCGGATTATTTTTGAATAGTTTTGCGGCTATTAAAGCCTAAAAAACCTAAAGGAGCGGAAGCGAATAACCATAAGGATGAGGGGAGAGGTACAGCAGTAGGTGAGGCAATGAAACTTTGGGTAATGCCCAACGAATCAGTAAATTGTCCAACAATTTGTCTGCTATCGTTTATGCTGGTAATTTTGGTCGTGCCTGCCACAGCTAGTGGGTCGTCAATTGTGGTGTATGTACTGCCGTTATAAATAAAGCCATGTGCACCAGTAGCGTCATTGTAATACCCCGATATTTCTCCATTATTATTTATACCGGTAATCCAAGTGCCGGAAGTTGCGTTGGGATCGTTTATTGTTGTATAAGATGGCAACTGCATAAATAGTGGCAACCCCATAAAACCTAAATTGATAGTCACAAGGTTGTATTCAAAACCATGTATACCTGTCGCGTTGCCAAAATACCCCACGACTTCTCCATTGTTGTTAATGTCAGTGGCGATGGTTTCCGATGAGTTGGGTACATCAATGGTGGTATAAGTTTTTCCATCATATATATAGCCATTATTTCCTACATTAGCTTGGCCAGGATTATATATGTCATTTGGATGGTTAACGACAAAATATCCCGCAACCACACCGTTATCGTTGATGCCTAGGGAATAGGTTGGTCCCATGTACGCATTTGGTTCTTTGAAAGAGGTGATAGAACTACCGTTGGAAATAAAACCGGAGATATTAGTGCCAGCTACACAATAACCGTAGCAAAACAGATTGCTCCCAGTTAACTGTCCGTTATTGTTGATTCCTAAATTATTACCACCCTGCGCACTGCTAAAATTACTACCGTTATAAATAAAACCTTGACCATATAAATTTCCAGCTAGTATACCCACGACGACCCCGCTGTTATTAATATGGTCAGCATATACTGGATAGTTTGAACCAGGCACAGTATTTGTATCTGTCAAAGTTGTAAAGGAGTAGCTATCAGCATAATTTGGCATCGAAAAAAAAATTGAGCCACCAAACATGATAATTGTACCGAGATGTTTTTTAATTCTTAATTCCATAAAAGAAACCCATTTACGATTTATAGAAAATTTAGTTTGAGTCACTGGAAAGTAGTTCATTATTTTAAATGAGCTTTAATCAGGCTATCCGTGAGATACAACCCCGGCGATTTTCAGTTACTCCCTTTCGACAGTATTAACTTTTTTTCTCAGTGGATATTAAATCATGCCAAAATTACAATTCAAAACAATTTAATGTTAAATTTTTATTACAAAAATATGGAACGCGCTTAGGGCTAGCTAGAATTAGAGTGCGTAGGTACGATTAATGTTAGCGTAATCGTAAGATTCTGAAGGCAACATTCTTATTACGCTGGCTGCAAGTCGTTACCGACTCAAGCCAAAACGTTCTAAATACATCACCAAATCAATAACCCCCCAAAACCATCACTCAATCACTCAATAACACAAATAACCCCAAACCCCCAATGCCAGCGGCCACCTTGCTCTAAACAACTATCAATCTGTTTTTGATCACGCCAATACACACCTGCATTCGCTAAAACTATCAACCCCAAAACCAAACTAATCTTTTTAGAAAACGATATACCCGGACTCACTTTAAACAATAAAGCCATCCCCAACGACACACAAAACCAAAATATAAACAAAATAACAATTTGTATCGGCGCATAATTAGGCAGCAAACTGCCGAACACAAACACGGTAAGTTGATTCAAGGTCTGAGTATCAAAATTAAACAGCTCCATCGGTAATATGGCAAATTCGATACCCGGTTTGGCAAGGGCAGGTGGTGCTTGTGTGGCGATTAACAGCAATAACAAAGGCACCGCCAAACTGATACCCATATACATAGCAAAGTTTTTACCGCGCGCAATCCATAAACTCACAGATATGTCTCACTATTGATGATTGGTAGCTTATATTAAAACAGCGTAGCCTGTATGGAGTGTAACGCAATACGGGTGTCGGTCTTAAGCTACCTGACACCCTGCAAATTATGAGTCAGGCCTATAGGTGCTGAACAGAGTGAAGCGCATCTGTCGCGAAAGATGCGCTCTTACGTCGGCATCATCCTATAAAAACCAGCTTAAACAAACACAATTAACTGACTAAAGCCTCTAACCACTCAACTTCTCAATTAACAATTTGTTCACTTCCTCAGGATTGGCCTTACCCTGGCTTTCTTTCATCACCTGCCCAACAAAAAAGCCAAACACCTTATCCTTACCACTACGATACTGCTCAACCTGCGCAGGGTTTTTAGCGATAATGGCATCAATAATGGCCGCAATCGCGCCCATATCGGTAATTTGTACCAAGCCTTCCTGTTCGATAATCTCATCGGCACTCGCCGTACCGTTCCATAACTTATCAAACACTTGTTTGGCGATTTTACCGCTGATGGTTTTATCGGCAATGCGTTGCAACAAGCCAGCCAAACGTTCGGTACTGACTGGACAGTCGCTAATTTCCAGTCCTGCCTTGTTTAAAGCGCCCAACACATCGCCCGTTAGCCAGTTACTGCATAATTTAGCTTCACAGCCAGAGATTTTTACCAGTGCTTCATAATAATCCGCCAATTCGCGCGAAGAGGTCAGGGTGCTAGCCGTTTCATCATCCTGCGCATATTGCGCCACAAAACGCTGTTTCTTAGCTTCGGGCAGTTCTGGCAGCGTGGCTTTAATAGCCGCTTTCAGGCTGTCTTCAATCACCACTGGCAATAAATCAGGATCGGGGAAGTAACGATAATCGTTGGCTTCTTCCTTGCTGCGCATAGAGCGGGTTTCGTCTTTGTTGGCATCGTACAAACGCGTTTCCTGCACGATACGCCCACCGCTTTCCAGAATGTCGATATGGCGCTCAATCTCATGATTGATGGCTTTTTCCACAAACTTAAACGAGTTAATGTTTTTGATTTCGGCACGTGTACCAAATTCCACCTGGCCTTTAGGCCGTACCGAGACATTGGCATCGCAGCGGAACGAGCCTTCCTGCATATTACCATCGCAAATTTCCAGATAACGTACCAGTTCGTGCAACTTGCGCATATAGGCCACGGCTTCTTTGGCCGAGCGCATATCCGGTTCCGAAACAATTTCCAACAACGGCGTACCGGCCCGATTCAGGTCGATACCCGTTAAGCCTTGATAATCTTCATGCAGCGATTTCCCCGCATCTTCTTCCAAATGCGCACGGGTAATGCCCACGCGTTTTTTAACCCCATCCACCTCAATATCCAGATAACCTTTACCCACTATCGGTAATTCAAACTGACTGATTTGATAACCTTTGGGTAAATCCGGATAAAAGTAGTTTTTACGCGCAAAGATGGATTGCGGCGCAATTTCAGCATCAATCGCCAAGCCAAAAGTCACTGCCATGCGCACCGCTTCCTCATTCAACACCGGCAATACGCCGGGCAGACCTAAATCCACCGCACAGGCCTGACTATTCGGCTCTGCGCCATAGGCAGTCGCAGCCGCAGAAAATATTTTGGAGCGTGTGGCCAGTTGCGTATGTATTTCCAAGCCGATAACGGCTTCCCATTGACTGTTCATAAGCGTATTCCTCAGGCAAAGCCAGGCGCAATTTGTTGATGATGAGCGGTAACTTGCTGATAGCGGTGGGCTATGTTCAGCAAACGTGCTTCGCTAAAATAATTGCCGATCACATGCAAACCCACTGGTTTGTTGTCTACAAACCCAGCCGGAATAGACATGGCCGGTAAACCCGCCAGATTAATGGCAATGGTGTAAATGTCGGATAAATACATCTGAATCGGATCGCCAGTTTTTTCACCGATGCGGAAAGCCGGGCTAGGCGTCACCGGCCCCATGATGACATCCACGCTGCTTAACGCGCGTTTAAAATCATCACTGATTAAACGCCGCACCTGTTGCGCTTTCAGATAATATGCATCGTAATACCCAGCAGACAGGGCATAAGTACCCATCAAAATACGGCGTTTCACTTCTGCGCCAAACGCTTCACCCCGCGAACGCGTGTATAAATCACTTAAATCTTCCGGATTTTGACAGCGGTAACCAAAGCGCACCCCATCAAAACGGGATAAATTAGAAGAGCATTCAGCCGAAGCAATCACATAATATGCGGGGATAGCCAGTTTTAAATTAGGCATGGACACTTCCACCACTTCCGCACCCAGTTTTTGATATTCGGCAATAGCGGCCTGTATCGCAGCGGCCATGGCGCTGTCCAAATCGGCACTGAAAAACTCTTTAGGTAAACCGATTTTCAATCCCTGCAAACTGTCGTTTAGCGTGGCGCTATAGTCAGGCACAGCGGTATCCACACTGGTAGAGTCTTTCTCATCAAAACCCGCCATGGTTTGCAGCAAAATTGCCGCATCTTCGGCGCTGCGTGTCATCGGTCCACCTTGATCAAGACTGGACGCATAGGCGATCATGCCATAGCGCGACACCCGACCATAGGTAGGTTTTAAGCCAGTAATGCCACATAAGGCCGCTGGCTGACGAATAGAACCACCGGTATCAGTACCGGTACTGGCCGCCACCAATCCAGCCGCCACCGCCGCCGCAGAGCCACCCGAAGAGCCGCCCGGTACACAGTTTTCATCCCAAGGATTACGCACCGCACCATAATGGCTGGTTTCGTTAGAGGAACCCATGGCAAACTCATCCATATTCAGTTTGCCCAGCATCACCGCACCAGCCTGATTAAAGTGATGAATCACCGTGGCATCGTAAGGAGCAATAAAATTGTCCAGCATTTTGGAGCCGCAACTGGTTTTAATGCCTTGTGTACAAAAGATGTCTTTTTGACCCAGTGGAATACCCGTCAGTGGCCCGGCAGTGCCAGCCGCCAATGCCACATCGGCCTGTGCCGCCTGTTGCAACGCGCTTTCCGCGCTAACGGTAATAAAAGCGTTCAGGTGTTGATACTGCTGAATACGCGCCAAAAAGGCCTGCGTCAGTTCCACACTGGAAAATTGTTTACTGCGCAGACCCGCTGCCAGTTCGGTAAGGCTTTTGCTATGCATAATCGTCCTTAATCAATCACTTTAGGTACCAGATACAATCCGGCTTCGGTTTGTGGTGCAATGCTTTGAAAACGTTGACGCTGATCGGTTTCGGTAACCACATCCGCACGCAGGCGTTGAGTTTGGTCCAGTGGATGCGCCATCGGCTTTACCCCTTGTGTGTCCAGACTTCCCATTTGCGTCATTAAATCCAGCATACCGGATAAATCTTTAGCATAATGCTCAATATCCTGTTCGGCAATTCCCAGCCGAGCCAGGTGAGCGATTTTTTTAACGTCATCTGTAGTCAACGACATGTATTGGCTCCGTGTTTTTTAAAATATTCTTGTATTGTACTTAAGTGCTTTAGTTTGAGTGTGCCAGCACCCGCCCAGAAGCGGGAAACCCTATCAAGTTCTTGACTGCAACAAGGCTGATGGCAAAGCCCCTGACACTATCTGAAGTACAATTTATATAAATATAATACTTTATATCTTGCCCAACTGCCCGCTTGATTGTTAAAGTAGCAGGATTTACAGTGCGTTCTGGGGTAATCATGTTTAAACGAATTCGTGGCCTTTTTTCCAACGATCTATCTATCGATCTGGGAACGGCAAACACACTAATTTACGTTCCAGGCCAAGGTATAGTTCTAAACGAACCATCCGTTGTGGCTATCAAAGAAGATAAAGTCAGAGGACAAAAGACCATCGCTGCGATTGGTGCTGACGCTAAAAATATGCTGGGTCGTACCCCCGGCAACATTACCGCCATCCGGCCCTTAAAAGATGGCGTGATTGCAGATTTCGCGGTCACTGAACGCATGCTCAGACATTTTATTAAAAAAGTACACGAAAACAAATTATTAAGACCCAGTCCACGTATTTTGATTTGTGTACCTTGCGGTTCCACACAAGTAGAAAGACGCGCCATTCGCGAATCTGCGGCTATGGCTGGCGCACGTGAAGTATATTTGATAGAAGAGCCCATGTCAGCCGCAGTCGGTGCCGGTTTACCAGTCGATACAGCCCATGGTTCTATGGTGTTGGATATTGGCGGTGGTACTTCCGAAGTGGCGGTAATCTCTTTAAATGGTATCGTTTATTCAGCTTCAGTACGTATCGGTGGCGATCGCTTCGACGAATCCATTATCAGCTATGTGCGCCGTAACTACGGCACCCTGATTGGTGAAGCCACTGCCGAAAAAATCAAACACGAAATCGGTGCCGCATACCCAGGCAGTGAAGTACGGGAAATGCAAGTCACGGGTCGCAATCTGGCCGAAGGTATACCGCGTAGCTTTATGTTAAACAGTAACGAAATACTGGAAGCCTTGCAAGAACCTTTGTCGGGCATTATCAGTGCCGTACGCGTGGCACTGGAACAAACCCCACCCGAACTGGGTGCCGATGTTGCCAGTCGCGGTATCGTGCTGACCGGCGGTGGAGCCTTGCTGAAAGATATTGACCGCTTGGTATCCGAAGAAACTGGCTTACCCGTTTACATCGCCGATGATCCGTTAACCTGTGTAGCCCGCGGTGGCGGTATGGTATTAGAAATGCTGGATTCCAAAGGCGCTTCTGCGTTTTCTCTGGAATAAAATCGTCCCCGGATGCACTTCAGTTAATTCGACATATGTAGCCTGGATGCAATGAAATGGAATCCGGGGCTCGAAGCCAAAACATGTCAAAAATGATCAAACAACCATAATGACAAGTAGGGTGTCAGCAAAATAACTGCCGACACCCGTTACCTGACACACCACCAACAGCCTGTGCATGTCACCAATGCAATGCCCGCAGACGTGGAAATTTTTTGTGCTGATGTTCCTGCATTCTAATCATCACATTCACTAAAGCCGATAAGGCATCCACCACATAAGGGCCTTTGTTCAACATTACGCATTCAGCCCTTACCGCCATGGCAGCATCGGTAAATTCGGGTCTGGATTTTGTGCCTTTTTTAGCGATAGATTCCAATACTTGTGTTGCCCAAATTACCGGTACATGTGCCGCCTCACATAGCCAAAGCAATTCTTCCTGTATTTCCGCCAGTCGCGCACTGCCCAGTTCCACCGCCAAATCGCCACGCGCAATCATAATACCCAAGCTATGACGGCCTATAGTGCCAAGTATGATTTCCGGCATGTTCTTAACGGCTCTGTTAGTTTCAATTTTGGCGATAATCGGTAAGTCTGTGGCGCTGCGTTTAGCCAATTCCTCAATCAAATATTCCATGTCTGCTTGCGATTCTACGAAAGAAAAGCCCACTAAATCAGCATGCTCACACACAAAATCCAGATCTTCCAGGTCTTTTTCACTTAAGGGCGGTAAGGCCAGATTCGTGGCAGGAAAATTAATGCCCTTATCACTCATTATTTTTACACCCCGAGTACCTGCTCGGGTAACACGCAGTAAAGCACCGTCTTCATTAATAGCGGTCACTTCGGCACCTAATTTGCCATCATCTATCCACACCGGGTCGCCAACAGTCAAGCGGCTGACAACCTCATTCAAAGTGCAACCTATGTATGCTGGTTTGATAATAGCTCCCTCTTTATCGTACTCAGCGGGCGCTCCCTCTATACTGTGTTCGGTCAGTAACAGTAAATCATCTTTAAATAGCAGAATAGTCTGTGCTTGTCCTGAAAAGCTACCCAGCCTGCCAGTGCCTACAGACTGTTCAGAATCTTCAGCCGGGTTAAACAGAGTAAGCTCAGTACCGGATTCCAGATAACTACTTTGCTCACAACAAACCTGTAATTCTCCATCCGCTAAGATAGTTTCAACTATCAGTTTGCGTGCTTTGCCACGCACATCGGTAAAAGCCAGTTCCGAACCCACTGTCAACTGGCGAAAAAAGTCATCACTAAGTCCAATTTTAAACTCTACAGTTTCTGTATCCACTGCTGGCTTGGCTGGCAGCGCAGTATTGTAAAGTATCAGTCGGCCGGGTTTTATGCATTTACCGTAGGCATTACATTTTATTTTGATGTGGTGAATGGCAGGGCCAAGCTGTATGGCACCGGTTCTGATTTTATGACCAGCCAGATCCATCAAAATACGACAGCGCCTGCCCGATTCGGCTTCTGCTCTGCGCACGTTTCTGATCATGGCTTGCCAGATACTGGTCTGATCATGCGCACAATTAATGCGCGCACAGGTCATGCCTTTCTGCAACAACTCGCAAATCAATTGATAATCCCAAGCCGCTTCAGTACCAAGTGTCACCATGACATGCGCTTTACTTTTTTCGAAATAAGGCCCAAATAATTCAATGGTGTGCTGGTCGAGTAACTGCTGCCCGCGCGAGAAACCATATTCGCTGGGATTTTTGCCATCAGAAACATAACCCGGTTCTGTTGCACGGCGCAAAATATCGATTACTGCATCCAGGGTAGACAGTACAGAGGCTTCCGCTCTTCCCAGGGATGATAAACCCAGTTGTGCCAAGCGCAATTGCAAGTGCCTTAGGTCGAATTGTCGGAGCGCTAAATATTGCGCCAGATTAATCGCACTTTTGGTAAACACCCCAGAGCGGTAAAGCGTCGAGTATTTTGCTAACCGATAAGCGGCGTTCTCAACCACACTTTTGCGTATGGAACACATTTCGTTCAACAATTGTTTTAGTATCAATTGATAGGAATCATCACTTGCAAGCACAGAAGCCGTATTCGTCATTGCTATCATCCTGAAAAGTTGAAGTGTAGGGGATTTGCCCAGGCTAATTATCCAAAATTAGAGCGCTAAGACCCTCTTAGGTTCAAATAACAATACATATAATGAGTTTATTTTATCGTTATAGATAGCTTAAAAATAAAATGGCCAAAATTAGTTAATTGCTTGTTTTAGGCACTCATTAAAATTGCGGGGTAATGAAGAAAGCAGTCAAGGATATTAATTTTTATTAAACTGGGCTACGTCATTAGTGTTCAATCAAAAGCGCTATGCATAATGTTAAAAAATAGTGCAGGCAATTGCTGCAGTCAAGCAGATTGTTGGCTCTAGTCAGCATGAGTGAAAATGCATAGAAAAATTAAAGCATTCCTGGTAAATTAGTCATCACTGTATATCGTCAACCCTCTGTTTTTGGATTTGCTTATGCTGATTGTCCCTGTTGGTCGTAAACCGGATTGGAGGCGTCCACCTATCGTTACGCTGTTGCTGGTGCTGGTTAATTGCTTTGTGTTTTTTGGCTTCCAGTACAAAGATTACCAAGCCAGAGACTTGGCGGCCGTATATTATTTTCAGCACGATCTACAAACTATCGAATTTCCACGCTACGAAGCATATTTGCGCCAACAGGGTCAAGTGGAAAAAGCGGATAAAATAGCGCAAAAAATCGAGAAAAAAGACTATAGCGTATTAGGCGAATTAGAACATGATCGCGTATTTCTCAAGTCTTTAGCGGCAGATAAAATAGTGAAAGATAACGAACGTATCTACTATACCTGGAAACCGCAACGCCAAGAATTTAACCGCATGTTAGGTACGCGTTTTTCAGATCGTTACGCTTTTGACAGTCGCGACCTAAAACCCATTACCTTTATTAGCCACCAGTTTATGCATGCTGGATTTGGACATTTATTCGGCAATATGCTGATATTGTTACTGGTAGGCTATATCGTTGAAGATGCACTGGGCAGTGTGCGTTTTTTGCTGTTTTACCTGCTGGGAGGGATGGGAGCCGCCAGCGTGTTTTGGGCCGCCAGTTTAGGACATGACATTGCTCTGGTAGGGGCTTCTGGGTCTATTGCCGCAGTCATGGGTATGTACACGGTATTGTTTGGTTTACGCAAAATTGAGTTCTTCTATTGGATTTTAATCTATTTCGATCTGGCTAGATTACCCGCCATTGTCTTATTACCGGTATGGGTCGGCAATGAGATTTACCAGAAATTATCCACACCCGAAAGTAATGTCGCTTATATGGCTCATGCCGGTGGTTTGGTGACAGGTGCCTTGTTGGTGTACATGGCGCGATTACTGGGTAAGCTTAAAGTGGACACCGAGTTTGAGCAGGAAGCAGCGCAGGGTGGATACAAGCAGGAATTAGAACTGGCAGACGCTTTAATGCACAAACTGGAGATAGACAAAGCGCGACAGGCCTATTTTATTTTATTGGAAAAATATCCCGGCCACCCGGAACTATTGGCCAAGCTGTTTAACCTATGCAAAAACCAACCCTTAAGTACGCACTTTCAACGCCTATCATCCAAAGTGTTTGCCTTAAGCAGCAAAGACGATACCAGTGTGGCGTTGCAAGCTCAAATGTACAAAATACATATGCAAATTGCCAGTTCGCCAAAGATTAAGCAAACTCAAGCATTGGATTTGATCGCCCGTTTTATCCATTTTCATCATCTCAGCCAAGCAGAGCATTTACTGGAAAAACTGCTACAAAATGCAAGTGACGACCTTAAATTGCCCGGCTTGCTGGCCGCTTTGATTAAACGCCAGCGTCTGGCCGGAAAAGCCGAACATGCAGAAAAAAACCGGCAGCGTTTACAATTGCTTTTTCCCGATTCCCAAGAAGCCAGAGTACTGGAGTCGCTGTAGTGTTAAGCATTTTGCTTAGTCAATGCTGGCATTAAGCCACTATTCAAGGTAAAGGTAAGCTGGCATCGGGGGGTGCCGATGCTATTGACGCAGCACTCACGACAGATGCGCATCCATAGTTATCAGCTTAAAATGGGGGCATGTGTCAAGCAAAACCAAAGCGCATGGCAAACATAATACAGTCAAATACCGGTTGGAATTTTGGATGCCATCATTTTTTTTCGATCCAGTGTGCGCCCATCAACTATAAACGAGCCATCACCCACGGCATGGATAGTCCGTTTCTCAGAATGTAAGGGGTCAAAGTAGGCGGCAACAGCATCCAAAATCACTATATTGTGTTTTTTGACGATATCACTAACCTTACATTCAATATTCGCTAAACATTCTTTAATCAATGGCGCATTGACAATTTTACCTTGCACAGCGGTCAGCTTAAATTGGGCAAATTTGTCCGTATCACTACCCGAGCAAGTACCTATGCCGATGACTGTATCTATCATGTCAACAGTGGGTATTGCAATCACACACTCTCTTGTTTTGCATAGAGCGGCAAACGAATAATTCCATTGCCCCGTGCATATGGCAAATGTAGGGGTAAAATCCAACACCATAGTCCACGAAAGGGTCATGATATTATTTTTCAAGCCATCATTAGTGGTGATTAGTACCACAGGTCCAGGTTCTATCAAGGTAAACGCTTTACTCATGTCAAACGCATTCATTTAATTACCTCCTTACCATCAGTTACGCCTAACTTTTTGCGTCACAACATTATTGAACCTGTACTTTCGCACTATTTTAATGAATGCGCACCACCTGTGTGCGTTAAAGGGGAGGTGGAATTAAGATAACTGACATCTACACTTTAAATTACATTGAATTTTAAGCCTTTATTAAAATTAATGATGATTTCTACTCTTCATAAAAATTTTGGCGTAATGCTTGCTTAATCAGCAGAATGCAGATAAGCATGGAAAAAAAGACATTAGCGATTTGCAACATTTTAATAATCGCATAAATACCTTAACCCAACCATTAACCCAACCCAACATCCCAGAAATCATTGAGAAAAAGCATCAGATGCCTAAACACAACTGTTTAATTAAGCACAGCAACAAGAAACAAATAGGCGATTAGCTTACTTGTTATCCTCAACCAACTACACCGATTGGAAATAGTATTGAACATGCGGAAAACTTTTTATGCTTAATAACAAAAGCCTTGATGTAGAAGAAAGCTTAACCAAGATGATACGGCATATGCAAATCGTAGAAGAATGCCGAGTAGAACTGAATAATTTACAAGGTATTTGGGATAATCTTACCTTGCTGGGACAGTTATCGGGTACGGGTACGGATATGAATGGCACTCGCCAATCTTTCCAAAAGTTAACCGGATCACTCTTAAATCAACTTGCTAACGAAACTTTGCGAAAATGTGTTTTAGAGATGACATCCAAGGCGCAAGTAGCCATTGACATACTGGTCAGAAATCTTTTTGAACGCACTGCCGATATTGGTTTTTTAGCAACAGATGAGGATATTATTGCTGTCGCTAAATCAGCAAAATTATTAGAAAAAAAATTCTCCAGAATGCATGATTTGGAAGTGTCATTAGTTAAGCTAAAGGAGCGATTTTTTGAATACTATTCTAAGTATTCAGTTTATTCAGATATTGTTTTATTGGATACCGAAGGTAAAATTTTGGTGCGTCTAAATGATAAAAACACGGTAGAACAAACCCAACATTCTCTCGTAAAACGATCCCTCGAAACAACAGATGGCTACCTCGAAACCTTTGATACTATCGATTTTTTGCCTGATGAATCAACTTCATTAGTGTATTCGTATCGAGTGCTAGACGAAGAAAATATCGCAATCGGTGTTTTATGCCTTTGTTTTAGATTCGAGAACGAATTAGCAGGTATATTCAATAATTTAGTGGCTGAGGATGATTGGTCTGTCATTACACTCTTGAATGAAGCAGGGCACGTTATTGCCAGTTCGGACATTGATCATATCGCCCTTCAGGTAAAATTATCGCCCGTATTGGATAAGGAGTTTCGTATTCAGCGCTTTGCCGGTCAGGAATATCTGGCCTGTACGCGTACTAGTCATAACTACCAAGGTTATGCCGGGCCTAAATGGTATGCGCATGTGATGTTGCCCTTACAACATGCCTTTAATCGTGACGCTTCAGGTATCCTTAACACCATCCCACAGCAAAGACTCAATACGGTTATGGAGCATTCACAATTATTTGGCGAAAGTTTGCGTAACATACCGCAGCAAGCCGAATTGATTCAAAGAGAACTTAATCGTTCAGTGTGGAATGGGAACGTAAAACAATATCATCATCAAGATGGAAAAGATGCCGGATTTTCCAAAATTCTGTTGTGGGAAATCAGTAACACGGGCGCTAAAACCCAATCAGTGTTTCAGCAATCCATCGCCAATTTACACGAAACAGTGGTGACATCCGTACTTGAAGATAGCCGCTTTCAAGCGTCTCTCGCTATCGATATCATGGATCGTAACTTATATGAACGCGCCAACGACTGCCGCTGGTGGGCGCTCACTTCATCATTCCGCGAAATACTTGCTGAAGCTGAAGTTTCTGCTACAGGTAAACAGCGCATTTCAAGCATACTAACCTATATCAATAATTTATATACCGTTTATACCAATTTGTTTGTTTTTGATAAGTACGGACGTATTTTGGCCGTATCCAATGTCAACGAATCACATCTGGTTGGGCAGAATGTTGCGGAAGATTGGCATAAACGTGTACTGATGATAGGCGATTCACAAGGCTATGCTGTTTCCGACTTTACCGTAACTCGCTTTTATAATAACCAACCCACCTATATCTATGGCGCTGCCATAACAGATGCACATGAAAATAAAGTGCTTGGTGGTATAGGCATCGTTTTCGATGCAACACCGCAATTTTCGGCAATGTTGCAAGATGCGCTACCCAAAAATGCCGATGGACAGATCGATTCAAGTTCGTTTGCAGTTTTTGTAAACCAAGAGGGTCGTGTTATTGCTTGTTCTGATGATCGTTATAAACCCGGCGAAAATTTGCCCGTTTCTAGCTACTTATTGCATCTAAAATCGGGTGAAAACTTAATGGATGTCATTGCTCTGCAAGGCGAATACTATGCGATAGGTGCTTATGCCTCTAAAGGATATAGAGAATACAAGAGTGAGAGCGATGCTTATAAAAACACCGTGATTGCGCTAGTAGGCAAACAATTATGTGCCATTAACGAAAATCCAGACAAAGTTCAAGAAGTTCCCCGTCCAACCATCCATTCCGATCGCGGCAATAAAGGCGATAATGTAGAAATTGCCACTTTTAGATTAGGAAAGGAATGGTTTGGTATCCGCGCCAACCAAATTTTGGAAGCGGTTGATCCAAACAATATTACGCCAGCACCCGGTGCAGGCGCAGAATGCGAAGGCTATTTAGTGTACGATCAAATACCTATTCCAGTTTTCGATATAAGAACGGCTGTCTGTGCAACAGAGAATCAAGCGTTGTGTTCTGATCGTAACTCACAGCAAGTGATCGTTATACAGTATGACCCTAGCACCCGTTTCGGGATTATTTCAGATGCCTTAGGCGAAATCCCAGAGATCGAACTATCCCGTATGAATAAATTACCACCCATGCTCAGCGGTGGATCCTTATTAGCCGACACCGCCATTGCCCCTGATAATGCAGCCGACGAATTTTTATTATTAGTTTTAAATATAGACCGCTTAGCCGAGAAATTGGCTTCTGGAATGAAGTTATCCAGAATGACCAATTAAAAACTATAGACGAGTCCAAATACCAAGTTAATAAGCATTGGCAACAGCCATTGTAGGGTGCGGTAAGGCACGAACCGCACCATAAAGCCCTGCCCACATGGCAAGGGCTACTAAGCCCGTTTTACAAAATATCGGTATTCAAGGTATCCATCAAATCAATCATAAACTCCATCTCTTCATCTTCAATCTTTTGCCAACCTTTAAACCCCAGACTGTTCAAAACACCCATACCTTTTTCGCATTCATGCATGGTTGTTAATAAGGCCAGAATTTCCTCGCGTTTGTGCTGAAAGTTTGGGCCTATCATCAACGCATGATGAATAACGCTGATTTGACTGCGTACTAGCACTTTTAACTGATTTTTTATGAGTGCCGACAGATTGTCGTATGCCTCTGCCAGAAAAATGCCTGCTTCTGCTTCACTTCGTAGTAAATGTTTAGCCACCAAAACATAATTTTCCGAAGGAATGGTTTCAATGCTGCCTGCATCCAAATCGCTGGGCTCCAGCATCATCATGCCTATCATTTTTACATCTGGGTCATTTGTTAGGGCGATGCGTGTTCCTGGTATTAATTCGGTAACATCCGTTGTGTCACTATCGGCTCTGATCGCAATCAAAGCTTCATCCGATAAGCCTTCAGGTTTTACCAAGGGTAAAAAACCGTAATTCCTAACCAGAGAGGCCGTATCGAATGGATTTGCGTAAATCAAATCTACTTTACCGGCACCGATAGCATCGTGTAATTTATTGTAGTTATTAAATAGCTCTAAATGAATGGCTTCAAATGTATTTTTTTGTAGCCAGGTATTGAAAATATACCAACCCGACAAGCGATCTGGAGCAAAATCAGGACTTACCGTAAACAGATAGCTCATGTAGAATCTCCTGTGTTAAAAAAGGGTGGGGTAAAGCTGGATACAGGCTTCAACTTTAGTTCTGGACGGTTTCCGGCGCACCGAGGTGTAACCAACAACTTTACCTGCTCGTACATTAGGAATTACCGTTGCTTTTACCCAATAATACCCACCATCTTTACGCAGGTTTTTGACGATACCCTGCCATTTTTCGCCGCGGAGTATGGTATCCCATAAATCTTTGAAGGCGACAGCTGGCATATCGGGATGCCGAAGAATGTTATGTGGAGCCCCCAATAACTCTTCTTCCGTGTATCCCGACATTTCTACAAACGCTTTATTGACATGATTTATGATACCTTCAGGACTCGTCGTAGAGACAATTAGCTTACCGTCTGGATAAGGTGTTTCAATTTCAGTGTAAAACACCTTGCGGCTACACCCATTAAAAAAATGCTGAGTGGTTTCCTTATACTCACCCACGATAAATTCTGGCTGCATATCAACAATCATTCAATACTCCTATCGGTAGCGGGCTTAGATCATTTCAGAAATGCTGGCAGCAGCACGTTTAACATCGAGGAAAATGAGTCCAAGTTTAGCATTGGGTTTTGCCAATATCGTTAGCACGGCTTCGTTGCCTGCATAAGTCATCAAGACATAACCTTTGGCACCTTTTATTAACACTTGCTCAAGATTTCCGCGATTTAATTCCTGCGCAGTTCGGTCGCCTAAAGACAGCATGGCGGCACTCATGGCTCCCACACGATCTTCATCCATACCTGCTGGTAATACAGAGGCCATGATTAAACCATCGGTTGAAATAACTCCCGATGCTTCAATATCTGCTGTCGTTCCATTCAGATCTGTTAAAACCGAAATCAACATTTCTGCTTTCATATTTTTACCCTCCTAAGTAAGTTAACTGAAACAATCAACATGTTTGTTAATTGCTGGTTTTCAAATAACGAGTGATCAACATCCAAACTAATGTGACAAACTCGGCATGATTGAAATGGGGAACACCGGAAATAACCAACACAAACCGCTGGTTGCCAATGAATAAGGGCCAGCAGCCAATCTGACTGTGTCCCCAAGCATCGACGATAGCCCAGGCTTGGCTAAAAATGCCCATGTTATTCATTAATAAGCCAGAACGGCGTGCGTAGACAGAAGCTAGTTCGGCGCTAAGTGCTGATAGCTCTTCCGCTACTTCATGCGGAAAGCCACTGCATACTAAATAAAAGCCCTGTTCATCGGCCAACAGCACTTTATTGTGCTCGGAGATTTTTGCCAACAAGTCCGGCAACAGATCTTCTATTGTGCCGCCAGGAACGGTTAAGGGGTTATCCACGCCTTGTACCCAGCCTAGTTTTTGGCAGTGTAGAAGCTGCTCCATGGCTTTTTCGGGTTCGGCAATTCCGGTCAGTTTTTGTAAGTTAACCAGGGTTAAGGCCGGGGTTTGTTGTTGTTTTAGCAAGTTTAATAAAAAATCACGGGCTTTATCAGCTGTCTGTGAAGCCGTGGCATAAAATGCACCTGCTGGAGTAGGATATAAATATAATCCTTCCACTAAACTTAATGTTTGCATGGACTAACCTATCAGGCCAGGATCCAGTGAAAACAATAAAGCTTGCACTAGCAACGATACATCGTTTTTTTCTCTGGCATCGACTGAAAATACCGGCAGTTTTAATCCCTGACTGTGCAGTTGTGCATGGTATTCGTCTATGCTGGGTTTGTTATTCAGATCCATCTGCGTAACGCCAATGGCTACACCTGTTTGGTTGATAAATTTATCAAAAGCATCCAGAAAAAACTTCATATCCTTAAATGGATAATCGCGGGTGTTATCCAGTAATAAAATCAGGCCAATGCCGCCTACGGTTAATATATCCCACATAAAATCGAAACGTTCCTGTCCTGGCGTACCATATAGATGAATCTTCTCGCCACCTGCCAAATTCATAACCCCATAATCCATAGCCACCGTGGTAGATGGTTTACGGTTTTTGGTCATATCACTGGCCGCTGCATCGGTTTTAATCGGAGGCGCATCACTGATCGTGGTAATGGCGGTGGTTTTACCGGCCCCTACGGGACCTGTAAAAATTATTTTGTATTGATTCATCAAATTTCCTTTTTTTAAATCAACGGTATTAGCAGTCATTACAATTAGTCTCCACGTAATTTTTTTAAGATTTTACTTAAAAGTCCTGTTTTGGGTTTTTCAGGCTGCACAGATGGCAATGCATCAAATTTAATAGAAGGTTCAGGCTTTGACTGCCCTAAATAACCCAGAAAAAAGCAGGCGCTGAGAAATACAAATACGAATTTTGGTTTGGTATTCAGAATGCTGGCTATTTCTAACGGCATTCTGGGTGTTTCGCAAAGTAATGCGGTAATGCGTAAGGCGTCAGGTGTAATAACGAGTCGAGTAAAGTTCGGCCATCTATGCAAATAAACGGGGCGTTTTAGATCCAGTTCAACCGGAAAACGGCCCTTGGATGTCCAAAGCGTCAATTTCCAGAGAAACGCATCCATATCCACAAACCAGTCTGGGGGCATGTCAGAATAGTTAAATGTGGTATCGTGTTTATAGAAAGCAACATTGCTTGAAAATTCCCTAGACATTTTCATGCAGGCCAAAGAACGCAGTTGTTTGTCTTGTGCATCCACCCACACTTGTCGTTGTTCAGGAAATATTAATAAAGGCTTCCAGACCGACATAAGCTTTAATACCCGGTTTTGTCTTATCGCAGAGTCGAATGCCGCTTTAACAAAACTCAAATAATACTCGCGGTGATCAAAACTGGCGGTATGCAGTTGCGTTAAATCATCTAGATCTATGTCAGTAAGGGTACCCAGAAAAGCCGTAAATCCCCCTTCATTTAATTCAAGTGCGCTTTGTTGGCGAACATTTCTGTGGCTTTCAGGAGGGAGCGCTTCGCTGTTATTAACGGATTTTTTGTGTACAAACACTTCCATAGCCATTTTTTTGGGCTCATCAGCCATCGCCTGTACTGTGGCTGTGGCAACAGGATACGCTGTTCCAGCCGCCGGTGAAGCTGACTGGTGAGTCACTTTTGAAAAAAATGGCCTTGTATCGCCCTTAATTTTACTCAGCACATTTTCTATCTGCGAAACCGTCACGGGTTTTTTAATAAAAAAAGTGTTGTTTATTTCGCAAAGCAAATCTTCTAGAGACAATAAAATGATAGGCCGTTTGGGTGCATAGGCTCTTCGAAACTCCAGTATCTCTCGAGCATTACTATGATCGGCGTCAATCATGTCAATCTCTGCCTCAGCTTCCGTAACTACAACGGCGATACCATGACAGGGACCTTTCAAATACATTTCCATGGTTTTAGAAAAGCGATTATCCATACAGAACAGCGCAATTCGCAACGGTATTTGTTCAGCAGTTGCTATCATAGTGGTAAGTCCTGACTGATAATAACTTGATGCCATTCAGCGGAAAGTGGCACACCCTTTGTGTTTAGGAATAGATAAAAATTTTGCATCCGCTCATAACTTTGCGTCGATTGATAAAGCTCGAATAATGCATTTTGCAAATCCAGACGCTTAGCATCAACTTTTAAGCCTGCTTCCAGTGTTTCCATAGCTTGCTCAAGTTGGCTGTACTGAATAAAATCGTTAGCAATGCTTAACCAATCGTAGTCAGTTTGGGCCGTTATCTGGTGTTCGTGTGCACTTAGGGGAATCGCAAATAATGAGTAGGTATTCCCTAGTTGCGCAAACTCTGTGGGTTTGGTCTCTAGTAACAGCAAACACTGTTGCTCCGACAGAATTTTACGACTGCCTTTAATCATCCTGTCACTGAGAGCTTTTCCTTTACCCTGCAAAATGATTAATAAATCCAGTATGGCTGCATAGAGAGGATCCGCTAAACTTAGGCTATAACAAAAACTGATGCGGCGAATATGCAAATTTAGATTGTTTGGGTTTTTACTGACATTGTTCGTCAACGAATTTAAGATAAGTGGGGTATCGGCAGCATCATATTCACTTAATGCTAGCTGAAGATCATACCAAATACCGCTTTCAAGCAAGGAAGGATCAGCAGGTTTGGCGGGTAAGGGCCATTTTGCGCTGAGTGCCGCGCCACTCGTCTGTAGAAACTGATAAAAGTGCTGCATCCGTTCAGTACTGTGTGTGCATTGGTAGAGTTCCAGCAAAGTATTTTGCAAATCCTGCCGTCCAGATTCTTGGCGCAAACCAGCTTCCAATACCTCCATGGCTTCGTCTAACTGGCTAAATTCGATGAAATCGTTGGCAAGTGTTAAGGGATCATGTGTTGATTGAGTTGATTGACTGATTCTAACTAGCTCTTGTTGCCCAATTCGTCCTGTGGTAAATAATGAAAAAGCATTACCTAGCTTTTCAAAGTCTTTGCCGTCAGCCTGCATTAAAGCAGCATACAAGCCAGGACTCAGCTGCTTGCGGCTACCCTTAATCATTCTCAGGCTAATCGCTTTTCCCTTGTTCTGTAAGACAATTAATAAATCGAGTAAGGCAGCATAGAGTTGTTCTGATAATGCTGCGCAATAACAGAAGTTAATTCGGTGAATATGAGCATGCAGATTGTTAGGGTTTTTTCTAACACGACTAGTCAGCGAATTAAGTGTTAAGCTATTATTAGCGTTAAAATTGAAGGGTGTTAGAGATTGATTTTGCCAAAAATTGCTCTCAATAGGCACATTTGCGACTCCAGTCGTCACCAGTTGATTAATAAACCGGGGCATCATTTCCCTCCTTAATTTGCAACAAAAGTTGAAAGCGCCTGAGCTTAACAGAAAACGCAATTAACCTCAATAAGTCTATGGTAATTATTTTATAACTATTTAGCGTAAAGGCAGTTTTTACACTATGCGATTACATGTGTGCTGCCGTTTAGTCGTTTTCTAAAGTAAACGATCCAAGCGTTTTAACTTGTTTTTCTTTGAAGTATCTTTGTTACAGAACAACACGTTCAATGACTCGAGTAACCATCGGAACAAGAACTTTTTTGCACAGGGTAAAGTAAGCAAAAAGTACTCTGTAGAAACCGATGTTACCTAAGCTAAAGTCAAAACAACGCATTTGCTGCGGCTTTCTAGTGGAAAAGGGTGAGAATAAATACCACCATAATATAGGTAAGCCAACAATACAGTCAGCGTAGCCACGATTAGCGTTAGCGTAATCGTGGGAATGAAAAGCTTCCTAGTCATTGAGGCGTTACTTAACAATCGGTTACGCTTAACTATTTCTGCGTAATTATCGGGGTAACGGCTTAAATATTGATATTGGTGGCGAGGATTAAAATAAATGCAAGTTTTTGGAAAGGCTAATGAATATTCGGAGAGTATACATTCCCACGATTACGCTAACGCTAATCGTGGCTCCGCGAGCTGTCTTGAATTAAAGTAGCACAATTGTAGGGTGCGGTGAGGCACGAACCGCACCAAAATGCCTTGCGTAATCATTCGACCCTGAATTTAGCGTATCTTTAAATAACATGGCTAACAAAATAGCTTCTACGGCTATGCTCACATCAATGATTCCCCATCTAAAGAGCGACAATCCTACAAAGAATATTGCCCCTTTTCCAGTTGCTCAATAAGATTTAGATAATGACGTACTTCTTCCTGCTTTGGGTGTTCTGGGTATTTTAGCAGCACACCTGTCAAGGTTTGGCGGGCTTGTGGATATTTTTCAAACTCTTCACATAACAGTTTGGCGGCAAACAGGTAAACCTCTGGGGTTTCGTTGCTGAGCGGAAAACGTTTTTCAAATTTATCCATCATGCGCAACGCAGTTTTGGCTTTGCCCATCGCCGTGGCTGCTTGTGCAATGGGTAGCACTTGAGAGGCACGCGCAGGTTGAAAGTCGGCATTGATGTTCAGCATGTTTTCATAAACTTCCACTGCTTTACCGGTTTTTTTTTGCTTGAGCAGGGTGGTGATAAAGTTTTGCGCATGTGAAAGTGCTTGCTCGGGGGTTGAACTCAGCATTAATAATTTAAGGTAACGGTCATTCGCCTGTAAATTGGTATCATCTTTGCCCAGTTCTTTACGGGCAATTTTCAATGCAGAGTTTATATCTCCTGCACCCATATAATGAGCTATTTCCGCTTCTGCTGGTTCGACCTGATGTTTGCTGACATTTAAATCCAGTTCCTTATGGTATTGATAGAGTACGTAACCAATCATATTGAACATAATGATCGTAAAATACATAGAAATAAAAGTGGCGTTTAATACCAACCATTTTGCACTTTTTTGTATTTTTCCCAGATAGTTGGCCATGTCAGTTGGGCTGAAACTGGCGCTATACACCGGTAGCTGAGTTTTTATTATCCATTGGGTGGCAATCCCCTGGCTTGAATACAATACAAATAAGAAAGCAAACATCACCATATAGGGCCAGCCTATGCTGGAAATAATGCGCATGGCTTGAAACGGATTTAGAGCGGCAAACACACTATTTTGAATATCGATAACCATAATACTGGCTGGCAGGGTCAGTATGGCCAAAATTAGATAACAGTAACCCGCCACATTGCCCAGATAATTGAACACCAGCGCAATGGCAACGCCCAACAAAATAAACATCAGCATCTGTTTATAGGGTTTTAAATTCGCATCCAGTTCCTGGTCGTCTGGATATTCGGAGACTTTTAGAAATCCCTGCGATGTTAAATTCATTACTTTATAAGCCAGCCGAAAAAACATAGCCCAAGCGATGAAGTTAAGTACCAGCAAGATAGGGAAAAAATAAGGTGTTCTTAGTATCAATAAGGGCAGGGAACTAAGCACGGAAAAAAAGCCAATGCCTATCAGATTAGTAGGGTTAGCCGGGAAACAGAAAAAAAGAGGAATGCGCTGCCAAAAAGGCACAATACTGTTAGTGTAGGTCGTCTTGCGTGACATTAGCGACTCCAGGTTACCTTAAGGGCAGGTGTTATAAAGTAAATACATATCAATGCTACATTCAGAATGCGTCTTCATCACTAGACTTACCCTAAGTGGCTAACGGATTTTACCTGTTTTATGTGTGTATTTGCACCTATTTCGTCATACACCACACTTCTTAATTACGCTAAAGTGGGCATGATAATTCTTAAGCACCTAGGCTTAAGCTTTTAAAATGCGCTGAAATGAATGTCGATTTTAGATAGACGCGCAATAATCAGCGAATTTTAATCAGGATTGCTTTAAAATATAGGGATTGAGTAGAGATTTTCAGCAAAGAAAGCCACATATTGCAAGAAAGTTGCCTGCGCTAATTTATAAGTCTATGTATTTATGATTAATTGTTCTGTAGAAACACTAACATTATGCTTTTCAAACTTATAGTGAGTATGCGCAGTTATCTCTTGAGATCAACCTCTGCTTACACTACAGATTTGTCATGCATACTATTTATCCCTATTGAGGTTTTGTTATAAAACTATTATTTGCTACCGGCCCTTCGTTAAATACCCGCCTTTTGGTGGCTGTTTTGGCCTCGATTAGCTTATTAGTGATCGATTATCGGGGTACGCGCTTGTCGTACTTACGTTCGATGCTGTCTTTTGCGGTCTATCCTTTGCAATCATTGGCCAGTTTACCGGTGGATACTTTTCACTCGATGTCGGACTCAGTTATTTCCTATATCGAATTACAAAAGTTAAATCACCACTTGATAGAGCAGCAATTGATTAACGATGCCAAATTATTAAAACTGGCGGCTTTGGAAAAAGAAAATATACGTCTGCGTTTATTACTGGAAAACTCGTTCCAACTGGGGGAGCAAGTACTGGTGGCCGAATTGTTATCGGTCAAGCTGGCGCCATATGATCATTCGGTGGTGGTTAATAAAGGTTCGCGGTTTGGGGTACATCCCAAACAGCCGGTTTTAGATGCCAATGGTATTGTCGGTCAGGTTATCAGAGTGTATCCCAATAGCTCCGAAGTGATGTTGATTACCGATCCCGATCACGCCATTCCGGTGGAAGTTAATCGCAACGGTTTACGCACCATTGCTTTCGGTACCGGGCAGTCCAATCGTTTACAGCTGCCGTTTTTAGCCAATAATGCCGATATAGTGCCAGGTGATTTACTGGTTACGTCAGGCTTGGGCGGGGGCTTTCCGGCCGGGTATCCGGTGGCGGTGGTGGATAAATTTGAAGCCAGACCGGATAAATCTTTTGCCAATATCTACGCTACTCCTAAGGCTGATCTGGATAAAAGCCGCGAATTCCTGATTGTTTGGAGCGATTCCACACCCGTGGTTTTGGATAATAAAGACAAAGCCCAACAACCTGCAATACCACACTGATGTCACAACATAGTTCAATTGCCTTGTTTTATTATTTACTCACTATCGCTATCGCTATGGTGTTGCGTATCATGTCACTTTCACCGCTGTTGGATGTGTGGAATCCAGACTGGATAATGCTGGTACTGATTTATTGGGCGATGGCCGTGCCGGAACGCTTCGGGGTGTTTGCTGCCTGGGGTATCGGTTTGTTAACCGATGTGTTGACTGGACGTTTACTGGGCCAATATGGTCTGATTTACGCGCTGATTGCTTATTTTAGTATTAAAGAACACAGACGCTTGCGTCAGTTTCCCATTATACAGCAATGCATGTTTGTGTTTTTTTGCTTGCTGGGTGCGCAAAGTATTATTTTTGGCACTGAAAGCATGAAAGGCAGTAATCATCTCACATTGGAATTTTGGTACCCCTTATTGAGCGGCACCCTGATGTGGCCAGCCGTATTTGCTTTATTACGCATAGTACGTCTTGAAGCGCGTATTGCATGATAATCTATGGATAGAGGCTTTGGTTTTAAGGATGGTTTGGCAGAAAACCGTATATTTTTAAGTCGCGTCGTTGCTGCGTTCTTTTTAATTTTGGTATTGATTGCTGGACTAGTGGTGCGTCTGGTGTACTTGCAAATTGTGGGTCACGAACATTATGCAACTCTTTCCAAAGACAACCGGATCAAAATTGCGCCCTTGCCACCCACACGCGGCATTATCTATGATCGCCGCGGGCGCATGCTGGCGCAGAATGTGCCTACCTACAGTTTGGAGTTGATCCCGGAACAAATCGAAAATCTGGATCAGACTCTAAAGCAATTGCAAGAACTGCTGAATATCTCCGAGGAAAAAATCGAGCTGTTTCAAAAACAGCGTAAACGCAATAAAGCCTTTACCACCACGCCCTTACTACAAAATTTAAACGAAGAGGAAGTGGCCAGGTTTTCGGTAGTCAGGCCCTATTTTCCCGGCGTGGATGTCTATGTGCGTCTGGTACGATATTACCCGTATGGCGATCTTACCGCACACGTACTCGGTTACGTGGGGCGCATAAATGAGGCAGAATTAAAAGCCTTACCGGCGGATGAATATCGCGGTACCGATTTTATTGGTAAAAACGGTATCGAAAAAACCTACGAAAACGAGTTGCATGGTACTGCCGGTTACGAAGAAATTGAAACCAATGCCCAGGCGCGCGCGGTTAACACCGTTGCCACCACCGAACCCATAGCGGGTGCCAATATATATTTGACCCTGGATGTGGATTTACAGAAAATTGCCACTGACGCTCTGGGTGAATATAACGGCGCAGCGGTGGCTATTGATATTAAAACCGGTGGCGTATTAGTGTTTGCCAGTCGCCCTGGATTTGATCCCAATCCGTTTGTGTCGGGCATTTCCGGTAAAGACTATAAAGCTTTGCAAGAATCACCGGATCAACCCCTCTACAATCGTGCTTTGCGTGGACAGTATCCGCCAGGTTCCACGGTAAAACCGTTTTTAGCTTTAGCGGGTCTGGAATATGGGGTCACCGATTTCGGGCATCGCCTGTTTTGTCCTGGCTATTACAAATTGCCCAATGTAGACCATAAATATCGAGATTGGAAAAAAACCGGACACGGCATGGTGGATATGAACGAAGCCATTACCCAATCCTGCGATGTGTATTTTTACGATCTGGCTTTGGCATTGGGTATCGATAAAATGCATGATTTTTTGAATAAATTTGGTTTTGGCAAACGCACCGGTATTGATTTGGTTGGGGAAATTGATGGCTTAATGCCGTCTAAGGAATGGAAACGCAATAGTCGAAATCAAGCCTGGTTTCCCGGAGAAACCCTGATTACCGGGATTGGCCAGGGTTATATGCAGGTAACGCCTTTGCAATTGGCCAAAGCCACCGCCACCATGGCTAACTACGGCAAGGTGATTACTCCGCATCTGGTGCAGCGCATTATTAATGCAAATTATACCGATTCGTTTGATGTGGAGGCGGATGAGATTATCCCGCTTAAATATCAGAATGTCAGTAATATCATTCAAAGTATGACCAACGTAGTCCATGGTGCGCGCGGTACGGCAGGGCGGTTGGATAAAGCTATTGGCTATCAGATTGCCGGTAAAACTGGTACTGCGCAGGTGTTTACCATTAAGCAGGAAGAAAAATACAACGAAGATAATATTGATTTTAAAATGCGCGATCATGCTTTATTTATTGCCTTTGCACCGGTACATGATCCGCAAATTGCAGTGGCGGTAATTGCCGAACACGGTGGACACGGCGGCTCGGTCGCTGCGCCCATCGCCGGCGAAATTATTGATGCCTATTTGCACCCTAAACCCCCGGAAACGCATGAAAAATGAAACGCGGCAAGAGCATTTTCAGTCGCCGTCTTTAATCGGCAATCTGTTACGCAAACTGCATATCGATATACCGTTACTGTTGGGCTTGCTGATGATCTGCAGCCTGAGTTTTGTGATTTTATACAGTGCGGGTGGGCAGGAAATTCCCGTGTTAATCCGCCACGCTACACGTATGGCTTTAGCTTTAACCGTCATGACGGTACTGGCACATGTTAATCCGCGCCAGTTTCAGAACTTTTCGGTAGCCTTGTTTAGCATCTGCGTATTGTTATTGATTGCAGTGGCCATTATGGGTCAGATTGGAAAAGGTGCGCAACGCTGGTTGGACTTGGGCGTGTTTCGCTTTCAGCCATCAGAATTAACCAAACTGACCACACCCATGATGATCGCCTGGTATTTGGCTGCACATCCTTTGCCCCCCAAAGCTAAACAAGTGTTAATCGCTGCCGGGTTGCTCTTGTTACCGGTTTTGTTGATCGCCAAGCAACCGGATTTGGGTACCGCGCTACTAGTGGCTAGTTCCGGTGCTGCGGTATTATTTTTCGCTGGATTGTCCTGGTGGTTAATCTTCGGTACTGTGCTGATTTTTGCCGCCTTAACCCCGTTATTATGGCATTTTATGCGTGAATATCAGCGCAATAGGGTGCTAACCTTTATCAATCCAGAAGCCGATCCCATGGGCGCAGGTTATCATATCATTCAGTCGAAAATCGCCATCGGCTCTGGCGGCATTAACGGCAAAGGCTGGTTAGGCAGTAGTCAGGCGCAGCTAGACTTTTTACCCGAAAGCTCCACCGACTTTATCTTTGCCGTGTATGCCGAAGAATTTGGCTTATTCGGTTGTGTGGGTTTATTGATACTGTATCTGTTGGTCATCAGCCGCTGTTTTTATATTGCAGTACAAGCGCAAGATACCTATAGCCGCCTACTGGCCGGCAGTTTGGCCTTTACCTTTTTTGTGTATGTGTTTGTCAATATCGGCATGGTTATTGGCGTATTGCCGGTGGTGGGTGTGCCATTGCCCATGGTCAGTTACGGCGGTACCTCAATGGTGACTTTAATGGCGGGTTTTGGAATATTGATGTCGATTCATACGCACCGGAAGTTGTTGCCAGGGTAGGGGATTATAGCCTGGGGGTTGATGCGGTTCGTTGACGTTCTCCACATCCACACCCTACGGCACTTATGTTAGGGGATTTGAGTGATGGGCATGCACAATGTAAGTGGGCTGTCAGCAAGCGGCACAAATCCATAACGAGTGTAGAAAGATAATTCTGTATCTTTCGAATCGACAAATAAGAAGCTGCCGCCAATTAGGCCGGAAGCCGCTTTAACTTGATACATTGCATCAAGAAGTAAACGTTCGCCATGACCTTTTTTTTGCTCTGCAAGCGTTACAGCTAAACGGGCGAGCGTTATTGCGGGTACTTTTAATGGTAGGGCTTTCATCAGATTTTCTGGTTAATTGTGTCTAGATCCATTATAGGTAATTGGTGTCAAACTGTTACCAGTAAATATTATTTATTTTTAGGGTTCTAAGTCTAAACCCCAGAAATTTATGAAGGAACGATGTGCCAACCAACGGGCGGCGATCAATCGAGTTCAATGCCACTAATATCAGCTGATTTATGTTCACGTCGTAGGGTGCGGTGAGGCACGAACCGCACCATAAAGCCTTAAACCCGCCATCAAGCTCAAACTAAAACCACGCCTATCTATTCTGTACTAATTAGACGTAATAATGATTTTGGTTGGGTGGAAATTGATGCGGTTCTATACCCAGTGGTTAATGCGGATCAAACACAGAATATTGCGGTTGGTTTTACTAGCAGAAATATTTCTTTGCACAACGGCAATGCACCAGAAACAATCACAAGTACATCACTGACTGCGCATGCAATATGGATATTTGCTTTATCTCTGTTTACTTTTATGGGATTTAATTCAAGACGAACCTTGTTACAATAAAAAACGCTCATCTAATCATATAATCTATATGTCGATTATCATGCCCGTAAAAGATGCGCCGCTAGTTAGTTGACACATTCTACACCTGTGGTTTAGCTATGTAGCATAATCACAGTGGCTAGATTTAAGGCCGTAACCCGTATTTCGTTTTACGCCATACGGGTTAGCAGAGAGTAAGGCTTAACCCTCGTAATTCGCGCTAGCAAATTCCCAGTTAACTAAAGCCCAGAACGCTTCAAGATATTTTGGACGCAGATTACGATAATCGATGTAATAGGCGTGTTCCCAGACATCGCATGTTAAAATAGGCGTTTTACCCTCAGTCAACGGAGTGGCCGCATTACTGGTGCTGACCAATTCCAAACCGCCATTGGGTTTTTTTACCAGCCAAGCCCAGCCCGAACCAAAGGTGGTCACAGCCGTTTTAGCAAATTCTTGTTTAAACTGTTCAAAAGAACCGAAAGTGCGTTCGATAGCATTTGCCAATCCACCGGTAGGTTCGCCGCCACCATTTGGAGACAGGCTGTTCCAGTAGAAAGTATGATTCCAAACCTGTGCCGCGTTATTAAAAATACCACCAGACGATTTTTTAACGATTTCTTCCAACGATAAACCTTCAAACTCGGTACCTGTGATTAAATTGTTTAGATTGGTCACATAGGTTTGGTGATGTTTTCCATAATGGAATTCGATGGTTTCGGCAGAAATATGGGGTGACAAAGCGTCATTGGCGTAAGGTAATGCGGGTAATTCAATACTCATGTTTTTTCTCCGGCTAGATTGAAATGCAATTGTGATTAAGAACAGAGCGATAAGCTCAATATAACGATTGGAAGCATTATATTCAAGAACGGCGAGTAATGCTAAATTGAGAAACGTAAACAGCGGTTAGAGTAACAGCATAGGTCTATGAATAGTGCCTAAACATTGCAGCGAGATCAAAAAACTCAGGTAAAATAGATTAGACCGAGTGATTGCCATGGTTTTGATAGATAATTAAGCATACATTCTGGTGTTTGCCGCCCATTATTCTTCCATAATAATAATTTTGCTGAGGAGCAAATATGCAAAAAATAACACTGAGAACTTTTCGCATGCTGACTGTTTCGCTGTTGATTAGCGCAGTATCCCTACAGAGTCAGGCTTTTGCTGAAGCAGCAGAACAAGCCGCAGCGGAAGGTCATGAGCATAGTCAAACCAGTAAGGATTGGCCAGGCATTTATAAAGGCTTTACCCCTTGTTTTGACTGCATAGGCATTAAAACAACGCTGGCATTGAACAAAAATAATACGTATATATTAATGACTCAGTATGCAGGTAAATCGGAACGTGAATTTGTAGAGAAAGGTAAGTTTAGCCTGGGTAGCCAAGAAAATACCATATTGTTAACACCCAAAAACAGCGAAACCACTCATCAATACTGGGTAGGCGAAAACGTGTTGATCCAACTCGATAATAAAGGCAATCGCTATACAGGTAAAGACGCCGAGCGCTATACCTTACGCAGAAATGATATGGTAGAAACTGCGCCTTCTCAGCACGGATCGCATTAATATTGAGGTACTGGCCTTTACAATAATGGTTTTATTAGTTGTGGTCTAAAAAACACCGTTCGACCTAAGCAGGTAGGTCCAACGGTGTTTTTAAGTTTGCAACGCTAAACAATGTAGCCTGGATGCAATGAAATGGAATCCGGGTTTCGAAGTCAATCGATAACAAAATAAGCTATGCAGCTATCACTCGATAAAGCTGAAACACCAAAATCATAAAACAGCTCGTAGGGTGTGGAGAATTTACGAACCGCATCATAAAGCCTTAATTGTTACCATCAACGTTGGGATGTGCCAACCAACGGGCGGCGGTAGTGGTTCAGTTTGAAATTTAGCTAGCTGAACTTTTTTTGTCATTATGCTACCTTATAATCATGACTAAAAAAACAAATCCAAGAAAAGATTTTACCCAAACAGCCTTTAATGTGTTTCAGCAGGCTATAGGCGAAGCTGAAGCGGAGTTAAAGGTAAATAATACCGACACTAAAAAAGTAGGTCAGAAAGGAGGAAAGGCGAGAGCAGACAAGCTAACGCCGGAAGAACGATCTGAGATTGCAAAAAATGCTGCTAGTGCTAGATGGCATAAAATAGATTAAGATGTACTAGCTCAGACTTGATCTGACAGTTACCGATTTTAATGGGTGTCTGTAAGATTAGATTTGGTTTAAATTTTTAGCTGCCCAAATCTGTTTCCCATTCAGTAAAGTTTCCATTGGTGTTCTGCCATTACAAACTTTACCTTGATGAGTTCTTTCATTATTGTAATAAACCAACCAATCGTCCAGATCTTTTTGCAAACTATCCAAATCGGCATAGAGTTTTTTACGGAAAGTAACCTGGTAAAACTCTTGCAAAATTGTTTTATGGAAGCGTTCGCAGATGCCATTGGTTTGGGGTGACATCGCTTTTGTTTTGGTGTGGTCAATGTCATTGATCGCTAAATAAAGCTGATAATCGTGTTGATCTACTTTGCCGCAATACTCGGTTCCCCGATCTGTTAGTATGCGAAGCATGGGTAAATTTTGGCTTGTATAGAAAGGTAAAACCCTATCATTTAGCACGTCTGCTGCGGTAATAGGTGTTTTGGTCGTATACAATTTGCAATGAACCACTTTGGAATAAGTATCGATAAAGGTTTGCTGATAGATACGACCAACACCTTTGAGATTACCCACATAAAAAGTATCTTGCGCCCCCAGATAGCCGGGATGATGCGTTTCAATTTCACCACAAGCCACATCATCTTCTTTTTTGCGCTCTAGGGCGGCAATTTGATCATCACTCAGCGTGATACCTTCATTGGCTACTTTTATTTCCAAAGCCTTTAAGCGATCCTTGAAGTTGGCCAATTGATTGCGTAGCCAAATTGAGCGGACGCCACTACCTGAAATGAAGATGCCTCGTTTACGCAATTCATTACTGGTTCTGTGCTGGCCGTGAGCTGGAAAATCAATGGCGTAATGAATGACAGCCGTTTCAGTCGCTTCATCTGCACGATTTTTTAAATTTGGAACACGACGATTTTGATTGATGAGAGCATCCAGTCCATTGGTTTCTACCAACTCCTGATACCGATAAAATGTATCTCTTGATAAGCCCATTATTTTGCAAGCTTTGGATACATTTTGAAGCTCTTCAGCAAGATTCAATAATCCTGCTTTATGTTTAATAATGGGATTGTTAGTATGTAGCATGAGCGTTACCTCTTTGTGATTTTGATGACGGATTCGACACCCATATCAAAATCGGTAACGCTCTTTTTTGCAAGCCCTGTGTCAGATTAGGTCGTGACTAATACAATTAAGAAGCCCTTAAAAAAGGCTGCTGTAATTCCTCTACATCAAAAGTAAAATCAAGAACTATTTGAATTGGGTCGTTAGGCTTTATATTTTCATTATACACATCAGCATCCGTTTTAAGTTGGAAGCAATCTCCAACAATTTGCGACCTTCTTTGAGCAAAAGATTTTTGAAAATGCTCGTGTGGAGCATTCGGGTCATCCATATCAGCCCAAATTGAAAGAGTTTTATTGTCTTTTCTGCTAGTAACAGCATGTTTTGCCCTATAACGCTGCCCATTTTTATCAGTTCTATATTCCTCTCTAAATACTTGCGAAATATCCTTAGCGATAAGGTCAATAATTGTTTTAGTATTGGGCTTATGTAACCCCTTATGATATGCCCAAGCTGCTAATTCCTGCGGGTCTATAAGTGGATTGTCGCCAACTTCTTTTTTGTAAAGTTCAATATAATCTCGTACTGCGTTTGAATATGCTGTCATTGTTTCACCATTTACTTAAAAAACTATAAAAAGCCCCATCCATCAGTCATTGCGCCTGATATTACGAAGTTTCGTATCTTAACCAAGTGTTTTCTTAAAAAATCATATCTATCGAGTTTACGTTGCAGTTGCCCAACTACGACACCTGGATGAACCCCTATTCTTTCTGAAAACAGAATAATTTTTTGTTCGCTAAAAAACGGAGATACTCTTGCCACAAAGTTACTTAATTCTGCATTAGGTACGCAGAAATCAGCCGCAGCTAAATTAGCAATATTTTCTTCATCAATAACATTGTTGGGACTAAACGAATCGTCATTGTCGATAATATATCCAATTTTTTTACCATGCCCGTGTAGGACATGTTCAATTTCATGGCGTAATACAAACCAAAAATTATCAATTTTATCTAATCTTAAAGACATGGCGATCACTGGCTGAGAATTCTCTAGCCAAAAACATGCTCCATCGATTTTTGAACCAGGCAATGGCTCAACAATGACATATTTGACACCACAATCAGAAAGTATCTTTGATACATGTCTTGCTTCCTCTGGAGCTGACAATAAAGCATTTAGCTTAGGAAGTGCATTTCTAAGTTCCGATTCTTTA
Organism: Methylomonas sp. AM2-LC; assembly: GCF_039904985.1. Classification (NCBI taxonomy): domain Bacteria; kingdom Pseudomonadati; phylum Pseudomonadota; class Gammaproteobacteria; order Methylococcales; family Methylococcaceae; genus Methylomonas; species Methylomonas sp. AM2-LC. Next base: position 2,322,235 of record NZ_CP157005.1, read on the forward strand.
TAGCCCTTAGTTAGTTGAGATGTGGCAATAGCTTTACAGCGATTTAACCATGCCAATTGCTGTATGCTCAAATCATTAGTCTCGTTTGATTTCTTAGCTGCAACATTAAAACTAGGTGGTGTCTTTAAATCAGGAATATTAAAAAACTTAATGAATTGCTGCTCAAAAACATCAATGTTATCTGATGCTTCTACCCATCCTCTTTTTATCATTTCTCTAACTGGAAATTTTTCGTATAGATAAGCTTTCCTTACCACTAAATTATCTGGTTTTTTAACTTTTGATAATTGATACTGACTTTCTAAATTCATCCAAACTTCAGCGCCAGTGCCTAGGGCATCTCCTAGTTGAATTGCAGTATCAGGAGTTATTTGTCTTTTCCCTGTAATAATTCCGCTTATTACATTGGTAGACCTGCCCATAATTTCTGAAAGCTCTATTTGTGACCATCCCCTAGTCTCTAGTTCTTCTAACAAAAACTCTCCCGGTGGAAATATCTCTTGTGTCATGCTCATTTTTTCCTCCAACACCTATTTTAGTGGTAATCACTTATTGAAATTACAACAACTAATTTACCAATCTCATCTTTTATAATTTTAATAATTAATCGCCACTGATCATTTAGACGCATAGAATGATAGCCATCTAAGTCACCCTTTAATTTCTCATAGTGAAGTGACTTCATTGAATAAAAGGTACGTTCATCTGGTGCTGATCTTATAAACTGTATTCTCATCCTAAATTTTTTAACTACAGACCTATCAAATCCTGCATCAAAATTTGAGTCTCTTTCTAGACGTTCTAACTGTTCATCTTCAAATTTGATTTCCATTTTCTTCTTAATTTTAGCATAAAATAAAACATATAATACATAAATAACCGTTATGCGTAAATATTTATTGATTATACTTGCATATCGCATATAATTTCATTTTGAATTTATGAAAACCAATGAACAAACTTAACACCAAAGACCGCGCAAAAATCCTATCCGTACTATGCGAAGGCATGGGAATTAATGCGGCTAGTCGTGTAACTGGTGCATCAAAAAATACGATCCTTAAATTGCTGGCTGATGCTGGTGAGGCTTGCGCTATTTATCAAGATGAAAATCATCATAATCTAAAACTAAAGCGCATTGAATGTGATGAAATCTGTTCATTTGTCGGAATGAAACAAAAGAATGTGCCAGAAGAAATGAAAGGATTGTTCGGTATCGGCGATGTTTACACTTGGACGGCTATAGACGCTGATACAAAACTAGTTCCATGCTGGCACGTTGGTACTCGTGATGCTGGTTCAGCAAATTGTTTTATTAACGATTTAGCCAGTCGTCTTAGCAACAGAGTGCAATTAACAAGTGACGGACACAAAGCCTATTTAAATGCTGTAGAAGATGCTTTCGGTGCAAATGTAGACTTTGCTCAATTGATTAAGCTTTATGGTAATGGTGGAAATGCTAAAGACGATACCCGATACAGTCCAGCAGAATGCACAGGTATTGAAAAAAGAAGAATTGAAGGTAATCCAGACTTTTACTACGTATCTACCAGTTATGTAGAACGTCAGAATTTAACCATGCGTATGCGTAGATTTACCAGATTAACAAATACATTTAGCAAAAAACTTGAAAACCACATGCACGCTCTTAGCCTTTATTTTATGTTTTATAACTACTGCAAAATTCATAAGTCGCTTAGAATTACGCCAGCAATGGCAGCAGGCTTAACAGATCATGTTTGGGAGCTGACAGACATTGTTAACTTGATTACAGAACCAGAACCTAAAAAACGCGGCCCATACAAAAAGAAAGCCGATTAAAAATAATTTATTTCAAACTTAACCACTGCCCGGGCGGCGCATCAGTTGCAATTTAATCTATCATCATCGAATAGCGTAGCCCTCAACATTCCTCTTTAAAGTCTAAAAATGAGCTGGCCCGCTTGTAATGCCTGTTTTCGCCAATGCTGCCAGTAGCTTTCTGCTTGTTGTTGACGTAAACAGCGTAAATAACGCACCCGTTGTGCAGCGTTAAGATGGTCGTGAATCAGTGGTATCAAACCGTCTTCAATATTGTAAACTGGTTTTTCAGGGAAAAGACAAACCGGAACTATGCAATCTAGCGATAAACTCAGATCTTGAGCAATGGCTATACAAGCCTGGCGAATACTATCTGCCTTGGCGTTGTCTGGTTGTTGGATATTGTAAGGAGGCTGCCATTCACGGACTGGACGCAAACGATCAATATGTGTAATAACCGCAATGATAACCGGTAAGGCTTGATTGGGACATTCTGCTTGAAAATAGTGGCGAATAGCATTCAATTGCAGCGTATCGACTTGGCGAGCAGCTTGTGCAGCATTGCAAACCATTAAAATTATATCGACTTTTGCCAATTCTTTCTTTAATGCATCAGGCACCTGATCATGCATTAATCCGCCATAACCCGCGCTGTCTAATAAGATGGCTTGTTGCAGGCCCTCGCGTTCGAGTAAGTAAGGGGTAATTTCGGCAGTAGTCGGCAAAAATCCTTCCGCGCTTTTAATTTCGCCAAATAAGGCATTAATTAAACTGGATTTACCGCAACTGACTTGTCCTAAAACAAGTAGTCGAAGCGGCTCTATAGACTGATTATGCGCTTCACTCGTTGCAATATTTTCCTTTGAGGTCGTCGTTAATCTATCAGTCGGGACCATATCATCTAAGCTTAATTGGCCACTGTACAGTTGAATAGCGTAATAGCCGAGCTTGTTGATATAAGCACTAAGGAAGCGCTGTGATATTTCTTGGGTAACGGTATTTAGCCCTTTGCCGATTAATATACTGCGTGCTTTAGCCAACCCCGCGCCTGACCAGTTAAACAGCCAATTTCCAACATCGAAAACAGATTTGAGTTTATTCAAGGTAGCAACGGCCTGCTTGGCGCGTAATAAATCACCGACTCTCACCGCATGGCTGCCGGGAATCTTGTCTAATACCTCGTGTTGAATATCATCGCAGATCAATGTGATTAACTTCAGCAAATACGGCAACGGAAATTCTAAAATTGGGTATTTCGATTCGGCGTGAAAATGTCGCGCAACCAGTGTTAATACTTCATTAGACAATTTTAGGATTTTGCTTGAATCCGTGAGTAAATCCGTTTCTTTTTGCCAGCGTTCAGTTAACGGCTTAAGTGCCTGCCAGGCTAATTGGGCTTTGTCCGGCCAGTTAGGATTAGGCTCAATCTCAATATGCTCTACAAGCAAGGTCTTTGCACGATGACTGCGCCAGTGTAACAGTGCATAGACTAGGGCAATGTTAGCCGACAAGATGCCAATGCCCTGATAAATCCAACCCTGTAGCCATAACCAGTAACCGCCTAAGCCGATTAACACCAGCCAAGGTAGTAAAAACAGGATGGCTAATGCCACGGCAAAGCGGTTTATAGACATAGGCATCGGCTAAGTTTCCTTTTTGTTGAGAAATTGACGTGCCTGGACGAAAGCTTCGTCGTAAGCTTGTTTTAACGATGCATGGTCAGGTAAAGCGCCGCGCTTAACACCTTGCAAATAGACGCAAAAAGCCTTGCCCAGTGCATACGTCATTGCTCCCGAATACACACCGGCCACGGCCGAACCGTAAACCGGCACAAATTTCAGCAATTCCCGTCCTAATAATCCTATACCGACACTCATACCAATAAGGCTGGTAAATTCAGCATAAAGTCGGCGGGTCAACTCCAGGCCATAAATGGAAGCAATACTATGAAATAGTTTGGCTTGCACCGCTAGCACTAGAGGTAAGCCTGCCAGAGGAATTGCGCCCATGCCGGCATTCAATACGGCGTAACCGATTAGGTGCGGATGCGCTTGCCCTGCATGAAAATCCAGTAATTCTTTATGCTGCTCACTACCGCGTAATAAGCCGATCATGCCCGTTGGCAGCACACTTTCAATGGCATCCCATAAGGCTTCCAACCCGTAATCGACAGGCTCAAAACCATCCTCAGGTAAGGTAAAATCAACGGGCACAAAATGCACTGGCACTGACTTAAACCAGTCACGTTGATGTAATAGCACTTGCGCTAAAGCATGGGGTACTTGCGGCGGAAAGGGTGTTTGTTGGTAAGGATACGGTTGAATATGTTCTGCATCACTGGCATAGCCTTCGTGTAGAACAGTTTGTACCACTATGATAGGCCAGTCCGGGTGTTGATGGTGAATAGTCAGCACGGTATTCACCACCTCTGCTTGATTCATATCCAGAGCTCGGAGTACCACCACCAATAAATGCGCCTGATTGGCACACCACGTTAAATCTTCGCCGGGATCATATGCGGTTTCGCCCAAGCCTCGTGTATCCAGAAAACGGATCATCGGGTGGCTGGATGATGGAAAGTCATAAAATCGCGATCTTTTCGTGCAAGCCTGAAAGCCATTACCAATTTCAGCCACTTCGCTACCGGTTAATGCTCGAATGAGCGATGTTTTGCCAGCCTGTGTTTTGCCCAGTAGCCAAAAAACCGGTATAGGTAAGCGTTGCTTAACCTCGTTTATTTTGGCATCTAAGCCAGTCGCTCTAGGGTTAAAGAGTGCATCGCCCAAACCTTTCCATGTCCAACTGCCGATAATATTCATAGTCATTGCTTAATATATTTTGGTGTATTACCTCTGTGCCAAACGCTAGACACAAAGTTCACCTGATTTTGATCCAATACAAATAGCATCAATGCAGCGAATATCTGATGTTGAAAGATGGATTGGGTTGGGCGCCTATAATGGAGAGCCGGTAAATCTGGGGGCGGCCGTCAAATCGATTTTAACATTGATCGTTAAATGTGGTGAAAAATCGATATTTTGCATGACGATGGCATCCAACTCAACTCATTAATTGACCTAACAAACCGTTTAAACGTAGCCTGGATGCAATGAAATAGAATCCGGGGATCGAAGCCAATAGCTAACAAAATTAGCCATGCAACTAATATTGGAACATGCCTAACTTTACCCTAACAGCCGCTCCACATTGGTTTAATTCAGTTTTTTTAAAGTATTTTGTTGATCCAGATTAAAAAGCTTGGTTTTGATGTGCATAAATGCCACGCTTTGTATTACCATAGGGGTTTTGCTTGTGATTTAGCGGACTCAGTCGGGGCGGGTAGATATTTATGCTGGCAAAAACAAGCATAAACAGTGTTTATTTATGCTACCTGCGACTGTGGTTAAGACTGCAAAATTAAGCGCTAACTTAGGATATAACGAGTGAACAAACGCAAAGAAATGAAACTTGGAGTATTGATTTTGGCTCTGGCTGCACTGTTGCCCACACAGGCTGTGCAGGCAGAAGTGGCAGAAACAGCTAGTTTTCAGCACTTTATCAATGTGATGGTTAAGCAACATGGTTTTCAGGAAGCGGCGCTAAGACAACAGTTTGCCCAGGTGCAAATTCAACAAGCCATATTGGACGCCATCGTTAAACCAGCGGAAGCCAAACCCTGGTTTCAATACCGTGAAATCTTCATGACAGAAGAGCGTATCGCGGGTGGCGTTAAATTCTGGCAAGATAATGAAGCTGCATTAAAGGCTATGCAACAGGAATATGGTGTTCCTGCTGAAATCGTTATCGCTATTATTGGCGTAGAAAGTAAATACGGTGCGCATACCGGCAAGTACCGGGTGATCGATGCCTTGGCTACACTAGGTTTTGCGCGGGAGGCACGTAGCGATTTTTTCCAAAAAGAGCTGGAAAATTTTCTGCTGTTAGCACGTAGCGAACAGTTGGATGCTCTGCAACCCATGGGCTCTTATGCGGGTGCTATGGGTTTACCGCAATTTATGCCCAGTAGCTATTTAAGCTATGCAGTGGATTTTGATCACGACGGCAAGCGCGACATTTGGAAAAACAGCGCCGATGCCATTGCCAGCGTGGCAAATTATTTTGTCCGTAATCAATGGCATAGTGGGCAACCCATTGCTTTTCCTGTCAGCCGCAATGGTCAGGCTTACCAGCAAGCCTTACACAGTGGCGTAAAGCCTGATACTTCGGTGCAAGCCCTGCAAGCTTTGCAGATTCAGACACCGCCGCAATTAGCGGCCTCTACATCTGTTAAGTTACTTAGTTTTCAACAAGCAGACGGCGACGATTTATGGCTGGGATTGCATAATTTTTATGTCATTACCCGCTATAACCACAGTCCTTTGTATGCACTGGCTGTGTATCAGTTAAGTCAGGCCATCGCGGAACGTAAAAAATCCGCCCCCGCACCCCTTTGAGCAGCCAGATGATGACAAGTAAGCTGTGTCAGAATTTTGATGTAGATACCATTCGTTATGAATGCAGTCTGATTAATTTTCAACGGGGTCAATTGTATTTTGAAGAAAAGCGTTTGCTTGAATTTAGCATAGAAGATGAAGAAGATAGCAGCGTAACCTTGGTGTCTCGCGTTAAAGGCACACATCAGCATGCCTATAAGCAAAATATTTTTATTGCATGGCGGGAAGATTTACAAACCGTCAATATTTCCGGGCAATGCAGCTGTCCCATGGGCTATAACTGCAAACATGTGGTGACGGCTAGTCTGGAATACTTAAAGCGCTTGCAGGCAATTGCTTCTCCCTCTACTGCCACCGCCTGTTTCGACTGGTTGGAAAGTCTGGATGTAGATGGCGAAGAAGCGATACTGGATAACACCGAGTTTATGGCTTATGTGTTGAAATATAACCCAGTTACCCATCAGCTATGGGTTGATCTTTTGGTGACAAAAACCAAGAAAAATGGCGGTATCACCAAAGGTCGCGATCTTAATATCAATAATTTAAAATACAGTTTAAATTATAACTATAAACTGCCCCCGTGTTTACGCGAACACGATATCGAAATTATTAAGCTGTTACTCAGCAATTCCGGTAATACCTATCAGTTGCAAATAAAAGGTTGGTCAGGGGCTTATGCCTTGGAAAAAATGCTGGAAACCGGGCATTTATATTGGGATAGCCATAAAAATACACCTTTTCAGCACGCACCAATCAGAAGCCTTAACTTTGATTGGCAGTTAAATGAGCAGGGCGCTTATGAATTAAAAGTATTTACCCAACCCCCGGCATTGCTGATAGACACCGTTCCCGCCTATTTTATCGATCATGATACACATCAAATAGGTTTGATCGATTGTCAGGAATTACCCGTCAATCAGCTCAGTAAACTGCTAACAGCGCCCCCAGTACCCGAGCAATTGGCGCAACAGTTCAGTCAACGACTGGTGGTCGACTATCCGCACATTAAACTGCCCACGCCGGCTAAATTATCCATTCAGGAGCTGTCTGGCCTTGATGCAAGCCCGCATTTGACTTTGCAAGGTGTGGTGAATGCAGATGAGCAATTTATCCATCAGCTACAACTGGACTTTGTTTACGCGACGCATCGCATTCCGGGTTATCGTGCCGAAACCTATACCATGCTGCAAACACCGCAAGGTTATTTGCGTATCGAACGGCAAATAGAGCGCGAACAACAGTTTATGGATAGCTTGCTGGCTTGTGGTTTTGAGTTGGAAGACGAAGAGACGCGTACCCGTTTGTTATTTAAAACCCCAGACACCGATCTCAGTTCGCAAGCCCAGCTTTGGCATGCATTTTTACACGAGCAACTACCCGCTTTACAAGAGCAGGGCTGGCAGGTCGAGTTTGATCCCAGTTTTCAAATGATTTTTCAAAATGCAGACCACTGGGATGCAGAAATTGCAGAATCAGGCAATGACTGGTTCGAAATGCGTTTTAATGTCGATATCAATGGTCAAAAACTGCCCTTGCTACCCATACTGATGCCGGTACTGGAAAAATATGCACCCAATGAACTGCCAGAGATATTGACCTTACCGCTATCCGCCCATCAATATTTAACCTTGCCCAGTGCCAAGCTTAAACCCTTTCTGGATGTACTTTACGAACTGTTCAATTATTTGGGATTGGACAAACAAGAGCCATTAAGGCTGTCGCGTTTTGATGCGGCCGGGCTGGCCACGTTGGAAACACATAGTTATGGCTTGTTTTCCATTTCAGGTGGCGCAGACTTACTGGCACTAGGTCGAAAATTAATCGATTTTAAGGGGATAGCCGAGGTAGAAGTGCCGCAACAACTGAATGCGGTGTTGCGTAACTATCAAATGCAAGGCTTAAACTGGTTGCAGTTCCTACGCGAATACCGCTTTGGGGGTATTTTGGCAGATGATATGGGCTTGGGTAAAACGCTGCAAACCCTGTGTCATTTGCTGGTGGAAAAAATCAGCGGGCGTATGACAGCACCCTGTCTGATAATTGCCCCTACCAGTTTAATGAGTAACTGGCGGCGTGAGGCGGCGCGCTTTACCCCCAATCTAAAAGTGCTCATTTTGCAAGGTACAGATCGAAAAGAACTGTTTGATAGCATTCAGGATTATGACCTAGTATTAACCACCTATCCACTGCTGCCGCGTGACGAAGAATATATTCTGGCAAAGCGTTACTATTATTTGATACTGGATGAAGCGCAAATTGTCAAAAATCCTAATGCCAAGGCGGCAAAAGTCGTGCGTGCCATTCGTACCGAACATCGTCTGTGTCTAACCGGTACGCCCATGGAGAATCATCTGGGCGAATTGTGGACGCAATTTGATTTCTTAATGCCGGGTTTTCTGGGTGATAGTAGCGATTTTAAACGCCGTTACCGCACGCCGATAGAATTACATGGCGATAGCGAACAACGCCAACGCCTATCAAAACGCATTACACCGTTTATGTTACGGCGCACCAAGCAGGGGGTGGTGGAAGAATTACCGGCCAAAACCGAAATTATTCGTGCCGTGGCGCTAGGGCCAAAACAAGCCATGCTTTATGAAAGCATCCGTCTAACCATGGAACAGCGCGTGCAACGTGCCATTGCTGAAAAAGGCCTGGCGCGTAGCCACATTACCATATTAGATGCGCTGTTAAAATTACGCCAAACCTGTTGCGATCCACGTACCTTACCGCTAGAACAGGCCAGAAAAGTCAACGAATCCGCCAAACTAGAGTTATTGATGGAAATGTTGCCAGAAATGCTGGAAGAAGGGCGGCGAATTTTGGTGTTTTCGCAATTTACGCGCATGATCAGTCTCATAGAGCAAGAGTTAAATGCGTTAAATATTGCCTATAGCAAACTAACCGGACAAACCCGGCAGCGCGACGATGCCATCGAGCGCTTTAAAAGCGGTGCCGCCGATGTGTTTTTAATCAGCCTGAAAGCAGGTGGGGTGGGGTTAAACCTGACCGAAGCCGATACCGTCATCGTGTACGATCCATGGTGGAATCCAGCAGTAGAAAGTCAGGCAGCCGACCGCGCGCATCGTATCGGACAAGAAAAACCCGTGTTTGTGTATAAGCTGATAACCGAAAATACTGTAGAAGAAAAAATTATCGCCATGCAAGAGCGCAAACGCGCCCTGGCAGATGGGGTGTATGCGGGCGATAAAGAGGAAGGCAATTTTAAATTAAGTGCAGATGATTTACGTTTATTGTTCGAGCCTTTAGCGTAAAAATGTAGCCTGGATGCAATGCAATGAAATCCGGGGGATCGAAGCTAACACCGTTGCATTCATTGAGATGCGGTATGTTACGAAATGCTGCATGGTTTAAGCAATCTCATGTGTCTGGATGGCGGTATGTGATATTCTTAATCGTACATCACTCGAACGCTGCGCCTAATGGCAGCTGTATAGTGTGCATTATCGGCTTAGATAATGTGTATGTAAGTGTGTTAGCCTATCAGTAGATTGTATAACGAGGCGTTTTATGCAAGACATACGTTGGAAACAACGATTTAATAACTACCTCAAAGCTTTTCAAACGCTGATAGAGGCGGTGGAATTATCCAAACAGCGCAAATTATCAAAACTGGAAGAACAGGGGGTAATTCAGAGTTTTGAGTTTACTCATGAATTGGCATGGAATGTCTTGAAAGATTACCTAGAGGATAAAGGCATTGTAGGATTGATTGGTACAAAAGACGCTACGCGCTTTGCCTTTAAAAACGGACTGATTGAAGCTGGTGACGACTGGATGAAAATGATACAAGCCCGGAATTTGACATCCCATGCCTATAGCCCCGACATCGCCAAGCAAGTGGTTGATGATATTCTTCTGCGCTTTTATCCTGCCTTTGTTAACTTCGCGCAAAAATTCAACCAGTTTTATGAGTTACCAGACTGATGCATCATGGTTTAAGCGATGAAACCTTGCAAAAAATCCGTGGCGTTTTTGCACACTTTCAGGCAATTGAAAAAGCAGTTTTGTACGGATCACGCGCTAAAGGCAATTACAAAACCGGGTCGGATATCGATCTGGTTTTGTATGGTACAGAACTCACTGCAGATAGGCTTTGGCAGATAATGGATGCTTTGGACGATCTAATGCTCCCTTATTGCATTGATCTATCGCTATTTGCACAGCTGGATCATGAACTGCTTATAAAGCATATTGAACAGGCTGGTAAGGTATTTTATGAACGTAGTGTGTAGCGTTGGTGGGGATAAATTCAAGCCACTTAGTGATGTTTTGAGCCTAATTCAAACTAGTCCCATTGATTTTAAATATTTTTACGACGAGTTACCCACCCCACCATAGTTAAACCCAGCATCATTAACACCCATTCTTCCGCTTCGGGCACTGGTGATGAATTTAAGCTAACTGAGCTTACTGAACCAGAAATGGTAGTTCCGTCTAAGATGGTAAGCCCGTCATTTAAAGATAAATACATAGCGCCTAATATATGATTTTTAGGAGCATAGGTTCCACTCGCGGTAAAGTCCAACTTCTGTAATAACGGTTGGGAAGAACTATCATCCTGAAGATACGCCGTAGCGGTGTTACCAAAGGTATCGGTAATGCCCGATTCAATTTTATTGGCATAATTGGGGTTGATATGTATAGCATTATAAACAGAATAGTCGGCGGTAAATGTGGTTGAGTAACCCGCTGTAGTAAATACTACCGTTTCTGCACCCGCAGGTACTCCTTGATCGGTATAATATGCTGGCCCAAGATATGCGGTAGTAGACTGGCCTGGCACAGTATACGTATAAGCCTCATTAGCATTCCAGGAAAAAGTTTCAGTATAAGATTGCCCGCTTAGACCGCTAATACTTGAATACGAAATAACACCCTGATATTCAATAAAAGGAGTTGCATTAGCCGTTCCAAAAGTAACAAAACCTATTGCAATTAAGGTGATATTTTTCATTAGTCTTTCCTCGATATTTTAGGCGTTTAATGATTCTCTCAGATTGGGCTATATTATACAAACTTAAAATATAATATTGTCAATAGGTAGTGATAATACTGAGTTGACAAACAAATTATTGCTTATCAGCGCTGCCATTTCTACATTTTAAAGTTAAGGCCCCAAAGGTTAAAGGCTGCTTTATATAGGCTTCAATTCTCGGTATTCTCTGTATTCAAAACAGACTATATTGGCAAGTTTTACTTGAATTGCGCTTAAAAAATCTGTAAAACACCCCCTATACGCACATCTGTACTGATCTGGAAATTCTATGTTGCATCAAATTCCGTTTCCGCTTGAAAATTTTGAAAGTTACTGTCAAGGATTGCATCGGGTTGGGGTTGATCCAGGGTTTGTCATGTACACCAATCATCATGCCGGTAATCACCAGCCCGCCGCGCGTTTTTTAGCTACTCAACATTTTGATGTTGCGCAAAGCTATATCAATAACTCTAGTGACGAAAGCTTTAAACAATTGGTTGCAGCCGGGATATTGCTGGATACAGAATGGGATAGAAATACCCAACACTGGATGCTGATTGCGTTTGAGGGTTGGGAAGTATTGCATTCCGCGTTTAGTCGCCTGCATGTAAAATCCGGCAAGAACCTGCAAGAATTAACCGGTGTGTATGGGTTAGACATAACCGAAATTGAAGAATAAATCTAAGCGCCTAGCAATAAGCATTTAACCCGCTTTAAGGATTCAAGATTAGATTGAGGCTGGCTATTAAGGCCTTATGCAGCGGTTCGTGCCTCACCATCCTACATAATTACTTGCTGGCTTTCTAATTTAATAGTTAAGACATCCTTTGACCCAGTTGACTGTCCGTTATTCGGCTAACAATTTGGCTTCACCGAAACACCATTCCTATAGCATGGCAATAAAGAATCATACTGAAATATGCTGGAGGTCAGCATTCTTCTTATATGAAAATCAGCCAATGAAAATAAAGCGTCATACTGATCCAGCATAAAAACACATCACCAAAGAAAATTTGAGTAATAACGATTCATACCTACTTGATTCTCATGGTTAGCTAGACTAGACTAACTACGTGTTTTTTGGAGAATGTAATGCAAACTGTAAATATGTTGCAAGCCAAGTCCTCTCTGTCCCGCTTAGTAGAGGCAATCGAGCAAGGGAAGGAGCGTGAAATCGTGATTGCCCGGAATGGCCGCCCAGCTGCCAAACTTGTTCCGATGGATACTGCACCCTCCGGGAAGCGGATTGGTGTAGCAAAAGGCTTGTTCGTGGTGCCGGATAGCATCGATGCACATAACGACGAAGTGGTTCAGTTGTTCATGGGCGAGGTGTAATCTTGAATCTGCTGCTGGATACTCACGTCGCGCTATGGGCTATCACGGATAGCCCAAAATTGTCGCAAAAGACGCGTGATTTGATTACGTCGCCCAAAACCACCGTTTGGGTCAGCGCCGCGAATGTCTGGGAAATTGCAATCAAGCATTCGTTAGGTCGAGGCGACATGCCGGTTTCTAGCCAAGACGCAATGCGCTATTTTCAGGAATCTGGTTATCGCTTCCTCGCCGTCGAGGCGGAGCATGCGATTGCCGTCGAAGAGTTGCCTGCGCACCACCAAGATCCGTTCGACCGCATTCTTGTGGCTCAGGCACTCGTAGAACCGATGCGTTTAATGACCCACGATCCCTTGGTGGCAGTCTATAGCGACACAATCATCAAGATTTAAGACTCGATTGATTAGTGCTTATTAGCACCGTATAAGGGCCATAGGCTGGGTTGAAGTAACGAAACCCAGCTTCGAAGCGACAAACCGCACAAAAAAAATATTCCCAATTTTGATCGCTAATACTAGGCAATGCCGCCCAATCAAGTGTATACACCCCCTTTCTAACCCAGCGATGAAAAGTGGAATGCGGCCAAATGCGTGCATTATCAAATAGCCCTCGTACACGGTAATATCTAACGCCCAGAGTCCGTTAATTAATAACTTTCCCTCGCTACAATAATCCGCATAAGCTTAAAATGTCGTTTTATTAATCACTACTGCCTTTAAAAGTTTTACCACTTACCAGGTTTTTGCTATTTACCACAGACACTATTGGCAAAGTAATGAGTGGGCTTTGCTTTATGCTATCTTTAAGTGAGCTTACAGATAGAACATTTTGGTTAAATTTTAATTGCAATGAGATTTTTCACACTTTTTTCTGCTTTTCGTGTTTTTTTTGTGGTGGTGCTCACAGTTTCTGTTTGAATATAAATGGAATAATTATCAAAAAATTACCGACCGACCATTGGAAACCTAATTAGATCATCACACTCCAGTTAGGATAGCTGTTTCCCCTGTAATGGTCAGTCTCCATAACTGACAGTGCAAGGCACTGGATTTACGCAATACAGGGATAGAATGAACCCGATTACCCATGTGTTATTAGTTGAAGATCAAGAAATTATCGCAACTGTGATTGCTGATCTTTTAAGTTTGCAGGGGTTTCAAGTCAGTGTTTATGCCGATGGGCTGTTAGCCTGGGAACATTTGCAAAACACAGCGATTAATTACGACCTAATATTATTGGATATTAATATACCCAGCCTGGACGGCATGCAATTATTGGTTCGTATTAAGAATGATAGTCGCTTAGCAAATATTCCTGTCATTTTTGAAACCGGAATCGAAGATAAAGAATCAATACGTGAAGGTTTGCAAAAAGGTGCTTATTATTTTTTAACTAAACCTATCCAACCCGATTTATTGCTGGCGGTGGTTAACGCGGCTATTCAGCAAAAAATTGAATTTAGCGCCATGGTGGCAAAAGTAAAAAGGGCAGAGCGTCCACTGGCCTTACTACAAAACGGCATTTTTCATTTTCGAGAGCTGGATGAAGCGCGCCTACTGGCTAATTATCTGGCGATCGCTTGTCCAGACGCAGAACGAAGCGTAATTGGTTTGCAGGAGCTATTAATCAATGCCGTTGAACACGGCAACCTGGGGATCACTTATCAGGAAAAATCGAGATTATTATTGAGTAACCGCTGGCAGCAAGAAGTGGCTGGCCGCTTAAATATGCCCCAATATAGTCAGCGTTTTGTTGAAGTACAATTTGAACGGCAAGCTCAGGCGATTCGCTTTATGATTACAGATCAAGGTCAAGGATTTAACTGGCATGAATATCTGGATTTTTCTACAGAACGCGCTTTTGATTTGCATGGACGGGGTATCGCTATGGCAAAATTAATGAGCTTTGATCAGTTACAGTATCAGGGCAATGGAAATACGGTTATTGCCACGGTGCATATTTGATGTGCCGTGACTTATTTTCACTGTTAGTGGCTGCCTGGCTGCCAGCAATGCGTAAAAGGGCGGGCTAGTGAATAAGCATTCCACAACTCAGCGCTCCCATAATCAGACTTTAAAGCCTTTAATCAACTTTATTATTTGTACCTTGCTCTTCAGATTAATTGCAGAGCTTGTGCTGCGATACTGGTTTGCTGATCTATTGCTGTTACATTATGCAGGCTTACTGGTCGATGCTACCTTCATCGTGGTGGGTTCTTGGGTGCTTTATCGCATAGTCATACAGCAGTTTACTGTTGCCATCGCACCAGGTATTACGCAGATTTTCTCTCGAGTGGACGCCGAAAATAGCCAGAATATCGCGACCGAAATTTTAAATGCGTCTACGGATGCCATTTTTGCCAAAGATCTGCAAGGCCAGTACTTGCTGTTTAATCAAACCTTTGCGGCCGCTACAGACAAATTGGCGGATGAGGTGTTACAAAGTGATGCCTCGTTATTATTTCCACATGAGCAGGCGGAGCTGGTAAGCACTCATGATCAATTAGTGTTGAGTACTCAGCAGGTGTTATCGTTTGAAGTTACTTTGTCAACAGTGACGGGGGATCGTACCTATCTAAATACCAAAGGCCCATTACACGATGCCACAGGACAGGTCATTGGGGTGTTTGGTATTTCGCGCGATATTACAGAACGTAAATTGGTGGCACAAGCACTCACAGACAACGAAGTATCACTTCAGGAAGCACAGAACATCGCCGGTTTGGGTAGTTATGTGCTGGATATTAAAACCGGCATGTGGTCTTGCTCTAATCTATTGGATGATATATTGGGTATTGATCGGGATTACGAACATTCATTAGAGGGCTGGAAACGCTTATTGCATCCTATGGATAGGGATATGATGAGCCGCTATGTTGAGCAAAGTTTACTTAAGCAGGCTAAACCCTTTAATAAAGAATATCGCATTATCCGGCATAACGATCAGGCCTTACGCTGGGTGCATGGTATGGGCAGATTGGAATTTAATGCGCAGGGACAGCCTATTAAATTGCGTGGCACCATACAGAACATTACCCAACGTAAACTGGAGGAAGCTTTTTTGCAGCAACTTCAGGAATCGGCTTTAGTTAAGCAAAAACAGGCTCATTCCGATGCGATACAATTGATGCTGGATGCACAGATGGCGCGTAACAGCGCAGAATTGGCCAATCTGGCTCTGCAAAAAAGCGAACAACAGTTATTAATGGCGCAGGAAGCCGCGCAAGTCGGTATTTGGGAATGGGATTTACTCACCCAGCAATGTTATTTTTCCCCCGAATATTCCAAACTGTATGGATATGATTCTGCACAAGGAATTACGAGCAATGATGAGTGGCGGGCGCTGGTGCTGCCTGAGGATTTGGCCGTCATTGATGCCGTATGGGATAGTCATATTTTAAAAGGAGAACGATTTGAAGTGGAATTTAGAGCGCGCTGTTTAAATGGTGAACTGCGTTGGTTTGTCAGTAAAGGCAAGGCGCTATATGATGCCGATGGCACGCCAGTACGTCTGTCTGGCATTAATCTGGATATAACGATACGTAAACAAACAGAACAGCAATTGCATATATTGGTACAAGCTGTGGAACAAAGTTCTGAAGGAATTATTATTACCAATATGCATTACGAAATTGAATATGCAAATCAAGCGTATTTACATAACTGCGGCTATTCATTTGCGGAATTAATAAGACAAAACCCGCGCATACTTAATTCTGGAAAAACCCCTAAAGCAACTATTAAGGCTTTTTGGGAGGCGATGCAGCAAGGTAAAAGCTGGAAAGGCGAGTTTATCAATAAACGTAAAGATGACAGTGAATATGTGGCGTTTTCACTGATTACTCCTTTGCGGCAACCTGACGGTAGCATTAGTCATTATGTATCGGTGCAGGAAGATATTACCGAAAAGAAACGTAATGCCCGCGAGTTAGACGAATATCGCTATCGGTTAGAGGCGCTGGTGGAGAGTCGCACGGCAGAATTACAAACCGCCATTGCTCATGCTCAGGCCGCCAATCAAGCCAAAACCGCGTTTTTGGCCAATATGAGTCATGAAATTCGTACGCCACTGAATGCTATTATTGGCCTTACACACTTGTTAAAACAAAGTGGCTTAAATACAGATCAGCGCACCCGTTTGGAAAAGATTGCCGCTTCAGGTCAGCACTTGCTCTCCATTATTAATGATATTTTAGACTTGTCGAAAATAGAAGCCGGACATTTACAACTAGAACTTCGAGATTTTGCCCTGGAAAGTGTATTGGATAATGTGTGTTCATTATTTTCAACGCAAGCCAAAGCTAAAGGCTTAACCATTAGCGTTGACAATGATAGTGTGCCAACCTGGTTATGGGGCGATCAAACCAGGGTACGACAGATCATGCTTAATTTTGTCAGCAATGCCATTAAATTTACAGAACAGGGCGGTATTTGCTTACGTGCTAAATTATTGGAAGAATCCCCGCAAGGTATCGGGGTACGCTTCGAGGTTGAGGATAGCGGTATCGGTATCAGTGCCGATTTTCTGCCGCATTTGTTCGATGCCTTTACGCAGGCAGATGTTTCCACCGCACGTACCTTTGGCGGAACCGGGTTGGGCTTGGCCATATCGCGGCGCGTTGCCAAGTTAATGGGTGGCGAAGTAGGGGTGGAATCAACACCCGGTGTCGGCAGTATTTTTTGGTTTACTGTGGTCCTGCAACGTGGACATGGCCTACACAGTGTGACTAAAAATACCAAGCGTGTCTCGGCAGAAACGCAATTGCGAGAGCAGTATGCTGGCACGCGTATTCTGGTGGTGGATGATAATGCCATTAACCTTGAAGTGGCTGAAGCTTTGTTGCATGCCGTTGGTTTGAGTGTTGATACCGCTGTGAATGGTGCCATTGCTGTCGAGAAAATTTTCAACCAGCAGTATGCCTTGGTACTGATGGATATGCACATGCCGGAAATGGATGGTTTACAGGCTACCCGCAAGATACGTAATAACCCACTGTTTGCTAATTTGCCCATACTGGCCATGACGGCCAATGCTTTCGATGAAGACCGTAATCGCTGTAAGGCGGTTGGCATGAACGATTTTGTGACTAAACCCGTCAATCCAGAATCCTTTTACGCTGTTTTGTTACGCTGGTTAGCCCCTGTACAAAAAGATCCCGCTTTGCAGGAACATGAACTATCAGCGTTACCCAGCCCCACTACAGTGGGGCAGAATAATTCCACGGCGGCGCAAGCTATTCCCGAACAGTGGCTAAATATACCCGGTATTAATATTCAGCAATGCATGAATGTGGTAAATGGCGATGTAGAAAAACTCCAGCGTTTACTGACCATGTTTGTTAGCGGTCATGCTAATGATATGGTGAATATATTGACAGCCATTCGCGATGGCGACAGGCCAAAGGCAAAACGTATCTCACATGCTTTGAAAGGCGTGGCGGGTACTATGGCAATGACTGATTTGTATAAAAGCGCTGAGGCGCTGGATAGGGGCTTATATCAGTCGCTGCCGGATAACGACTGCATTACCTTAGCTTTAGCGTGCGAACAACAACTGCAAAACATTGTACAAGCCATCAGGGAATAAGCGCTTAACAATCAATCCGTCTGCATTATTTACCTCCGATCGGCTAGTCCGTTCATGTTGAGCACCGTCGAACCATGAACGGACTAGCTGATGTACTAAGCCTAGATAGGATGTGCCGACGCCAGGAGGCGCATCAATCGCGGCAGATGCGCTTCACGTTGTGCAGAAAATTCTATAGTGCATTGATTTTAATTACAAAAAAAATTAAGCTGAATAGTTACAAATGTTCATTAATTGCATCAAACTCTAAAGGAAATACAGCATATACCCTAAGTAAATCAAAATCACAGCCAAAAACTCAACCTGAATGGGTAGAAAATTCGCTGGTTTTATTAGAATATTGTGTTTAGACGGGCAAACAACGCTGATTATAGTGCTGCATTCGGTATAATAGGTCTATTTAGATTTTTGAAAGGAAACGCGGCTTGTGAAAGCACAGCACAAAAAAGTCACTGTTTTAGCGCCAGCCCGGTTGCATATGGGCTTTATCGATTTAAGCGGGGCGCTGGGTCGAGATTTTGGTAGCATCGGCATTGGTCTGAACGAAATCAATACCCGCTTGAGCATCACTGCGGCAGAATCGTTAACCGTTACCGGCCAAGTGACAAAACGGGCAGAAAAATGCGCGCGGCAATTATGTCAGGCATTACAGGTTGCAGAGCAGGTGCATATTGATATTTTGAGTGCCATCCCAGAACATATAGGCTTGGGTTCGGGTACGCAACTGGCATTAGCCATTGGCATGGGCCTTAATCATTACTATCAATTAGGTCTGCAAGTACGCGATATAGCGTGTCTTACCGACCGCGGTACCCGTTCTGGTATCGGCATAGGTGTGTTTGAAAAAGGTGGTTTAATTGTCGATGGAGGCCGTGGTCCTTTAACATCCACCCCGCCGCTATTGGTACAAATGCCGGTACCTGAAGACTGGCGTTTTATTCTGGTGTTTGATCAGCGCGGGCAAGGCTTGCACGGTGAACAGGAAATTAATGCCTTTAAACAATTACCCGCCTTTCCACGCAGCGCTTCAGAACGCTTATGTTATCTATTGTTGATGCAAGCTTTGCCCGCATTAGCAGAACAGGATTTAGCCAAATTTGGTGAAGTGATTAGCTTATTGCAGACCGCCGTGGGTGAACACTTTGCGCCTGTGCAGGGCGGTATCTTTACCAGCCCGGAAGTGGCAGCAGCCATGGCTTGGTTACAAGCGCAAGGGGCGATGGCTATTGGTCAAACCTCTTGGGGGCCAACCGGCTTTTGTGCTGTGCACGGTGCAGAGCGTGCTGAAGCCTTATTGGCACAACTCAGTGCCGATTTTGCTGCCACGCAATTGACGTTTATGGTGGTTACTGCACGTAATCAAAGCGCCGAAATCCTTATTCAATAAGGTGATCATTACGGTCTGTGTTTAACTGATTATCGACCCAGCTAACCGACAGTTTGTCACCTTGTTGCAGATTTTTTAGCCGAAAACTAAAAAATGGATTTTTCGCCATACTGCCCCCCATATCCACCTCTAATACAGGTTCGGCATTAACCATGACCGTTAGTTCGGTAATAAAGTGAGCGGGAATCAAGTCATTAGTCAGCGGATCCCGATTACGACCATTTTCCATGGGGTGCATAATCAGCAAGCGTAATTCTGTGTCACTGCCTTGCGTTTCGGTTCTAATTTTAATACTCGTCATCTGTAACCCGTATCTATTGCAACGAAATTCGCCCTGGCAACTTTCATTGATGCCATTGATTTTACATCGTCATACAGGCGGCCATTAAAATGCCGGTGCTTAAGGAAAAGCTGGATAATACCCAGGCCGGACCTAGTTCATCATCAGCAATGCGTCGGCATAAATCCGCAAATAACAATCGCAAACCCCAAAATACCAACACTTGCATAAACAAGGCAAAGCCAGACCAGACCAACATGTCGAGTAGAGAAATACTGTTGGCAATTACGCCCGCCAAGGCCACGGCAAAGCCTAATACCGCACCGCTAAAAGCAATGGCGGGTGCGGTTTTGCCCTGTTTAATGAGTTCAAATTCCGCATAAGGCGTAATCCACACATAACAACAGGCAAACAGGCCGGTGAGTACAATCGCCGCTACAAAGTGCAGAAAAAACCCGTTGGCACCCGCCAATAGTTCTGCCAGATCAGTTACTTCCATCAGTTATCCTCAACAAAATAATGGGGAATAAAGCGGCTGTTATTGCCGGTAATTTCGCTGGTATCTTCGCGGATACCGATGCCAGCTGCCTGATTGGCGATAACCCAGCTGCCGATGACCGGGTAATGGCCAGCAAAGGCAGTCAAGGGGGTATATTGCTGATAAATATAACCTTCCGCACCATACGACCCTGTGGTTTCCACCACACTGGCACCACGGCGAATTTCGATATTGGCACCTTCTCGCGAGTACAAAGGTTTACGCACATAAGCCCCCAGTAATGGCTGATCGCCAAAACTGGCGGCTAACAGATTGGGGTGATCCGGGAATAGCTCCCATAACATTGGCAAAATACCTTTGCTGCTGAGCAAGAGCTTCCAAGCCGGTTCCAGTAGGGTTAAGTTTGCGCTTGGCAAATAGCGACTAAACTCATCCTGTAACAGCCATTCCCAGGGATAGAGTTTAAACAAGGCAGATATAACCTGTAACTGTTCATCCACAAACCGCTGTTGGCGCTTATCCCAACCGATTTGTGGTATCGGTAGATGCCAGGTCTGCAAGCCAGCTTGCAGGGCAGTATCGCGTAAATATTCAACATTGCCAAAATCTTCGTCGCTGCCATCCATGCTGGCAAAGTGCAGGGCAGGGTGACGATGGCGATAGTTTGCCCAGAAACTCAGCAATTTTTCATGTATGGAATTGAACTGGTCGGCTTGTGGAAAACACTCTTGTAACCAGAACCATTGCACCACACTGGCTTCCAGTAAAGCGGTAGGCGTGTCGGCGTTATATTCCAGTAGTTTTGGTGTACCAGTGCCGTTCCAGGCTAAATCGAAACGCCCATACAGGCTAGGTTCCTGTTGTTCCCACGACTGAATAATATAAGGCACGGCCCATTGCGGAATGTGTAATTTAGCAAAACCGTTGCGTCTGATGATGTGATCAACTGCACTTAAACACAATTGATGCAGTTCGTGGGTCACATCGTCCAGTAAATCGATTTGGCTGCGGGTAAAGCAATAGCAAGCCGATTCATCCCAATAGATTTCTCCACCCGGACTATGATAATGCATGCCGACGCTGCCGACGCGTGCCTGCCAGTCGCTACGGGGTGTTAAGGCAATACGCTGCATGCTTAGCCGCCGAAACCGGAAAAGAAGCGGCCAAAGCCACCAAAACCACCACGGCGTACTTCGCTTGGATTACTGTCCCAACGGCTGCCGTAACTGCTGCGGGTATATCTGCCCGAGCCACTCCCTGCGCCACCGGAGCCGCCATTGCCACCCGTAGAATTATTGGCAGTGTTACACGCTTGTGGCATGGCATTAGGATCTTGACACGGTGGTTGGGCAATACGAAAATCATTCGGGTGATTAAGGTAAGCGGCCATAGACAGACTGCTCAATACAGCCAGCGATACCTGCATGGAGCGGCGCTGGTTGGGTATGGGCGGGGCGGGGTTATGTTCCAGTGCATTACCGGTTTGTACCCAGATCTCCCAATCGGTTAAGCGTGGATAAAATCCGGCATAAAAGCAGATACCCACCAGTAGAAACACATAATAATCCAGTTTATTGCCAAAGCTTAAAAACAGCGGTAAACCTATCCATACCAAAGCATTGATGAGTAGTGCGGAGTATAAAGCGCGTTTTTGAGCGCGGCGGGTTTTGTCCTGATAACTCAGCCCAGTAGCAGATGGTGATTTAGCCAATTGGTAGAGCAAGGCATACACCACTAGCGCCAACCCCACACACAGTAACCGGACTGGTGTGGCCGATAAATGCGTGACGTAACCCGTAAACTCGGCATACTGCCAAGCAATACTGGTGGCGAAAAAGATGTAACACAATAGATTAAACAGCGTTAACACACTGGCGTAGCGAAAAGCGGCGGCTGCGCTTTCAAACTGCATGCAAGCGGCACTTTTGCCATGCACAGGTTCTGCTCTAAATGTACCGATCTGATAGGTATTGCGCTGGTAGGAATTTAACCATAGCAACATTTCCGGACCTATTAGCCAAGTATGCACATTAATAGATTCACGCCAATTTTGCGCCGAACCATGCAAGAGGCGGCGACTGTGCAGCTGCGGGTGATTGGCAACGCAGAGCGCGTTGCTGGGAAGAGTGCTGCTGAACAAATAGCCGGATTTAACGATTTGTTCTGGATAAAAACTGATACTGCGGGTATTGATGATATCGCCCAGTAACGCAATCAGGTAAACAGCCAGCAACACACAACATACTTCCAGGATATAAATCTGGCTTTGAATACCCAGCCAGCATAGCCAAAGCACCAGAGAAAAGCCCACCAGCGCCAGCAACTTTTTCCAGAGGCTGTAATAGATAGTTAATTTATTAGCTAGGGTCGAGGTGGACATGGGTGAAAAATGTTAGGGTAGTGCGGTTAGATACGCGTTAATTCCTGTTAATATGGGTTTGATATTTCTCGCGCATTGTAACCCGCCAAACCACGCCGGATTATAGTAAATATAGACTATTTGCATTATAGGGTTGGAAATCAAAATGACTCATGCGGGCATTGGGGTCAGGTCTTTCCATGACACATGCAAGTAATTTCATTTTACCGTTCGACTAACTGTTGAGCAATAACAACGTGGTAATGGTTAGTCATCAAACAAAGAGGGCATTGCGTGGGGTATTGGGGTCAGGTCTTTCCATAACATATGCAAGTAATTTCATTTTACCGTTCGACTAACTCTCGCAAACTTGACCAAATATTTCCAGCCAACATAATCTATCGTCATCGTCTAAAAAAATATCATGGCGAGCATTTCCTCGCGAAGTGACATGATACAAACCGCCCGCTAATTCAATTCTTAAAGGTCTTGCCATATTGTTTAACCTTTCACGGGCATTGGGGTCAGGTCTTTCCATGACACATGCAAGTAATTTCATTTTACCGTTCGACTAACTGTTGAGCAATAACAACGTGTTAATGGTTAGTCATCAAACAATAAGCATGGCATATCCAGTTGAATCGCTCGCAAACTTGACCAAATATTTCCAGCCAACATAATCTATCGTCATCGTCTAAAAAAAGAGGGCATTGGGGTCAGGTCTTTCCATAACATATGCAAGTAATTTCATTTTACCGTTCGACTAACTCTCGCAAACTTGACCAAATATTTCCAGTCAACATAATCTATTGTCATCGTCTAAAAAAATATCATGGTGAGCATTTCCTCGCGAAGTGACATGATACAAACCGCCCGCTAATTCAATTCTTAAAGGTCTTGCCATATTGTTTAACCTTTCATATATATATTTATGTTATTCATTCTGTATATGCTGTACATTTATTTTAACATAAAAATGCGTTATTGAAAGACCTGACCGTACGCAGTAACAACTGCAAATCTAGCGGGTTAAAGTCCCGACCGTGGAATTGTCCGTACGCCACGGTAGCATGAGAAAGCGGCGTTGTGGCGACACGGGGTCGTAAGTTTTCAAATAGCAAAAGTGCAGGCCGAAACGAAAGTGAACCTATAAGTAGCCTCGTAAACGTAATCGAAGAAGCCGACCCTGTGGTCAGAAGGGGAAGGTCGTCGTACGAACACTTAAATAACGGAAATGGTGTTTGTGTTCTTCCGGGGTAGCAGGGTTGGCATGTACTAGAAGATTTGTAGTCCAGTGCTGGAGACCTGTATTGAGGGATGGGGAGGCCATCGATCATTGGATATAAGGAAACGAAATTTCAATGGCTGAATACAGGAGTCGGAGGGGCTCATAGTACCGTTTGAAGCCAAAGGACAACATAACCTTGGCTGAGGGAAGGGGCTCTACTTTGTTCACGC
Source organism: Methylomonas sp. AM2-LC (assembly GCF_039904985.1). Classification (NCBI taxonomy): domain Bacteria; kingdom Pseudomonadati; phylum Pseudomonadota; class Gammaproteobacteria; order Methylococcales; family Methylococcaceae; genus Methylomonas; species Methylomonas sp. AM2-LC. The sequence continues at coordinate 2,346,389 of NZ_CP157005.1, forward strand.
AACCCAAGAATGGAGGATGAGGAGATTGCCATGTTGCTAGTCACTCCTACGAAAATCAGGACATTACAGAGGAAGCTATATACCAAGGCCAAGCAAGAACCAGCCTATCGTTTTTACGCGCTTTACGACAAGATATACCGGGAAGATGTCCTCTATCACGCCTGGTGTCTGGTTAGAGCTAATAAGGGAAGTCCCGGCGTTGACGGGATAAGCTTTGAAGCCATAGAGCATGTAATTGGGTTAGATAAGTTTTTGTTGGAACTTGTCCATGATCTGAAAGAAAAGACCTACCGAGCCCAGCCAGTCCGGCGCGTTATGATTCCTAAAGCGGATGGTAGTTTAAGACCGCTGGGGATTCCGACGATACGTGACCGGGTGGCGCAAATGGCGGTTAAACTTGTCATTGAGCCCATATTCGAAGCAGACTTCTGTCCGAATTCGTATGGATTCAGACCAAAGAAATCGGCGCATGATGCGGTGGATGACATTGCCAATGCGCTATGGGCGGGTTATACACAAGTCATAGATGCTGATTTGACGAAATATTTCGACAGCATACCGCATGCAAAGCTGATGGCAGTGGTTGCAGAACGCATTGTTGATGGTGAGATTCTCGCACTGATCAAGCAATGGCTGAAAGCCCCCGTGATTGGTAATGATGAAAACGGTAAGAGGAAGGTGTTGGGTGGTGGAAAAGCCAATCGTAAAGGAACGCCGCAAGGTGGTGTAATCTCCCCGCTATTGGCAAACTGCTACCTACATATTCTTGACCGGATATGGCAACGACATCAGCTCAAAGGCAAATTAAAAGCGCAGTTGGTGAGATATGCCGATGACTTTGTTGTGTTGTGTAGAAAGGATGTTGAAACACCCATGTTGGTTGTAAAGCAAGTGCTGGAAAGATTAGGTCTTACCCTGAACGAATCCAAAACGCACATTGTTGACGCTACCCAATCAAGCTTCAATTTCTTGGGATTTTCAATCAGAATGAGCCAAGGAAGGCGAACAGGCAAGCCATACCCGCATGTCTGCCCATCAGCTAAATCTGCGAAGAAGATCAAGGACAAGCTGACACAGATGACGGGGCGAAATCAAACCACCCTGCCACTAGAAATTATGATCAGAAATATTAATCTAAGCCTCAGAGGTTGGACAAACTATTTCCATTATCAAAACTCTAGTCAGGTATTTGAGAAAGTTAAGGTACACGCAGAGCAACGCCTGCGTAAACACTTGATGAAACGCCATAAGATAAAAGATCGAAAGATTGGCGAAGGTCGATTTCCTAGCGTAGATTTATACAAACGCTATGGTTTATTTAAGGTTCCAGGGAAAGCTGGCTGGCGATCAGTGCATGCCTGAGTACGAAGAGCATCGGAAAGCCGTGTGCGGGAAAACTGCAAGCACGGTTTGATGAGGAGGGGTAGGCGCAAGCCTGCTCCTTACTCTACCCATTGTGTCTTAACGTCGAAAACTATGGCGGGTTAAGATTGTGATATCAGAGTGATACTAATAGTAACTGCAATTAAGCACATGTTAGCAACTCCGTCCTTAAATAACATCATAACCGCAAAGTTTCTCAAACTCATTTAACGGTATAGGTTTACTGAGTAAATAGCCCTGATAGCTGGGGCAATGGTGAATAGTCAGAAACTGTCTTTGTTCCTCTGTTTCAACGCCTTCGGCAATCACATTTAAACCTAAACTTCTGGCCAGGGTGATGATGGTTTGTACGACCACCGCGTCATTTGCATTGTCAGGCAGGTTGCGGATAAACGACTGATCTATCTTTAGTTGATCCAGCGGTAAACGGCTCAGGTAAGAAAGAGACGAATAGCCGGTGCCGAAATCGTCCATGGAGAAACTAACGCCTAAAGCCCTGAGTTCATGCATTTTTTGTATGGTATCTTCAACATCGTCAAGCACCAGGCTTTCGGTTAATTCCAGTTTCAGCTGCTTAGCGGGCGCATCGCTAGTTTTGAGTGCCAAACACACTTGCTCGACAAAATCGGACTGTCTAAACTGGCGCGCACTGACATTGATGGCCAACGTTAACCGACACGCCCGCGCATGGCTTTGCCAATTTTTGAGTTGAGCGCAGGCGGTTTCCAGTACCCATAAGCCGATGGGCAAGATCAAGCCGGTTTCTTCGGCTAAGGTGATAAATACAATGGGTGATATCAAGCCGCGTTCTGGATGTCGCCATCGCAGCAGCGCTTCGGCACTGACTATACCGTGTTCGCCGTCTGCTTGTGCCTGATAATGCAGTTCAAACTGCGCTTCCTTAATTGCAGTGCGCAATTCGATCTCCAAGTTGGCTTTAGCGGCAAGTGACGCTTGCATGTTTGGATCGTAAAAGCGCAGAGTATTGCGTCCCGCAGATTTGGCTTCATACATGGCTATATCAGCCTGTTTTAAAAGATCTTCTACCGAATTTTCGGCGTCTGCAAACAAAGTGATACCAATACTGGGGGTACTATGGTAAACATTGTCGCCGAATTTATAGGGTTGATTGAGTGTCAACAGAATTTTTTCGCAGACTTTCTGTGCTTGCGCTGCAGATTTTTCAAGATTATTGCTCAGGTTTTCCAGGATAATCACAAACTCATCACCCCCCAATCGCGAAATGGTGTCGCCCTCGCGAATGCAGGCGCTTAAACGCTCGGCAACCATCACCAGCAAGCGGTCACCCATGTCGTGTCCACTAATATCGTTAAGCAATTTAAAGTTATCCAGATCAATAAACACCAAAGCAGAGCAGTGCAGATGGCGCGAATTGCTGCACAGACTTTGCTGAAGCCTCTCTTGCAGTAGACGACGGTTTGGCAGGCGGGTCAGTGGGTCGAAGAAAGCCAGTTGTTTGATTTCCTGCTCTGCTTTTTTACGATCACTAATATCCACTAGTATGACAACGTAATGGGTAATTTTGGCTTGAGAGGGCATTGGGGTCAGGTCTTTCCATAACATATGCAAGTAATTTCATTTTACCGTTCGACTAACTGTTGAGCAATAACAACGTGGTAATGGTTAGTCATCAAACAATAAGCATGGCATATCCAGTTGAATCGCTCGCAAACTTGACCAAATATTTCCAGCCAACATAATCTATCGTCATCGTCTAAAATAATATCATGGCGAGCATTTCCTCGCGGGCATTGGGGTCAGGTCTTTCCATGACACATGCAAGTAATTTCATTTTACCGTTCGACTAACTGTTGAGCAATAACAACGTGTTAATGGTTAGTCATCAAACAATAAGCATGGCATATCCAGTTGAATCGCTCGCAAACTTGACCAAATATTTCCAGCCAACATAATCTATCGTCATCGTCTAAAAAAAGAGGGCATTGGGGTCAGGTCTTTCCATAACATATGCAAGTAATTTCATTTTACCGTTCGACTAACTCTCGCAAACTTGACCAAATATTTCCAGTCAACATAATCTATTGTCATCGTCTAAAAAAATATCATGGTGAGCATTTCCTCGCGAAGTGACATGATACAAACCGCCCGCTAATTCAATTCTTAAAGGTCTTGCCATATTGTTTAACCTTTCATATATATATTTATGTTATTCATTCTGTATATGCTGTACATTTATTTTAACATAAAAATGCGTTATTGAAAGACCTGACCGTACGCAGTAACAACTGCAAATCTAGCGGGTTAAAGTCCCGACCGTGGAATTGTCCGTACGCCACGGTAGCATGAGAAAGCGGCGTTGTGGCGACACGGGGTCGTAAGTTTTCAAATAGCAAAAGTGCAGGCCGAAACGAAAGTGAACCTATAAGTAGCCTCGTAAACGTAATCGAAGAAGCCGACCCTGTGGTCAGAAGGGGAAGGTCGTCGTACGAACACTTAAATAACGGAAATGGTGTTTGTGTTCTTCCGGGGTAGCAGGGTTGGCATGTACTAGAAGATTTGTAGTCCAGTGCTGGAGACCTGTATTGAGGGATGGGGAGGCCATCGATCATTGGATATAAGGAAACGAAATTTCAATGGCTGAATACAGGAGTCGGAGGGGCTCATAGTACCGTTTGAAGCCAAAGGACAACATAACCTTGGCTGAGGGAAGGGGCTCTACTTTGTTCACGCAACCCAAGAATGGAGGATGAGGAGATTGCCATGTTGCTAGTCACTCCTACGAAAATCAGGACATTACAGAGGAAGCTATATACCAAGGCCAAGCAAGAACCAGCCTATCGTTTTTACGCGCTTTACGACAAGATATACCGGGAAGATGTCCTCTATCACGCCTGGTGTCTGGTTAGAGCTAATAAGGGAAGTCCCGGCGTTGACGGGATAAGCTTTGAAGCCATAGAGCATGTAATTGGGTTAGATAAGTTTTTGTTGGAACTTGTCCATGATCTGAAAGAAAAGACCTACCGAGCCCAGCCAGTCCGGCGCGTTATGATTCCTAAAGCGGATGGTAGTTTAAGACCGCTGGGGATTCCGACGATACGTGACCGGGTGGCGCAAATGGCGGTTAAACTTGTCATTGAGCCCATATTCGAAGCAGACTTCTGTCCGAATTCGTATGGATTCAGACCAAAGAAATCGGCGCATGATGCGGTGGATGACATTGCCAATGCGCTATGGGCGGGTTATACACAAGTCATAGATGCTGATTTGACGAAATATTTCGACAGCATACCGCATGCAAAGCTGATGGCAGTGGTTGCAGAACGCATTGTTGATGGTGAGATTCTCGCACTGATCAAGCAATGGCTGAAAGCCCCCGTGATTGGTAATGATGAAAACGGTAAGAGGAAGGTGTTGGGTGGTGGAAAAGCCAATCGTAAAGGAACGCCGCAAGGTGGTGTAATCTCCCCGCTATTGGCAAACTGCTACCTACATATTCTTGACCGGATATGGCAACGACATCAGCTCAAAGGCAAATTAAAAGCGCAGTTGGTGAGATATGCCGATGACTTTGTTGTGTTGTGTAGAAAGGATGTTGAAACACCCATGTTGGTTGTAAAGCAAGTGCTGGAAAGATTAGGTCTTACCCTGAACGAATCCAAAACGCACATTGTTGACGCTACCCAATCAAGCTTCAATTTCTTGGGATTTTCAATCAGAATGAGCCAAGGAAGGCGAACAGGCAAGCCATACCCGCATGTCTGCCCATCAGCTAAATCTGCGAAGAAGATCAAGGACAAGCTGACACAGATGACGGGGCGAAATCAAACCACCCTGCCACTAGAAATTATGATCAGAAATATTAATCTAAGCCTCAGAGGTTGGACAAACTATTTCCATTATCAAAACTCTAGTCAGGTATTTGAGAAAGTTAAGGTACACGCAGAGCAACGCCTGCGTAAACACTTGATGAAACGCCATAAGATAAAAGATCGAAAGATTGGCGAAGGTCGATTTCCTAGCGTAGATTTATACAAACGCTATGGTTTATTTAAGGTTCCAGGGAAAGCTGGCTGGCGATCAGTGCATGCCTGAGTACGAAGAGCATCGGAAAGCCGTGTGCGGGAAAACTGCAAGCACGGTTTGATGAGGAGGGGTAGGCGCAAGCCTGCTCCTTACTCTACCCATTGTGTCTTAACGTCGAAAACTATGGCGGGTTAAGATTGTGATATCAGAGTGATACTAATAGTAACTGCAATTAAGCACATGTTAGGGTATTGGGGTCAGGTCTTTCCATAACATATGCAAGTAATTTCATTTTACCGTTCGACTAACTCTCGCAAACTTGACCAAATATTTCCAGCCAACATAATCTATCGTCATCGTCTAAAAAAATATCATGGCGAGCATTTCCTCGCGAAGTGACATGATACAAACCGCCCGCTAATTCAATTCTTAAAGGTCTTGCCATATTGTTTAACCTTTCATAAATATATTTATATTATTCATTCTGTATATGCTGTACATTTATTTTAACATAAAAATGCGTTATTGAAAGACCTGACCGTACGCAGTAACAACTGCAAATCTAGCGGGTTAAAGTCCCGACCGTGGAATTGTCCGTACGCCACGGTAGCATGAGAAAGCGGCGTTGTGGCGACACGGGGTCGTAAGTTTTCAAATAGCAAAAGTGCAGGCCGAAACGAAAGTGAACCTATAAGTAGCCTCGTAAACGTAATCGAAGAAACCGACCCTGTGGTCAGAAGGGGAAGGTCGTCGTACGAACACTTAAATAACGGAAATGGTGTTTGTGTTCTTCCGGGGTAGCAGGGTTGGCATGTACTAGAAGATTTGTAGTCCAGTGCTGGAGACCTGTATTGAGGGATGGGGAGGCCATCGATCATTGGATATAAGGAAACGAAATTTCAATGGCTGAATACAGGAGTCGGAGGGGCTCATAGTACCGTTTGAAGCCAAAGGACAACATAACCTTGGCTGAGGGAAGGGGCTCTACTTTGTTCACGCAACCCAAGAATGGAGGATGAGGAGATTGCCATGTTGCTAGTCACTCCTACGAAAATCAGGACATTACAGAGGAAGCTATATACCAAGGCCAAGCAAGAACCAGCCTATCGTTTTTACGCGCTTTACGACAAGATATACCGGGAAGATGTCCTCTATCACGCCTGGTGTCTGGTTAGAGCTAATAAGGGAAGTCCCGGCGTTGACGGGATAAGCTTTGAAGCCATAGAGCATGTAATTGGGTTAGATAAGTTTTTGTTGGAACTTGTCCATGATCTGAAAGAAAAGACCTACCGAGCCCAGCCAGTCCGGCGCGTTATGATTCCTAAAGCGGATGGTAGTTTAAGACCGCTGGGGATTCCGACGATACGTGACCGGGTGGCGCAAATGGCGGTTAAACTTGTCATTGAGCCCATATTCGAAGCAGACTTCTGTCCGAATTCGTATGGATTCAGACCAAAGAAATCGGCGCATGATGCGGTGGATGACATTGCCAATGCGCTATGGGCGGGTTATACACAAGTCATAGATGCTGATTTGACGAAATATTTCGACAGCATACCGCATGCAAAGCTGATGGCAGTGGTTGCAGAACGCATTGTTGATGGTGAGATTCTCGCACTGATCAAGCAATGGCTGAAAGCCCCCGTGATTGGTAATGATGAAAACGGTAAGAGGAAGGTGTTGGGTGGTGGAAAAGCCAATCGTAAAGGAACGCCGCAAGGTGGTGTAATCTCCCCGCTATTGGCAAACTGCTACCTACATATTCTTGACCGGATATGGCAACGACATCAGCTCAAAGGCAAATTAAAAGCGCAGTTGGTGAGATATGCCGATGACTTTGTTGTGTTGTGTAGAAAGGATGTTGAAACACCCATGTTGGTTGTAAAGCAAGTGCTGGAAAGATTAGGTCTTACCCTGAACGAATCCAAAACGCACATTGTTGACGCTACCCAATCAAGCTTCAATTTCTTGGGATTTTCAATCAGAATGAGCCAAGGAAGGCGAACAGGCAAGCCATACCCGCATGTCTGCCCATCAGCTAAATCTGCGAAGAAGATCAAGGACAAGCTGACACAGATGACGGGGCGAAATCAAACCACCCTGCCACTAGAAATTATGATCAGAAATATTAATCTAAGCCTCAGAGGTTGGACAAACTATTTCCATTATCAAAACTCTAGTCAGGTATTTGAGAAAGTTAAGGTACACGCAGAGCAACGCCTGCGTAAACACTTGATGAAACGCCATAAGATAAAAGATCGAAAGATTGGCGAAGGTCGATTTCCTAGCGTAGATTTATACAAACGCTATGGTTTATTTAAGGTTCCAGGGAAAGCTGGCTGGCGATCAGTGCATGCCTGAGTACGAAGAGCATCGGAAAGCCGTGTGCGGGAAAACTGCAAGCACGGTTTGATGAGGAGGGGTAGGCGCAAGCCTGCTCCTTACTCTACCTATTGTGTGCTATTGTGTGCGACATAGTAATCGTCTTTTACTCCCGTAATACCGAGTCTTAGGAAAACTTGATATAGCTTGTTGAATATCGTATTCAGTAATTTTTATAGTTTTTTGGTAACGCCAATCGGTTATCGAAACTTCTGTGTCAGCGAAATATAGCAGTCAAAAGTCATAACTTTTATCTAATAAGTAGTTATCATGCGATGCGATATAAATTTTCATTGGAATTTATCGACAAAATTCTTGGACCCAACAATTGCAATACCTCTGTATGGGGTCATGTCTGTCAAATGCGGATCACCACTTAGGATAAAGCTGGCACCTGCATCAATCGCTAAAGCCAGAAACTGATTGTCTTTAGGATCAATGCAATCAGTAATGACGCTGGTGACTGAAACAATCTCTGACGATTGCGCGTATAAGGTCAAAAACTCAAGCCGTGCTTCATCACTCAAATACTTATTAAATTTTGGTCGATAGATTACATCAATCAATTCTGTCAATGTTGAATCGGATGCTACGGGCTGAAAGTTTTTTAATGCTAACGAAAATGCTTTGGTAGATATTGAATTCGGTAAGATTGCGGCACTTATCGCAAGACTCGTATCGATAACAATTCGTTTAGTTTTAGCGATTGGCATGGACTAATGTATTTACATCCTCTTCACTTAATCCGTCATTTTCAGCTTCATTACCGATTTTTTGTCTGAAAGCTTCGTAAGCGTTTGCTGCCGAATCGCCTTTTAATGGAGATAACTCATTAATTAACTTCATAACTTGCAACAGGGTCTGTACAGTATTTCCAGACGTCGACAAAACAACTGAAACAGGACGTCCCCGACGAGTGATTAAAACAGGCTCTCGTTGAGATGTGTCGATCAGTTCACCGAAATGATTTTGAGCGGCTAAAGATGTCATGGTTAGCATAATCAATTCTCCTTTTTAAACAAACTAGCTGTTACAGTGATTATAGCTGATATGCATTTATACCGTTGTATTTTTGAGGGGCATTGGGGTCAGGTCTTTCCATGACACATGCAAGTAATTTCATTTTACCGTTCGACCAACTGTTGAGCAATAACAACGTGGTAATGGTTAGTCATCAAACAATAAGCATGGCATATCCAGTTGAATCGCTCGCAAACATGACCAAATATTTCCAGCCAACATAATCTATCGTCATCGTCTAAAAAAATATCATGGCGAGCATTTCCTCGCGAAGTGACAGGATACAAACCGCCCGCTAATTCAATTCTTAAAGGTCTTGCTATATTGTTTAACCTTTCATATATATATTTATGTTATTCATTCTGTATATGCTGTACATTTATTTTAACATAAAAATGCGTCATTGAAAGACCTGACCGTACGCAGTAACAACTGCAAATCTAGCGGGTTAAAGTCCCGACCGTGGAATTGTCCGTACGCCACGGTAGCATGAGAAAGCGGCGTTGTGGCGACACGGGGTCGTAAGTTTTCAAATAGCAAAAGTGCAGGCCGAAACGAAAGTGAACCTATAAGTAGCCTCGTAAACGTAATCGAAGAAGCCGACCCTGTGGTCAGAAGGGGAAGGTCGTCGTACGAACACTTAAATAACGGAAATGGTGTTTGTGTTCTTCCGGGGTAGCAGGGTTGGCATGTACTAGAAGATTTGTAGTCCAGTGCTGGAGACCTGTATTGAGGGATGGGGAGGCCATCGATCATTGGATATAAGGAAACGAAATTTCAATGGCTGAATACAGGAGTCGGAGGGGCTCATAGTACCGTTTGAAGCCAAAGGACAACATAACCTTGGCTGAGGGAAGGGGCTCTACTTTGTTCACGCAACCCAAGAATGGAGGATGAGGAGATTGCCATGTTGCTAGTCACTCCTACGAAAATCAGGACATTACAGAGGAAGCTATATACCAAGGCCAAGCAAGAACCAGCCTATCGTTTTTACGCGCTTTACGACAAGATATACCGGGAAGATGTCCTCTATCACGCCTGGTGTCTGGTTAGAGCTAATAAGGGAAGTCCCGGCGTTGACGGGATAAGCTTTGAAGCCATAGAGCATGTAATTGGGTTAGATAAGTTTTTGTTGGAACTTGTCCATGATCTGAAAGAAAAGACCTACCGAGCCCAGCCAGTCCGGCGCGTTATGATTCCTAAAGCGGATGGTAGTTTAAGACCGCTGGGGATTCCGACGATACGTGACCGGGTGGCGCAAATGGCGGTTAAACTTGTCATTGAGCCCATATTCGAAGCAGACTTCTGTCCGAATTCGTATGGATTCAGACCAAAGAAATCGGCGCATGATGCGGTGGATGACATTGCCAATGCGCTATGGGCGGGTTATACACAAGTCATAGATGCTGATTTGACGAAATATTTCGACAGCATACCGCATGCAAAGCTGATGGCAGTGGTTGCAGAACGCATTGTTGATGGTGAGATTCTCGCACTGATCAAGCAATGGCTGAAAGCCCCCGTGATTGGTAATGATGAAAACGGTAAGAGGAAGGTGTTGGGTGGTGGAAAAGCCAATCGTAAAGGAACGCCGCAAGGTGGTGTAATCTCCCCGCTATTGGCAAACTGCTACCTACATATTCTTGACCGGATATGGCAACGACATCAGCTCAAAGGCAAATTAAAAGCGCAGTTGGTGAGATATGCCGATGACTTTGTTGTGTTGTGTAGAAAGGATGTTGAAACACCCATGTTGGTTGTAAAGCAAGTGCTGGAAAGATTAGGTCTTACCCTGAACGAATCCAAAACGCACATTGTTGACGCTACCCAATCAAGCTTCAATTTCTTGGGATTTTCAATCAGAATGAGCCAAGGAAGGCGAACAGGCAAGCCATACCCGCATGTCTGCCCATCAGCTAAATCTGCGAAGAAGATCAAGGACAAGCTGACACAGATGACGGGGCGAAATCAAACCACCCTGCCACTAGAAATTATGATCAGAAATATTAATCTAAGCCTCAGAGGTTGGACAAACTATTTCCATTATCAAAACTCTAGTCAGGTATTTGAGAAAGTTAAGGTACACGCAGAGCAACGCCTGCGTAAACACTTGATGAAACGCCATAAGATAAAAGATCGAAAGATTGGCGAAGGTCGATTTCCTAGCGTAGATTTATACAAACGCTATGGTTTATTTAAGGTTCCAGGGAAAGCTGGCTGGCGATCAGTGCATGCCTGAGTACGAAGAGCATCGGAAAGCCGTGTGCGGGAAAACTGCAAGCACGGTTTGATGAGGAGGGGTAGGCGCAAGCCTGCTCCTTACTCTACCCGTTGTGACCCCGTTGTGTGTGTTAGTGTGTGTTAGCAACTCCGTCCTTAAATAACATCATAACCGCAAAGTTTCTCAAACTCATTTAACGGTATAGGTTTACTGAGTAAATAGCCCTGATAGCTGGGGCAATGGTGAATAGTCAGAAACTGTCTTTGTTCCTCTGTTTCAACGCCTTCGGCAATCACATTTAAACCTAAACTTCTGGCCAGGGTGATGATGGTTTGTACGACCACCGCGTCATTTGCATTGTCAGGCAGGTTGCGGATAAACGACTGATCTATCTTTAGTTGATCCAGCGGTAAACGGCTCAGGTAAGAAAGAGACGAATAGCCGGTGCCGAAATCGTCCATGGAGAAACTAACGCCTAAAGCCCTGAGTTCATGCATTTTTTGTATGGTATCTTCAACATCGTCAAGCACCAGGCTTTCGGTTAATTCCAGTTTCAGCTGCTTAGCGGGCGCATCGCTAGTTTTGAGTGCCAAACACACTTGCTCGACAAAATCGGACTGTCTAAACTGGCGCGCACTGACATTGATGGCCAACGTTAACCGACACGCCCGCGCATGGCTTTGCCAATTTTTGAGTTGAGCGCAGGCGGTTTCCAGTACCCATAAGCCGATGGGCAAGATCAAGCCGGTTTCTTCGGCTAAGGTGATAAATACAATGGGTGATATCAAGCCGCGTTCTGGATGTCGCCATCGCAGCAGCGCTTCGGCACTGACTATACCGTGTTCGCCGTCTGCTTGTGCCTGATAATGCAGTTCAAACTGCGCTTCCTTAATTGCAGTGCGCAATTCGATCTCCAAGTTGGCTTTAGCGGCAAGTGACGCTTGCATGTTTGGATCGTAAAAGCGCAGAGTATTGCGTCCCGCAGATTTGGCTTCATACATGGCTATATCAGCCTGTTTTAAAAGATCTTCTACCGAATTTTCGGCGTCTGCAAACAAAGTGATACCAATACTGGGGGTACTATGGTAAACATTGTCGCCGAATTTATAGGGTTGATTGAGTGTCAACAGAATTTTTTCGCAGACTTTCTGTGCTTGCGCTGCAGATTTTTCAAGATTATTGCTCAGGTTTTCCAGGATAATCACAAACTCATCACCCCCCAATCGCGAAATGGTGTCGCCCTCGCGAATGCAGGCGCTTAAACGCTCGGCAACCATCACCAGCAAGCGGTCACCCATGTCGTGTCCACTAATATCGTTAAGCAATTTAAAGTTATCCAGATCAATAAACACCAAAGCAGAGCAGTGCAGATGGCGCGAATTGCTGCACAGACTTTGCTGAAGCCTATCTTGCAGCAGACGACGGTTTGGCAGGCGGGTCAGTGGGTCGAAGAAAGCCAGTTGTTTGATTTCCTGCTCCGCTTTTTTACGATCACTAATATCCACTAGTATGACAACGTAATGGGTAATTTTGGCTTGAGCATTGGTCACTGCGGTAATGATGCTCCAGGCCGGGTAAATTTCTTTATTTTTGCGCTGGTTCCACACTTCGCCTTGCCAGACACTATGGCGTTGCATGCATTCCCATACAGTTTGATAAAAATTGGGATTAAGACGTTCTGCTATCAGCAAATCTGGCATTTTGCCGCACACATCGTCAGGCGTAAAACCGGTAATTTCTGTAAAGGCCCGATTAACGCGCAAAATACAGCCCTTGGCATCGGTAATAAAAATACCCTCCTGAGATTCGAAAGCAGTAGCGGCAATGCGTAGTTGTTCTGCGGCCTCATAGCGTTCGGTAATATCCTGGCGGATACCTAAAATACGGGTGACTGTGCCGTCAGTATCGGCATGGATGCTAAAGGCTTGAGCTGCTATCCAGCGATATTGTCCGTCTGCATGCCGAATACGTGCTTCGTAATGATAAGAATCGCTTTCTTTTAACAACACCTGTTTAATCTTAAATGCCACATAAGCGCGATCATCGGGATGGACTCGCTCCAGCCATTCTTCGCGATTACCGGCACTCGGTTCGTAAGTGTAGCCCAACATAGTGTAATAGGTCGCCGAAGTAAAAAATTGATCTTGCGTGACATTCCAGTCAAAGATACCGATTTGCGCGGCTTCCAAAGTTAATCGTAAACGTTCTTCCGAAAGTTGCAGTTTCTCTGCGGCTTGTTTGCGTTCGCTGATGTCGCGCACTAGCGAAATAGACAGCTTTTGCCCTTGGTAGTGGGTGAGGGTGGTCAGAATTTCAACCGGGAATAGTCTGCCATCGCGATGCCGATGACGGCTTTCCAAAGTATAATGGCCCTTGCTCTGGGCTATCTCCCAAATGACAGCACATTCAGCCAGCGAAATATCAGGATCAATCTCTGTTAAGTTCATGCCCAGCAATTGTTCGCGGCTATAATCCAATACTTGGCAAGCTGCATCGTTGACATAGACGATGTCACCTTGTTCATTAAGCAGATAGGCCGCTTCGTAGGTATGATTTAAAGCATGTTCCAGCAAGCTAAGCCACTGTTGTTGTTGATTGCGTTCCAGTTTGGCGCGTAATACGCTGATGCCAAAGCTCAGATCGGCGGCCAACTTTTCCAGCAAAACGACATCACGATCAGTAAATGCCTCCGCTTTCCTAGCATAAACATTGAGCATGCCGAAGGTGATGGCGTGTTCATTTTTGAGGGGCAGGGCAATAGAGGAGGCATACCCCGCCAGTATAGAATGGTTTGGGTGGTTGGTTAACTGTTCAATATCCGCATCATCCACACCGGCCCAAGCCACGGCGCGTAGCATGTTAGCCGCAGCATCTTCGATATAGCCCACCCAGGCCAGATCGTAATTGGCTTGTTCACAGACTATACGGCAGATGTCGTTGAGCAGATTTTGTTCAGTTTCAGCGCGTAATAAGCTCTGGTTGCAGCTGCTAATGGCATTTAACTCGGTGATATATCCATTCACCTGTTGCGTCAAGATCTGCTGATTCGCCAGCAATTGCGTATGTTCTGCCGTAATCCGCAGCCAAGCTTTATTTAGGGTATTGGCTTGCAGATGGGTGGAGAACTTGGCTAGCAATTCCTCATACACTATGGGTTTATAAAGGTAATCGCTTCCGCCCACCTTAAACACACGACTTCTTTGTTCGCTAGAGCCGTTATCGAGTATAAACAGGATGGGGATGTCTTTAAAGTCGGCATGTTGTTTGATTAGCCGGCAGAATTCAAAACTGTCTTGGTTGGCTAATACTGCCGCCAGTAATATTAGATCGGGTTTTAACCGAGCTGCACATTGCAAAACGTTTTTAGTGTCCTGCTCAATAGTCACCTGGTAACCTGCAGTTTCCAGGCTTTTTAACAGAGATTGCAGAGCAACGGGTGCGTCCTCAACTATCAGCACCTGTGCATTAATCCGGTCAGTAGCCTTGTTATTATGCATAATTAAAACGTTTCTTAAGTAGTCACTGTTAGAGTGGCACACTAAAATTTAGATAAAATTATGAAGCAACTGAAACAATGGCTACTTCCACATTTAGAGCGTTGCTTGACATTTTTATCAAAGCAAATTTCCAGTAAACTTTACAAGTTTATTCTAGCCCGAATCAGGGCTGATAGCGAAATTAAATTATGATTGTGCTAGAAAGTTCAATATTCTGTCATTAAATAGTGATGATTTTTTTAGATTTAGTTAACAAAAACCTAAATTTCAGGAAAATAATGGCTATCCTTTGCTCTTTTCATGAAACAAATAACATTCTGTAAGATAAGCAATACGGCAGAATGGATATCGAAGCTGTGATGTTGTGATTGACACGGCGCGGGCAGGTGTGATGATACGCTTGGAGCCATACTGCATCATTAGGCTGGGTTTGCTGATGTTAACCCAGCCTGCGGACTGCAAGAGGCAGATACTGTATTAGATGTGTTTTCTTAACTCAACATCCCAATCACCGCCGCCATCACTTGCGCGACAAAAACAGCAGTGGAATTCACCGTAACCGTAGCCTTCTTTTTTAAGTTTTTTGATAACGTAAGAGAGAGTGGTGCCGTCGGAAAACCATCTGTTACGAATAGACACTACATCGTAGGGACAATTGCCCGAGGTAACCAGTTTTTCTATGGCCTCGTAATTGCTTCTGTTTTCTTTTACGGCTTGATTAGGGTCGTCTTTGATCAGCTTATTGATAGCTTTTTTGCCCATTTTTTCAGCCGCTGCACTTGCGTGGTAGCTGATAGATTTTGACAGCTCGTAATCCGGACACTTGCTATTACCCGTGGAAATGATCTTCGAGTAGACACGGTTGCCAGCCCAGCATTTAAGAAAATCGTAATCGTTAGTGATTAATGAGTCGCCAGGTGGACAATAGAAATACACGCCGCCACCTTCAAGGTCAAAGTTCTTACCTGTAATGGTTGCACCATGCGCAATAATGATGATGCCGTTGTTGGATTTTTTGCCAGTGTCGTTCTTGGTAATGACACACAAGTGCGAACCTAAATATTTTATTCCCATTCTATTCCTCGTCAGTATTGTTTCATTGATTCCAAATTGGCAAACTACCACAGCTAAATACCCTGTGTCGGCATTACAGCAAGCAAACGCATAGGGTACACGTTGCTTTTATGTCCACGCAGTTGTAAAAGTCATATTTATACTCAGTCTACGCACGCTACACGGTAAAGCAAAACCTATATAGGCTGTACCGACGCCAGGAGGCGCATCAATCGCGAAAACTGCGCGTTACTAAGTTTAAAAAATTCTATAGTTCATTGATTTTAATTACAAAAAACCAAGCTGAATAATCACTTAAATGATAAGTATTAATCGCTCTTCGGCAAGGCTCCTCCGAGTGGTAACGAAACACTCAGGACCAACGGTTGTTTCATTTTCAGCCTTAGAAACTAGAAAGTAAAAAAGCTTACAACGATTAAAATAGTCAATGTTCGGAATGCTACTTTTTTTGAAATGGCTTGTCAAAATTCTTCATTAAAATTGTGGTTGTCGTAAGCTGTGTCTGCGGATAGTGTGATAAAAAATTTTCGTGGTTTGTCTAGTAAAACAACACAATAAATATTTCTGTCATAAAAACTATTTATAGTGCTGTTTTACTCTGCTGTCATACGCAACTTTTATGTCTGTAATCAATTTTATCCAACACCCTGTTGTCAAGAGTCTGACTGCTGGTGTGCTGAGTGTAGCACTCGGTTTAACGTCCACACTTGCTCAGGCCAGCGCAAATAAGCCCAAGCCAGGGCAAACTTCCTCTATTTGTTACTTTAACTTGGGTCCGAAAGTGGGTCAAACTGTCGATCTGCAAGGTAAAGCCAAACCTGCGCTACTGGGCAGAGCGTGTGCAGATGGCGAAGGCAATTCCGGAATTGCGGTGCTAAGTCAGGAGGAACAAGCGGCTGAAGAGGCTGAGGAAGCCGAAGAAGCGGCCGCCAAAGCTGCGGCGCGGGTAGAAAAATTACGCCAAAAAACCGCTGCGCCTAATCAGTAAATAGCTAATCAATCAAGGGAACTTCGAAAAACCTGGCTTTTGCGCTTCGAAGGGCTCAGCACGAACGGTAAATAAATACCACCGTTCGCCCTGAGCCCTTCGATACAACTCAGGAGAGCCTTGTCGAAGGGTGGTTTTTCGAAGTTCCCTCAGTATTAAGATAGTTTTTTAAATAAGGTGCTAGATGGTCATTGAGGCAAGCGGTTTATGCCTCATCGCATGCTACGCAGTAGCTATTGGTGCAGTGCACTCGTTGGTCGACTTATGCAAGTTACTAATTTATTGCTGTTTTTTAAGCTTTTTTGTGTCAGTTTATGGGTGTAAGTCATCAAATTGCAATAATGTGAAGTTAGTCTAATAAAGTTTTTTTAACTTTATTTAGGTATTTTCACATGTTCGAACTAACCCTTAACCGGTTCAAGCCAAAAAGCTTGTTGACCGCAGCGATTTCAATAAGCGCGCTGCTTAATATGGCACCTGTGTTTGCTGGCAGCACCAGTCCTGTGGTACTTACATTCTCTACCTTAGGCGATTCCAGACAAGATACTTCGGGTCCTGACGAGTCTTTGATTAATGCCAATCAAGTGGGTGTGGGCAATTGCTATTATCCAAACACCACCGGGTATTTGGCTAATCCTGGTTTAACCGGTCAAGATTGTTTGTACATGCAAAACTCCACTGCCTGGTCACGTATTATTCGTACTGTGCAAGCGCAAAAATCCAATCTGTTGTTTTTTAACGGCGACATGATCATGGGTTATGGTAAAGCAGGCGTGCCAGTTGTCAGAAATAAAGGCAGTAATGAAACTGTGATTGCCAGCCCTACAGTAAGCGATATTACCAATTCCGATTTGTTGCAAACTTATATTGAGTATGGTTTCTGGCGCGGTATGGTCGCTCCGATGATAGAAACAGGTACTTATGTAGTGCCTGTACCAGGCAATCATGAAACCCAATGTAAACGTTGCAATAAAGCCTCTGTGGTTGAAAACGAAGCAGCCTGGGTTGCTAACATGGGTGATCTGGTGATTGATACGACACGTTTAAACACGGTGTTATCACCGATCGGTTTAAGCTTGAACACCACCACCAATCCTTGGAATGTTAACAATACACCTAGCGCCACTTATGTGAGTCCAGGTCTTACCGATGCCAATGGTAATGTATTGGTAGCAGCGGGTACAGTTAACCCAGATAAAATTAGCTCTGCGCAACAAAAACTGAGTTACTCTTTTGATGTAGGCAGCAATCACTTTGCCGTTATTAATACCGACCCAGTGGGTAATGACAGCCACGCACCTTACAACTGGTTAGATGCCGATTTGAGCAAAGCCGTTGCCGCTGGCGCTAAAAACCTGTTCGTGTTTGGTCATAAACCTGCCTATTACTATTATTATGCAGGTAGCAATGTTGCCGGAACTGGCTTAACCACTTCTTCAGCGTCTTCTTTATTTTTAACCGACGCTACAGCGGCTAACAATTTCTGGAAAGTGATCCAAAAGCATAATGCAACGTATTTCTGTGGTCATGAGCATATCTATAATGTATCGCAACCTACTGGCAACGATGCACCTAATACAGTAAATACCACACCTTATGCGGGTCAAACCAACAATTCTTACCAAATTATCGTTGGTGCGGGCGGTTCTCCATTTGATGATTTATTATCAACCACCACTCACCCAGAAACAGTGGGTACTGCACCCGTTGCTGAAGAAACAGGTAGCGTGACACCGGTACAAAGTGACCGTATGTACTCATGGGCGAATGTATCTGTGCATGCCGATAACTCTGTAACCATCAATACCTATGGTTTTGATCCTACCGTACAGTGTAATCCAAGCCTGAATGCAACCTGTGGCAGTAACTTTAATGGTTCGATGAATGGTGCTTTAAAAACATTATCGACATTTACACTGCCTTATTCAGCTCAATAACGACTAGTTTTTTTCAGGAATACTTATGAAAAACATATATTCATTAGCGGGCATGGCGTTATTAACGCTATCGCTTAGCCAGCAAGCCCAAGCGGATGTGCTGGTTAATACCGGCGATCCAAGCGGAAATGGTTATTTCCCTTCCACGCTGGATGGTACTGATTGGGTGGCGGCGCAGTTTACCATCAGCCAAGATCAGTATATCAACAGCATACAGGGTTATTTAATCGATAACGGTAATGCGGAAGTGGGTAATACTTTTACGATTACTGTTTACGATAGTAATCCAAGTAGTTCAAGCAGTAACTCTATCCCGGCTATTAATGTCAATACAGCCAATCAAGAATTTACCGGTGATGCAACATTCACGGGTAATGGTTGGAATGGTTTAAGCGGTATTAATAACAACGCTGGATTTTTTCTGGCGGCGGGTACTTATTGGGTAGCGTTTGAGATTGGTAACAATGGAAACAACGATAGCTTCCAAGGTGCCATGCCAGTTTCTACCAGCACCCCATTAGCGGCTTATGCGGCTTACAGTGGTGGTAGTTACTATAACTACAGCTCTGCGCCAGGTAACGATATCGGTGTGCAGATCAGTTCTGTACCGGTACCACCTAGCGTGTTGTTGTTTGTGTCAGGCTTGTTTGCAGTAGGCCGGTTTGGTAAGCGTAAAGCAAGCTAAGTTGGGTTGTTAGTGATAACGGCATTGCCGGGTTTAACTCACCCGCAATGCCGTTTTTTTTGCCCCATCCATTTTAAAGAGTTTGTAAGTTAACCCTTCATTATCAAGACAACCGCATCACATAATAGGTAAGGACATAGGTTAGCCCGAGACCTATCCGCTAAACCAGAAGCTTAGGCTGTGATTCGTGGCTGAGATGTGTAGGATGATGGGAAAGCATACGCCGTAATGCATAGGATGCTGTGAGCGTCAGCGAACCGCATCAATTTCCACCCAACCACATTCATTATCACGCCCAAATACAATAGAATTGACAACCGTAGTAATTGTTGTAGGTAAATACCACTTTGTTAATAGCTTTTAAGATTGATGCGGGTGTAAGGCCTCACGATGCGGTCCGTACCTCACCATATCCTACGCTGGGCTTAATGTTGACTGGAAAGCATAGTGCATACCCTACGTTGTTGATAAATAAACAACGCAGGGCATGCAGATCCCGATTAAGCCTTTAGTGTCTAGAAGCGGCTAAAATGATGACTTTCACTGTGGTTTTCAAATTCTCGGTTGTTGCTGGACGACGGGGTATATCTGGACTTTTCTTTACCCGTATTGAATTTTGCCAGGGAATGAATATTCTGCGCTGCGTAGCCGTTAATCTTGAAAAAACTCATCAAGGTTTGTAGTTGCTTAGCTTTACTGTTCATTTCTTCGGCCGTTGCTGATAGTTCTTCACTGGCCGAGGCATTCTGCTGGGTAATCATGCTCATCTGGTTCATCGCCGTATTAATTTGGTTAACACCGACCGATTGTTCATGAGAAGCTGCTGCAATTTCCTGCACCAAGTCCGATGTCTTAGCAATACTGGGGACAATTTCGTCCAATAAATGGCCCGCGCTTTCGGCGGTACTCACACTACTACCGGCCAATTCGCCAATTTCCTGCGCGGCTTTTTGGCTGCGTTCTGCCAGTTTACGTACTTCCGCTGCCACAACCGCAAAACCTTTACCATGATCGCCTGCACGTGCCGCCTCAATGGCGGCATTCAACGCCAGCATATTGGTTTGATAGGCAATATCATCAATAATGCTGATTTTGTTCGCAATTTCTTTCATGGCTACCACGGTTTGTTTCACAGCTGTGCCGCCCTGGTCGGCTTCTTTAGCTGCTTTGGCAGCCATGCTGTCTGTAATTTTGGCATTATCAGCATTTTGATTAATACTGGCCGACATTTCTTCAATACTGGCACTGGTTTGCTCAACACTTGCCGCCTGTTCACTGGTGGCTTGCGACAAAGATTGTGAGGTTGCGTCTATTTGTGAGGAGGCGTTGCCCAGTTCTTCTGCGGCAATAATTACTTCTGAAATTGTCTGCGAGAGTTTGCTAATAGTGTTGTTCACGGTTTCTTTAAACTCTCCCAGCTGGCCTTGGTAATTGCCAGTCACCGTATGGGTCAGGTCGCCTTGTTCTACCAGGGTTAACACCTGTATGGCTTCGTTGACCGGCAGTATTACGCCATCCAAAGTGTCATTAAAGCCTTGCACGATTTTACGGTAATCCCCCTGATGTTTGTCTGCATCGGCGCGGGTTTGCAATAATCCGGCTTTGGCAGCAGCAGACAGCATAGTCGAGTCGTCAACCACGGCTTGAATAGAAGTGGTCATATTCTGCATTGCTGCCAACATGCCGTTTGTTTCAAGGGTTTTTGTATCCAGCTGTGTGCTTAAATCACCTGCGGCAATTTTATTGGCCAAATTGGCAACCGTTTGAATATTGCCCAGCATATTGCTCATGGCGGCCATGATGCTTTGTGTATCGCCTGCTCTTAATTCAATGTGCGCACTAAGATCACCAATCGCCACTTGGTTAGCAATATCGGCCACTTGTTGCGGTTCGCCACCTAATTGGCGCATCAAATTACGGGTAATAAACCAAGCCAAAACTATGCCCAACAGTATGGCAAGTGCTGTGATGGTAATGATGGTATAAAATTGAGTTTCGTAAGTGTGTTTAGAGTTTTGCTCGGCTTCGTTCATCATTATAACTTGATGCTCAATGGCGGCTTTTGCAGCATCCATATAAGCGTTATTGGCAGGTGCAAACACATTAATGATAAAGTCCCCCAGCTTTTTCAAATCTGCTTTTTCGGCTTGTAATTTAAAGAATGCCACGGATTTTTCTGCAGAGTCAGCGCGTTTTCCCATCAGAACGGTATACAATTCTCTGCCTTTAGGGGTAATGACTAATCCATTTAAGCGCTCTAGATCCACTTTGTTGAGTTCTCGGTTTTTTAGGATCATATTTTTATATTCTTCCTGCTTGGTGGGATTATCAAGCAAGGCAATATTGCGCATATAGCGACCATTTTCAGAGGCGCGTATTATTACATCGTTGTAAAGTTTAATTTTTGTAAACCTATCTTCAACTATTGAAGTGGTATTGTTATTCAAGGTGGTGAGGCTCTGAATGGCTAGCCAAGAAATAATGACCATCAAACTTAATATTGAAGCATAACTAAGTCCCAGCTTTAATGCTATCTTCATATTCTTCATGTTTTAACCTTAGGTAGTGTTTTGATTAGTGTACTAAGTTGTTCTGGAAAGTAAGCTAAGTTAGCCTGTCACTTTTATAGAAACTACGTAGTTACAGACCTTGATATTCCTGCTTATTCAAAGTAGTTGATACTAGCGTTATTGACAATTCAACAATGCCTGGTTTTGAACCAGTGCCACAGTTTATTTAGTATTTCTTTTAACTAAATCACAAAAATGCTAGGGAAATCGAAGTTGCCGTTTGTGTTCGAACAGAACTTAAAAACGAACAGTAAGCTATTAGTACACAAAACCAAAGCTATATAGCCAGGTTACGTTTAACAACTAGTCGTAATCGCTAATGATGTTAGACTATAACTGTATTTGTATTGAAGCTTGTTTTAACCTTACCCTGGCAAGCTTGCAATTTACTGAGTATTGTCGTTACTTTTGCTGAGTTTCATTATGTCTGCTATCACCAGTCTGTGTGTTTATTGTGGTTCCAGTTCGGGACGATTACCTGTTTATACAGAAGCGGCACTACAGCTGGCAGCCAGTTTAGTCAGTCGCAACATACGCCTGGTGTATGGCGGTGCCAGTATTGGGTTAATGGGCAGCGTGGCCGATGAAGTCTTACGATTGGGGGGCACAGTGGTGGGGGTAATTCCAAAAGCATTGGCACATAAGGAAGTGATACATGCCAATCTGACAGAATTGCATATTACCCAATCCATGCACGAGCGTAAATTAAAAATGGCGCAGTTAGCCGATGCGTTTATTGCATTGCCGGGCGGTATAGGTACCCTGGAAGAATTGTTTGAAATCTGGACATGGGCGCAACTGGGCATGCATAGCAAACCTTGTGGTTTATTAAATGTGGCAGGTTACTACGACGGGTTGAACACATTTTTAGAACACGTCATGGCCGAGCAGTTTGTAAAAGCACAGCATCATGCTCTGCTAATGGTTGAAGAACACGCAGATGTGCTGTTAGAGCGTTTTATGCGTTATCAGCCACCAGCAGTCAGGCGCTGGGTGGACGAAGCCGAGATTTAATTTCTTTAGAGTGGTTAACGGGTACTAACCACTACCTAGCGTTGTGATCCTCAATGTGGTTGGGTGCAAATTGTTGCGGTTCGCTGGCACTCACCACAACCTACGCGGGTATACAACAGTCGTAGGGTGTGGTGAGGCACGAACCGCACCATAAAGCCCTAACCGCCGCCATCCATCTCAAAACAAAACCACAACAAACAATTGCCAAATTTGGATTGTGATAATGCATGTGGTTGGGTACAAATTGTTGCGGTTCGCTGGCACTCACCACAACCTACGCGGGGCGTCTGTTTATTCGGCCGCGACCTCTACCTCCAACTGCTGGTTAATATCAGCTATATCTTCTTCATTAATAATGCCAGCAATATTTTTTAAGCGTACGATATTCATTAAATACTGGTAACGGGCTTCCAGTAAATCGCGTTTTGCGGAAAAGAGTTGTTGCTGAGCATTAAGGTATTCAACGCTGGTGCGTATACCCGCACCATAGCTGATGTGGGTAGAATCTAACTGGCTTTGGCTGCTGACTAAGGCTTGGCTGTAGGCGGCTACTTGCGCAATGCTGGTGGTTAAATTTAAATAGGCACGCTGTGTTTCAAGTTCGGTATGGCGACGTGCCTGACTTACATCATCCAGGGCTTTTTGTTTATTGATGCTGGCTTGTCTGACGCGTGAGCTGGTAGCACCACCCTGATACAAAGGTACTTGTAATTGCACACCAATGACGCCACTGCTTAAATCACTACCAAAACCATAGCTACTGCCATTGGCATAGGTTTCGGTATAGTTGGCTACGGCATCTAAAGTGGGTAGATGTTCGGCTTGATTACGGTCTATTTCCTGCTCAGCATATTTAGCCATATCTTGCTGAATTTGGATGTTTAAATTATTGTCGGCCGCCACTTCTAACCACTGGTTAAGGTTTTGGCTTAAGGTATTGGGCGTGAGATTGGCTTTCACCTTAGCCAGGGTTTGCAGAGGTTCGCCAGTCATTTCCTGTACAGTGCGTTTGGCAATTTCCACGGCAGCTTGTTGGGCAATTTCCTGGGCAACAATTAAATCATATCTGGCCTGCGCTTCGTTAGCATCGGTAATAGTGGCGCTGCCCACATCGAAACGCGATTTGGCTTCGTCCAACTGCCTGACAATGGCGGCTTTTTGCGCCAGAATCAAATTCAGTTTATCTTGCGCTAACAGCACCGCAAAATAATTTTCGGTACTGCGCAACAGCAGGTTTTGCTGGCTTAAATGTAATTGCTTGTCGGCTTGGTTAACCTGAGTATGCAGTTGTTGCATTTGTACCAGATTTTGCATGCGGAACAAGGGTTGGCGGGCTTCGAAGCCGTATTGATAACCTTCATAGGAACGTGAACCGCTAGGGAAGGGCAGATTATTGCCCTGATAATGAATATTTATCCGCGAAGCATTGGTACTGGCATTGAACGACACCGACGGACGATACAAGGCTTTACCCTGTTCTATCAGTTCTTGTGCGGCTTGATTAGCACTTAATGCTGAAGCTAAATTCTGGTCATGCTGTAAAGCCAGATTATAAATATCTAATAGTGATTGGGGTTTGGGGGCCGCACAGACAGAGCTTGCCCACAACGATACAGTAGCCAAAAAGGCTGGAATAATGAGTAGTTGTTTAAGCATATCGAGTTAAAAACCTATATGACAGTCAAAAAATATGAGTACAAATATCCAGAAACTGGAAAACCAAAAAAGTTACCCTAATGGAAAGCAGCTATATATGTGCCGAGGTCACGAGGCGCCATCTGTCGCGATTGATGCGCATCCAACCCATCCTACGATTAATCCGGTACCTGTACCCGAAACCAAGCCGCATACAAAGCCGGTAAAAACAATACTGTTAACAGCGTGGCTATGGTTAACCCCCCCATAATCACCGTTGCCATGGGGCCAAAAAAGCTACTGGCTGTGAGCGGTATCATAGCTAGAATGGACGCGGATGCGGTGAGTATAATGGGACGAAAACGGCGTATGGTGGAATCGACTATGGCTTCCCATGCTTCAACCCCGGCGGCACGGTCCTGGTCGATTTGATCCACCAAAATAACCGAGTTACGCATTATCATGCCGGATAGCGCAATAGCACCCAGCATGGCCACAAAGCCAAAAGGTCTATCAAACACTAATAATGCCAGGGTAATACCAATCAAACCCAGCGGCGCGGTTAGCACCACCATGGCCACCCTGGAAAAGTTTTGCAGTTGAAACATCAGTATGGTTAACACCACCAATAAAAATAAAGGAAAACCCGCCGCTACCGAGGCACCGCCTTTGGCTGATTCCTCCACTGCACCACCGGTTTCAATACTGATACCCATCGGTAATTGCTGTTTAAGCGCAACCAGTTTTTCTTCCACCTGATTAGACACCACCGGCGCTTGTATATCGCCTGTGATATTGGCACGCACGATAATGGAAGGGATGCGATTACGTCGCCAAATAACACCGTCTTCAAATTCGTAACGAATGTTAGCAATTTGCGCTAAGGGTACGCCGACGCCTGATTGGGTGTTGATCATCAAGTTTTGGATATTGGACAAACTTTTACGTTGCGCTTCCGGGCCACGTGCCACCAGATCAATGCGCTCTATACCTTCGCGGAATTCGGTAATATAAAACTCCTGTATACCGCCATTTAACACCGTGGCAATATCGACAGAGCTAACCCCTAACAAACGCGCTTTACTTTGATCAATATCGATTTTGATGACTTTACTAGGCGCATCCCAATCCAATTGCACATTTACCAGATTAGTATTGCCGCGCATGATGTCTGCAATCTGGTGCGCAATGTCACGGATTAACGGAATGTTGTTGCCATTCACCCGAAATTGCACCGGAAACCCTACCGGCGGGCCATTTTCCAGACGCAATACCGAGGCGCGTAAGGCAGGGAAATCGTTAGCA
This sequence comes from Methylomonas sp. AM2-LC, assembly GCF_039904985.1. Classification (NCBI taxonomy): domain Bacteria; kingdom Pseudomonadati; phylum Pseudomonadota; class Gammaproteobacteria; order Methylococcales; family Methylococcaceae; genus Methylomonas; species Methylomonas sp. AM2-LC. Next base: position 2,372,105 of record NZ_CP157005.1, read on the forward strand.
AATAAGTCTAATAAATCCTTACGCAAGGCTTCGCGATCTGCAATGGTGTTGGTTAAAATAATAAATTGCCCAAATCCACGATGTGCCAATTGGATATCCAGCGGCAAATAAAAACGTGGCGCACCATTACCGATATAAGCCACCGAATTATCAATACCCTGATGCTGCTGATTCCAGTTTTTTAACCACAGTTCCAGTTTTTTAATCTGGGTATCTGTCGCGGCATACGAGGCATTTTCTGCCATGCGTAAATCCACAATTAACTCCAGACGCGTAGAGTCAGGAAAGAACTGTTGCTGCACTTTACCAAAGCCATAGATAGATAAAGCAAACATCAGCAAGGTAATGGCAATCACGGTTTTACGGTAACGTACACATAGGGTAACTACTCGCCGGAATATTTGATAAAAACCCGTGTTGTAAATATCGTGATGATGTATTTCCGCAACCTTGGGTTTCAGTTTTAACAGCGCTCTGAACCAGTTGCCCAGTTTAGACTGTTGCGGAGCCTGGCTGTAATCGGGTAATAGATGGTAGCCTAAATAGGGTACAAAAATTACCGCCGCAAACCAGGATATTAATAGAGCAATGGCCGTTACCTGAAAAATGGAACGCGTGTATTCACCTGTTGAAGAGGCGGCGGTGGCGATGGGCAAAAAGCCGGCCACTGTCACCAAGGTTCCGGTTAACATGGGCATGGCGGTCGACGTGTAGGCAAACGAAGCGGCGCGGATGCGGCTCCAGCCTTGTTCCATTTTTGCGGACATCATTTCTACAGCAATAATGGCATCGTCCACTAGCAAACCCAGAGCAAGGATTAAAGCGCCCAGCGAGATTTTATGCAGACCGATATGCAATCGTTCCATCACCAGAAAGGTACAGGCTAATACCACGGGTATGGTAATGGCAACCACAATACCCGTGCGTAAGCCTAAGGAAATTAAGCTGATACCCAGTACGATGACCAGTGCTTCGCTGAGTGATTGCACAAAATCGTGTACCGAATGTTCTACAATTTTAGGTTGCGAGGTAACCGTATTCAGTTCCAAGCCCACTAACATATTTTGTTTAATGCGGGCGATGGCTTTATCCAGCGCTACGCCCAATTCAATCACATCACCACCATCCACCATGCTGATACCCAGCAGCAAAGTTTCTTTACCTTGATAGCGTACGCGGTCGTGCGGTGGATCTTCATAGCCGCGATAAATGCGCGCCACATCGCCTAAGCGAAAATCGCGTTTATTGGAACGCAAGCGTAACTCGCGCAGATCGTCTAAATCGGTATAACGTCCAGACACGGCAATGCGGATACGTTCTTCCGCAGAATCATAAGTGCCGCCCGCCGCAATGGTATTTTGCGCTTGTAAAGTTTTGATTAAATCCTGTGTGCTGATGCCTAAGGTGACCAGTTTGGCATTGGACAATTCGATAAACAAACGTTGTTTTTGTTCGCCAAAAAACTCCACTTTAGCAACATCTTTTACTTTTAGCAGTTCGTTACGGATTAAATCGGCCTGAATTTTGAGCGCAGCGTTATCAAAACCATCGCCGGTTAAGGCATACATAATGCCGTAAACATCGCTAAATTCATCGTTAAAGGTCAGGCTTTCCAGTTGTTGCGGCAAAGTGTGGCGAATATCGCCGAGTTTTTTGCGCACCTGATACCACAGTTCCGGTATCGCATCAGACTCGGTATCGTCCTTGATGGTGACAAAAATCATGGTTTCACCGGGTCTGGAAAAACTGCGCGTGGTATCTAAATGCGGCAGTTCCTGAATTTTCTTTTCCAGCTTATCCGTCACTTGCTCTGCCATTTCCTGTGCGCTGGCTCCCGGCCAGGTGGCACGCACCAGCATCACTTTAAAAGTGAAGGAGGGGTCTTCAGATTGCCCCAGCTTGGTATAGGTGATCAAGCCTGCCAGGGTAAATACCAGAATAAAATACAGCACCAGAGTTTGATGTTGTAACGCCCAATAGCTTAAATTAAAAGTTTCGGGAACGTCTGAGTCGGGGTGTTCTAGTTGCGGTCCGCTCATGGTTTTGCCTCAATGATTTTACGAACCACTTGATCTTTATTCAAGGTATGTACACCAGCAATAGCAATGGTTTCGCCCGCTTTTAAACCACTGCGAATAAGTACGCCATCTTCGCGAAATGCGCCGGCATCCACCTCACGCGGCTGCGCGCGGTTATTCTCGTCGATAATCCACACACTCTCTTTGCCATTGACTGCGGTTAAGGCAGAGCTGGGAATTAATAAGCCGCTTTCATTAGCACCGGATTGTGGAAACCTGACGCCAACCGTCATGCCCAAGTTAACAAATGCATCGGCATCTTGCAGGGTGATTCGCACATTAAAGGTGCGCGTAACGGCATCTGCTAGCGGCGAGATTTCACGCACTACGCCCGGATAGATTTTTTGTTTATCTGCCCACAGTTGTAATTGCACGGGCGCTTGTAGTTTAACTTCAGCCATACGCGATTCCGGCACGCTGACCAATACATCAATATGGCTGGTATCGGCAATCCGCGCAACCGCTTCGCCCGCTGCAATCACTTGCCCCGGTTCGGCCTGTATAAAGGTGACAACACCGTTTCTATCTGCCGTTAAAGTATTGTATTCGGTGCGATTATCCGATACCTTGGCTTGCGCTTTAAGTTGTGCCAAGCGCGCGTTAGCGGATTTAAGATCGGCTTCTTTAACATCCAGCGCAGAAGCAGAGATAAACTGTTTGTCGAATAACTGGCGTTGGCGCAATACTTCCGCCTGTGCCAGGGCTTGACTGGCTTCTGCCGAGGTAACTTCCGCAATCGCTGCCGCTGCACTTAATTGAGTATCAACGGCATCCAGGCGTGCCAGGGTTTGGCCTTTACTAACCCGCGTGCCGATTTCCACTTTACGTTCGACAATTTTGCCGGGAATACGAAAACTTTGTATAGACTCATAGCGTGGTAATACTTCGCCCACTAAGCGCATAGCATTATCAGAGGTGGTGGCAGACACCACCATCACTAGAGCTGGGCGTGGTGGCGGTGGCGCTTCTACGGGTTTGTCACAAGCAATTAATAAGCTTAAGGTCGGTATGATTAATAATTGTTTTCGCATTTATGAAATCCTGTCTGGGTAACGTAACAAGCCGCGCAACATAACGTTTAGCATTAAATTTAAACGTTCTTCAATAGTGGTCCACTCGACCCACTGGTCTTTTCCTAGGGTAATTTCGATAGAGCAAACACCGTGCATTCCTGCCCACAGGGTTTGCACAAGTAATTCGCAATCGCTAATATCGGCTCTGAATAAATCCGCCGCAAATACCGCCTGTACTAATTGTTGTATGAGTGCATAACCATCCTGTTCAGCATTACCTTTTTCTATAGCACTGGTGTCAGGATCACAATTGGGACGCGGCGTCATAAACATGAGCCGATAATGATTCGGATACTGTAAGGCAAAGTGTGCATAGCCCAGTAAAAACGCTTTTAAGCGTTCTATTAAATCGGGGATTTGCGTAATTTTTTGCATATCCCCGGTCAGTGCTAAAAAATCGTTATCGCACACAGCTTGTAACAAAGCGTCTTTATCCGCAAAGTGGTTATACAGCGTAGTCGCTGAATAATTAATTTTTTTGGCAATTTCGCGCATAGAAACCGCCTCAATACCACGCTCAACAAATAAGCTGCGCGCAGCATCCAAAATTTGCTTGCGCAAATGTTCACGGTCTTGGTTTGATTTAATTTTTGGAGCCATAATTAAATATAAATTTTTAGTTAACGGTGTTAAGTTAACACTGTTAACTAAAAATGTAAACGAATTTTATGTGCCGATTCAAAAATATTTTTAGGGCATTATCAAGCTATGTATCGCGTAGCTTGTGGTGAGGATTGAAAATAACCTTGGGCATCAAAGGCGATAGCTGTATATCGCGTAGGTTGTGGTGAGCGCCAGCGAACCGCAACAATTTCCACCCAACAACCTACATAATCAAAACCCAATACAGCATAATTGAGAGTTACGGTTTTATTTTGAGATTAAAAACATCGATTAAGGCTTCACGGTGCGGTTCGTAAACTCACCACACCCTAGGCACCAAATGCCAACAGACACGCCGCGTAGGTTGTGGTGAGCGCCAGCGAACCGCAACAATTCCCATCCAACAACCTACATTATCAATACCCAATACAACACAATTGAGAGTTAAGGTTTCATATTGAGATTAATGGCGACGATTAACGCAGTTTACCCAATGCTGATAAACTAAAGCATACCAATTTTGCAGGCTTTATGAGTTGAATGTGGTCCTAAACACCGCAAGATAATTATTTATCAATAACATAGATAGTGGCATAAATTGTGCTTAATAAATATCCTAGTTGATTACTCTGCAAAGTTAGGTGAGTCAAACAATTGCTTTTTATAGTTATATTTAGCCACTTATCGTTGCCTTTACATGCCCATACGCCGCATTATTCTGATTTCCTTTGTCTTGCTATCATCGCTGATTGCCTTGCCGTTGTTGGCCGTGTTGTTTTTTTCCTCCAGAAATACCATAGAAACTGAAATCAGCCGCAATTTGAATAGCGATGCGGTCATGTTAATGCAGGAAGTGGATATCGTATTGTTTGAATGCATGCAAAATGTACATTCATGGTCGCATCTGGATATTATGCAGGAAGCGCGCATAGGTGATATTGATAAAAGACTTTCGCAATTTTTAAGTGATATGGAATATCGCTACAAAGGCATGTATCAAAACCTGTTTTATATCGATACTCAAAATAAAGTCATTGCCGCCAGTCGCGCCGCACAAATTGGTCATGTCTACCAACACTCTGCACCGGAACTTAAGGTGGACGTACCGTTGGGCGAAGTGTTTATAGAAGATTTAAGCTTTCCACCACCGCCTTACCAAAATGCCAAGCTGGTGATACGTGCGCCGGTAAACGATAGGTATAGCGCTAGCGAAATTGGGCAGTTATTTGGCTTGTTTGATATGCAACAGCTTTACAATTTGCTTGATCAGGCCATGCACTTCAATATTGGTGAACGCTATATCGTATTACTGGATGGTAGCGGCAGAGCCATTGCCGCATCGGCAAACCTAAGAAATGCGCAAGTATTATCCAGCATGATGTTTGCGGACTGGAAACCCAAACAAAACCAGTCCTTACTGGTACATGATGGCAATCCGATTGTTGACTCGCCGGTCTTGGTGGGCTATGCCAACTCCGCTGGCTATTTAAGCTATATGCAAATGGGCTGGTCTATTCTGGTATTTCAACGCGTTGATGATGCCTTTTTGCCGGTACGCTCGTTACTGATCCTGTTTGTGTTGGTGATTGTGTTAACCCTGTTATTGGCGCTATCTGCTTCGCACTGGCTATCCGGCTATATTGCCAAACCCTTGTTATCTTTAACGCAATGGGTGCGTGATGTGCGCCTTATCGATAAGCGCTTACCACCCTTACTGAAAGGCGCGGTCGAAATTCAGGAATTAGCCAGCACTTTTTTGGAAGTGTTACATGAGTTGCAACAATCCAGAGAACAACTTATTCAAACCGCAAAACTCGCGGTAGTGGGGGAAATGTCAGCCATTATGGCGCATGAGATTCGTACCCCGCTGGGTATCATTTCCACCTCGGCGCAATGGTTGCAAAGAGAATCCTCTTTGAGTGCAGAGGGCAAGGAAATGTCGCAATTTATTTTAGATGAAAGTGCGCGCCTGAAAAAACTGATGAATACCTTGTTGGACTGCTCACGTCCCAGAGAGCCGTTGATGCTGGAAAACAATGTGCATGACATTATTGAACATACCATTGAGCTGCTGTCAATACAGGCCGAAAACAAACACATTCAAATAGAAAAACAATGGTTGATTAACTCAGCACAGCTTGATTGCGATGCTGAAATGCTCACACAGGTTTTTTTAAACTTATTGCTGAATGCCATACAAATTTTACCCGCTGGTGGCTTAATACACATACGCACCCGGTCTATTCTGCATTTTATCTGTATAGACATTGCTGATACTGGACCGGGTATTAATAAGGATGATTTTCAACAGTTATTCGAACCGTTTTTTTCGAAACGCGAGGGTGGTATCGGCTTAGGCTTAACCGTTACCCGGCAAATCGTGCTGGCGCATCATGGCAAAATTAGTGTGTCTGCCAGTTGTTTAGGCGGAGCCTGTTTTACAATACAATTGCCAATTAGGCAGGACTAACTATATGTTGCAAGGTTCACATGTGTGTATTGCTGACGATGAAAAAAATGGCCGCAGAATGCTGGAAATCCTGATAAGCAAATTGGGTTACCAAGTTTCTGTGGCCGCCAACGGTCAGGAAGCACTGGACATTATTCGTAAAAACTCGATCAACCTGTTAATTACCGATTTAAAAATGCCGCACATGGATGGCTTGCAACTGCTGGCTGCCTTACGTGCCGAAAATAATGATATTCCGGTGATCGTGGTTACGGCTCATGGTACCGTTGAAAGTGCAGTGTCTGCTATGAAATCGGGCGCCTTTGATTTTATTATGCGTCCGCTGGATATCGAACAAATTGAAATGGTAGTGCATAAGGCGCTAGAAACCTCGCGCTTAAAACAAGAAAACCTGTTTTTGCGCGATCAACTTAAAGATGGCTGGGATGAACTGGTGGGGCATAGTCAGCCCATGCAGGCTATTCATCAATTAATCCGTCAAGTGGCTCCCACAAAAGCCAGTGTGTTAATTTCCGGCGAAACGGGTACCGGTAAAGAACTCGTAGCACGTGCCATTCACCAATATTCCGGGCGTAAAGGTTTGTTTGTCGCGCTTAATTGTGCCGCCATTCCGGTTAGCATGTTTGAAAGCGAACTGTTCGGATATGTACGCGGTGCCTTTACCGGGGCCAACAAAGATAGAATCGGTAAATTTGAATATGCACATCAGGGGACTTTGTTTCTGGATGAAATTACCGAAATGCCCCTGGAAATCCAAGCCAAACTATTGCGGGTATTACAGGAAAACTGCGTAGAGCGCTTGGGCAGCAATCGCAGCTTTGACGTGGATATTCGTTTCATTGCCGCCACCAATCGTGATCCCCGGCTGGCCGTGGCAGAAAAGCATTTAAGAGAAGATGTCTTTTATCGCTTAAACGTGTTTAATATTAGCCTGCCGCCACTGCGTGAGCGCGATTATGATATTTTGCTATTGGCCAATAATTTTATCGAACATTTCCGTAAACAATTAGGCTGTCAAGCACTAAGTCTGTCAGCCGCCGCCGCTAAAATTTTAAGCGCCTATGCCTGGCCTGGTAATGTGAGAGAACTTAAAAATATTATCGAAAGAGCAGTGGTTTTAAGTCGGAACGGTGAGATAGGTACAGAGCATTTGCCTCACGAATTAATTCCTAAACAGCGTCAAAGCGATCAAACCCCGGAGACTGCAAATAACGACAGACGTGCCGATTTGGAAGCGTCTGTGGCCAGTTTAGAGGTGCGCATGATTAACCAGGCTTTACACAATGCGGATGGTAATAAAGCCAAAGCGGCACGCCAGTTAAAAATCAGTGAGCGTACACTTTGGTATAAACTTAAAAAATACCACAGCGATCTGGACAAAACCTAGGAGTCATCTTTGTCAACGAAATTAGGCCTGCCCCTATTTGCGCTAAGGATGGCAATCAGTTTATGGGGGTTTTTATTGGCAGCAGGTTTAGCACAACCGCTTTGGGCTGCGGATAGCCCTTACCAATTAGGCCGTGGTTATGCCTTGGGTGATAGCGGTTTAAGCTTGGGTGGCTATAGCAGTAGCCATGTAGAAGGCTTGGGAAAAAACCCCGCCTCATTTACACTGAGCAGCCTCAGTCTGTTTGTGTCTTGGGATAGTGGTTCTAAGCTGCGATTTTTCTCAGAAACCGAGGCAGAAAATATATTACAGGTGGGTGGCAGCCAAGTTCTAAATGGTGACAGTGTTAACGTGCATATGGAACGTTTATACTTTGATTATCTGGTTGCCGATAGCTTAAGCCTTAGAGTGGGGAAAATTTTAACGCCTGTTGGGCAGTGGAATTTGATACATGTCGACCCGCTGGTGTGGACGACCTCGCGTCCGGTAGCAACCACGCATTTATTTGCAGATTATGCAACTGGCTTAATGTTGCAAGGCACCGTGACGCTGGGTAAGCGCTATCTGGACTATTCGGTTTATAGTGATTACAGTTCTGCACTTGATCCAACCCGTATCATTTCTGAGAGTCCGGTGTTTGATAATGCGCAAGGATTACGCTTACGCTATCACGCCAATGATGCCCTACAGATCGGCTTATCGTATGCTGATTATGCCTTACTGGGAAATGCCAGTATCAGAAATCATCTAACTGGCTTGGATTTGGCCTGGACCTATGCGCATTTCACCCTGAATAGCGAAATCGTGTATCGCAACAGCACGGCATTGAGTAACCAAAATAACTGGGAAGGTTATATTCAAGGCGTCAATCCCATCGTCGGGAATATCTATGCTATTGGCCGCTACGAGTTTTTTGATAGGCTGAACGCACAAACCTTAGGGCAGGTGGGTGTTATGGGTCTAGCCTATCGACCACAAGCGCCATTGATCTTTAAATTGGAATACCGAACCGGTGTTAACAATCGGCAACTGGCAGCTGATGGCCTGTTTGCCTCGTTTTCTGTGTTGTTTTAATATGCTTTTTTTACGACACTTGATCTTTATGATTTTCCTATGGGGTGTGGCTGGCTATAGCCGCAATTGTCTGGCAGACGAAGCACTTGCCATCATCACCCAACGTAGCAATGAGCTGAACAGCGTCACGCTGGATCAATTAAAATGGGTGTATTTACGCAAATTGATGCTGGATAGTAATGGACGGCGCTGGATTCCCATTAATTTGCCCTCTGCCAATGAACTACGCAAAGCATTTTCCTTAACCTTATTCAATAAATTGCCCGACGATCAGGAAAGTTACTGGAATGAACAATACTTTCAAGGCATCATGCCACCTGAAGTATTAGCCTCAGAAGAAGCGGTACTGCGCTTCGTGACCATAACCCCTGGTGCCATAGGCTATGTGTGGCTGCATAGCGTGGATGATAGAGTTAAGGTTTTGAAAGTAATTTCGCTATCATCAAAAAATTAAAGCTGTAGGGTGCTTAAATGGGCGCAAATCAATCATTTTTGCTAACGATAGGCTGCAAGGGTGGGTTAGATGCGCAAAATGTATAACCTTCAAGCATTGAAACCCTATCCGCGCATCCTAACCCACCAAGCCTATAAGCAGCTAACCACCAACCTTAAAAACAAACAGACCACCACGCTCCCTATTGATAATCATGGTTATATTTTGAAATTGACGACATCGAATAAGGCTTTATGCTGCGGTTCGTGCCTCACCACACCCTACGCACAAAATACCAACAGACACGCCGCGTAGGTTGTGGTGAGCGCCAGCGAACCGCAACAATTTACACCCAACCACATGCATTATCACAACCAGATACAGCAGAATTGTTTGTCGTGTTTTTATTTTGAGATTGATGACGTCGATTAAGGCATTAAGGTGCGGTTCGTGCCACACCACATCCAACTAAGCTGGGCGCGAATATTGTCTTAAATTGTCGTTTAGGTAGAAAAGTTTGGCTCAAGTTCTGAGAGTGAGCCAAACAAAAAGTATTTATTTTACAAAGTGTCGCAGCGATATGCCTATCGTATAGCGCATTAGTTTAGCTCAGGCTTGGTCGATAGACCCGCTTTTGAACCAAACTATAGGAGAAAATAACGGGTGCCACTTCGCGCACCATCAAGCTGTAATTTACCGTCATTAACTAATTGTTCAATACTACGTCATCATAAACCTGTAGGTGGTCACAGATGTGTTTCTCCATCGCTCACCATATTCTATCGTTTTGTAATCGTTCATTGCATTCATACCATTTTTTCATGCTTTTTAGAGGCATGACTGCAAAAATGGTATGAAATGGCTAGCTCTAACCTTTAAATACCCTTATATTTCATAAGAATAAAGCGTGGCATGTTTCTTGTTTATTAATAAGCATTTATGACAATAATGGAGTGTTCCGTATGTGTTTTCAGCCCGTCAAAGCTAAGTTATTAGCCACTATTATGCTGTGTTCTTTGGGTAGCGGCGTTGCCTATGCCAATGACATTTCGCTAAGCCCAGCCACTCCAAGCGTATCTGTGGGAACGGATGTGTCGTTTAACTTGATATACAACTTTTCTGACGTGTCTTTGGGCGGCGGTTTGAATGTTTGGTACGGTGATTATTCCAGCGCAGTCCCCACCCATACCTTTACGAACGGCAACGGTTTAAGTTTCGCATCGTTCACTTACAATCCAACCTTGCCTGCCAATGATACTAATTTTTTTAGTTTCGCACCCACTTCAACAAGCGATCATCTGGATGGCATTGCCTTTGGCAGCTTAGATGGCTTACCCACTTCAGGCTCTGTAACCATTGGTACGCTGGTTTTTCATACTAACCATGTCGGTAATTATTATTTAACCCTGAATGATAACGCCAATGCCGGTGGTTTTGTTGATACCGGAAATCCAGCGCAACAACTGCTTTACACCTACACCGGTGCGGTTGTGCAAGTCACCAGCGCTGTACCGGAATTAGACTCCGTGTATTTATTAATCAGTGGCATGGGTGCCTTGTTGGTACGTGCGCGCCGTATGCAGGCGACCACTGCTAAACACAGCATTTAAGCCAACAGGAGAAAATGATGAAACTTAAAAAACATAGTTTAGTGGCAACCACCACGCGCTTATCTTTGGCTTTAATGTTGTGCTGGGCTGCCAGTCCGGTACATGCGGCTGCCAGCTTTGGTTCGCTTAGTAATTTTGATGCCATCAACGACACCGGTGATGATTGTCACGGTTTTGAAATCGAACTGGACGATGTTACCAGCAAACAGGTGACATATACTTTTAGTGCGCCATATATTCAATACGGCACGCCACGTTTAATCGACTTTGACGATACCGCTACAGGTGGAAAAAAAGGCGTTAAAGTCCGTTATGAAAGCCAATACGACTCAGTAAAAAAAGCCTGGTTACAAACCACGCCCAAAGCGGTTAATCCCACCATGCAGACTGCTGGCCATTTTTGCTGGACAGGGGGCAGTGGTGCCAGTTATCCGGGTGAAGGCTGCGAACATTTTGGTATTGGTGTACTGGGTACGCCAACCAACACCGTTTACCGTTGGTTGATCGCGGACCCGGTTAATCCAGGTAGTCTGGCCTATTATTCAGTAAACGGTTCGCCTGTGCCAGCCAGTATTCCAGCACCTATCTGGAATGTTCAACCACAACCTGTACCGCCAGTGCCACCACCAAAGCCGCTGCCACCGGTGGTTCAACCTGTGATTCAAACCCCACCGGCCTTGCAAAATGTCAGTAGCACCTACGATTTTAGTGATGCTATTTGGGTTAAAGTGTATGTAACAGAAGCGCCTAAATCGGCAGAACTGAAACATTTATTGACCGACGATCCTGATGTGCCTAATCAACCTGGCGAAACCGAAGTGAATTGGGTAGTCATGCAAGCCCTTACGCCCACCGGTATAGCTAATGGTGCCGGCGCTACTTACTCAGTGTCTGATCTGACCGGTAACTCTGGCGGTAAAGCAATGGCTAATAACAGCGAATCGGTTACACGCCGTTATGAGTTTTACAAATTCAAAGATAACCCCGGTCAAACCGTTTTAGATTATTACGATCCAGAAACCCACGAAGCTGTGGTGGGTGATGCGCCTAATGGCGGCTTAGGCGATTACATCGGTGCGCAAATGGCAGCGGTTAATATTGTCGATGTGGATAGTGATACCGTTCTGGATATAACCGATAACTGCACGCACAAAGCCAATACCAATCAACGCGATACCGACGGCGATGGCTTTGGCAATATTTGCGACCCAGACCTAAACAACGATCATGTCGTGGATTTGAAAGACTTTACGTTGCTGAAAGCCAGTTTTCTGAAAACAGGCTTTAACGATAATGCCAATAATGCTGCTGCTAATGCGGATTTAAACGGCGATGGTAAAGTTAACTTCAGCGATCTTGCCATTTTAAAAGCCTATTTGCTAACCCCAGGTACGGCGGTTAGTCCAGGCAACGGTGCGCCAGGACCTAGCAAATAAGGGTACTGATAAAACAGGACTTTTCTTCGTTACATCGCCCGTATGTCATGCACTGACATACGGGTGTCGGGTTGCGGAAAGCTTAGCCGGTTCCGCAACCACCCACACTAACTTTAACCCATTGCTGGCTACGTAAGTAGCGATCACCTTGCTGGGCAATCACCACAACATTGCAGCTTTCCGCCATTTTGATACGAGCGTTGATTTGCACGGCAACACGCGCAGACAAACTAAATTGGGCGGCCAGTGGCGTGGGGTTTTTTTCTACCAGTACGTAAATCTGTTGAATATTATCCAAATCACTACGAATGCTGATAGGGACAACGGCACCGTTTTCGGCAATGTCTGGCAGGCTGATTTGCATGTCGTTACTGTCTATAAGTGTTTGCTGCTTAACCAGTTGATGCAAAATGTCTGTATAGGGCGAGGCACTAAAACGACCAGCATCCCAGGCGCTAACTGCAGATTTGCTGGCACACCAGCCCAACACGGTAAGCATACATTGTTTTAGAAACAGTCGGCGCGGCATGATAGTCAGTATTGATGCATGGTTATAATGTGATTACGATGTGTTAAATAATCCAGCAATGCTTGTAAGATACGCTGCGTGACATAGGCTTGCATCTGTTTGCGGTTCAAGTCTTTTCCGGTGACATAGGCATTGTGTACACAGCTAATTTCCAGTTTATGCCGATGACAGATAGCAATATACGCCTCTGGTATGGCGATGTGATGTGCTTTATTGGGTTCGGCATAGCCGGTAGTGGCCAAGCCAATATCGCAGGCAAATAATAAACACACTTGTTCGGCCATTTGCTCGGCTACTTGTTGCGACACACAATTAACACTTTGCGCATGTTGATAGTCTATATGCAGCAAACTGAATTTCTGTTGCAGATTATAGGCGGTTAAGCCGCCTTCTAAATACTCGGAACTACCACTGATAGAGCCTAACGCGCTTTGCAGCATGCCGCAGGTGATACTTTCGGCCGCGGCAACGTGCAGTTTTTGCTGTATCAGCAGCGGTTTTAAGCTTTCAATCAGTGCAGTATGCATCGTAATTTAAGATTATATAGGAGCCAACGTCAGGAGTAGCAGCCATCGCGACAAATGCGCAACGCTTCGTTCAGTACATCATCCTACAGCCTATTGATTTAAAAAAACAAGCTGAATAGAGATTATCGCTTTCGTTTTTGGCGTTGCCCGTTAAAATAGTGCTTACTATCCTGACCTAAAATAATAACAAAGGTGACACTATGTCAGCAGCCAGTCTCGATGTTTCCAGCCCGCCCGCCCGCTCATCTATGGCGGTGTCTTTTCGGTTTTTGTTAAGTTTGTATGGCATCGTGCCGCTTTGTTTACTGTTACAGCTAATCGACCAGTTTGCCTTACACTTTACTTTACGCGATATGCTGCCCAGTAGTCCCAGTCATTTTATGTTGTTTCAAGTATTATTTGGTACGCCGCACATTATCGCCAGTAATGTATTACTGGCTACGCATAGCGATTATCTAGCGGCCTTTAAGTATAAATTGCTGGGTATGACAGCGTTTATTATAGTGTTTTTTGGTATCGGCAGCTTATTTATACCCTATACCTGGTTGTATGTGTTGACGGCTTGCTGGACGGTTTACCATGTGTTACGGCAACAGCATGGAGTAGCCAAAGCCGTGTGCCGTTTACCCAGTGCCGAGTTTTACTGGCAGTTAGGCTTAAGCGTCAGTGCCGGTATTTTTATTTATCTGGGCATTTTCCTTAAAAATACTTTGGACGCAGAACAAGCTGTCTGGGTGTTAAGGCTTGCCAGCGCTTTAACATTGGCTTTAGTGGTAAGTACCTGGCGTTGTCAGTCTAAAGTACCGCGTGGTATGGGGCTGTATTTTTTGTGGGCAAATAGTTTGCTGGTTATCAGCAGCTGGTATTTGTATGCGCAGCAGTATTACTTTCTGGCAATTTTAATTCCAAGATTAGTACATGATGTCACTGCCTATAGTTTTTATGTCAGTCACGATGTGAATCGGCATCGGCAACAGGCGGATAATTTTCTGTTGCGTTTTACCAGTGCCTGTCATGTACCCGTGGCCGTGGTGCTACCGTTGTTATCGTTTTTATTAACCTATGTGTTACAGGTTTATGGTGATGAAGCGGTTAATTTTATTACGCAAACCTTATTCGCAACGCAAATCTATAAAGCAGTCACTTTGGGCGTGATTGGCTATCTGGCTTTGATGCATTATTACACCGAAGCATTTGTATGGGCGGCGGGTTCGCCGTTGCGACGCTATATTGTGTTTGCAAAATAATTTCGCCAGCGCTTGCCACTTCCTACATTAGTACCTAGAGTCACTTATTGAGTAAAGTCTGTGGTTAATGCCAGCAATGCCGGTGCGCGGCTAAGCATAACATTTGCGCAGGCGCTGGCAATAGTGTGTATCACTTGCTGTGGCAGCAGGTTTAAAAATGCTTGCGAATCTAAGGTGCCGATAAAGAATTGTCTGGCATGCTGGCTAAGTGCCATCACCTGCGTTTGCCCCAGAATGCGACACAGATAGGCACTAAACGGCGATTCATTTAAATCATAATCACAGGGTTGGCTGCGCCCACTATCCAAAACCTGCAATAATGCCTCATCAACAGGCTGGCAGACTGCTATGTGGGGTATAAACTGACAAGCATGCGTTTGTTGGTTTCTTTTCGCGAACGGATCGCCCAGAAATTCGGCGATGGCGCAATCGCCACCGGTTAATAAGGCCAGCGCTTCAATCACGGCAATACCCGTAATTTTGACACCCAGATACAGGTTGGCAAACTGGATATTGTGCTGCGCCGCCTGTTGCATGGCCAGCAGTTGCTCTGGATTGGGAGTATTTTGATAACTGTGAAATACCAAAGCCGGATTTAGGGTGGTCAAGAACCTTTCCATGCCCAGCAAGCTGTTGCGATAGGCTTGAATGGTATAGGATTTGGGTTTGCTCAATACGATGTTAGCTTCTTCCAGCAGTTGCCAGGTGGTAGCCAAAAAATGACTGGGGTCTGGGTGTGCAAAGTTCGCTACATCACGGTTTGCCAAAGTAATCGCTTCCGTAACCAGTGTGGATAGTTGCACATCATCTAAATGAATGTCTAGTAAGCTAGCTGCTGTTTGTACCCGTTCTGCCAATTGCAGGGGATAGCTCAAACCGTCCGCATCCGTACCGCGAAAGGGGATGGTGGCTTCTATGCAAGCCGTAATCGCCAGTAAATCTTGTGCTGATAACAGCTTTTGCAATTGACGGGCGGCGAAAATAGCGCTTAAAAATTCATTGGCGCCGTGGTTTAAACTGATACTTGCTGCGGGTTGGTAACCAAATACCGCCATACACAGTTTAATATCCCATTCTTTTGCTGGGGATGCATTTAGTTGCAGCGTGTTGTTTTCTATTTTACCAATGTTATCGACTATATTTTGTGCCAGCCAAGGGAAACTGCAATCTAATTGCTGATAAACAATGTCGTGAAACAACGCGGCCAAAACTTGTCGGGCTTGCATACCTTCACACAGTTCAAAAATATGCGCCGAGGTATGGTAAATACGTCGATTGTGATCCATGGCTTGATGGATCAAAATAGCCAGTTTTTCAATTTCCATGGGTCCCGATTTTACTGACAAGGCAAAAAATGCGTCTGCCAGTAATTGGATAAGGCGTTGGATAATGGAAATATTCATGGTTTACTGAAGGTTGGGTCATTAAGTGGCGCGATTCAATAGTCGGTCATCATGCTAAGAGTTGTACTACTCTTAATAGGATTACTTTCTTAAAGAACAATTAATTAGATTCAATAACGCAGCTTGGGTTAGGTGCTAACCTATACCCAACAATCCGCTTTACATAAGCAAGTCAGTCACTGCTTTCAATCACAGTGTGAGCTGACAGGTTACAACGGCCGAAATCACATGATGTATTTTTTTCTGTGGCTAAAGTTACCTTGTTAAACACTGATTGTAAAGTGCGGCATTTTGCAGCGGGCAGGTCAGCTGTTTTAAAGCGAGTGGTTGGTGCTGTAATTAAGCCATCAATACGCGGCAAATTTTACCTTACAGGAATAGAAAATAAGGGTGTAGCCATGTTGACTTGCTTTTCAACTTTATTAATTGGCAATGAATTTTTTGTAATTAAAATCAATGGACTATTGGCGGTGCTGAACAAAGTGTAGCGCAGCTATCACGATCAATGCGACTTTTGGCATCGGCTCTTCCTCTACAGGCGTGCATAGTGCCTAAACTTTTAAGTTTAGGCATGACTGTATTTTGCAAGATACTCGCTATAATAATCAGCATGCCGCTTTTCTAGGCTGGATTTATCTAGTTGCTTGGCGGGGTTGTTTAATTTTTCTGACAATTAAGCAGTTAGTATTTTGCTGGTTTGCTGACTATGTTTAAAATAGAGCCTTTCTATTCAGTGTAAAGCTCAATTTTTAAAGGATGTGTCCATGGCAACTGGAGCGTTAATCGCAATAGCTGCGCTTCACTTTCTGTAGATAATTGATTTAAAACATTAAAAATTACGTTGCAGGGTGGTGTATAGATTATTTATTTACCGTTAAGCTACAGTGTTGAGAACCTCAAAAAACCTGCGCGTTTAAAGGCGGGTTTTTCGATGTTCTCCTTTTTTGTTACCTTTAATAGCCGCTTCATCAACACACAAGAGTTACTATGAGCCAAAAAATTACTAAAGCCGTTTTTCCGGTCGCAGGACTGGGTACCCGTTCTTTACCAGCAACCAAGGCAGTTGCCAAAGAGATGTTGCCGATTGTTGATAAACCCTTAATACAGTACGCTGTGGAAGAGGCTATTGCAGCGGGTATTGATACCATGATTTTTGTAACCGGGCGCAATAAAAACTCAATTCCCGATCATTTTGATAAATCCTATGAGCTGGAAAAAGAACTGGAAAAAAATGGTAAAACCGAATTATTAAAAATGCTGCGTAATTTATTACCTCCGCATGTGTCTTGCGTATTTGTAAGACAATCTGAGGCATTGGGTTTAGGGCATGCTGTGCATTGCGCCAAACCGGTCGTGGGCAATGAACCGTTCGCAGTCATTTTGCCTGATGATTTGATCGAAGATGGCAGTCGCGGTTGCTTAAAACAAATGGTCGATTTATTTGCCAGCACTCAGAGCAGTATTTTGGGCGTAGAACAGGTCGATCCCAAAGAAACGCATAAATACGGTATTGTTGAACACACCGTAACGGCACCTGGGGTAGGGCAATTAAAATCTATCGTGGAAAAGCCAAAACCCGAAGTGGCACCTTCTAATATTGCTGTGGTAGGCCGCTATATTTTAACCCCGGCCATCTTCGAAAAAATCGAGACAACTGGCCGAGGCGCAGGTGGTGAAATTCAGCTAACTGATGCCATCGCCGCCTTAATGAACGACGAGAAAGTATATTCATTTGAATTTGAAGGCAATCGTTATGATTGCGGCTCCAAATTTGGTTTCTTATTAGCCAATGTGGAATATGGCTTGCTGCACGACGAAATTAAAAACGAATTTGCAGCCTATCTGAAACAGCGAGTGGCTAAAATTTAAGCAACAACTCAGCGTAATTAGACTATCGTGTAGGATGCGGTAAGCGCCAGCGAACCGCATCAAACCAGCAAGCCGTATTGTCAGTGTAGACTTCTACTCTGCAAAATAGCTGCGCTTAGGTTAAAATTGTGATTACTAAATCCAAGTTGGGGAACAGTTAGGTGTTTGATATTATCAAAAATGGTGGATGGATGATGGCTCCCATCATTCTGGCTTCAATTGCGGCACTGGCAATTATTGTAGAGCGGATGTGGTCTTTGCAGCGCAAACGCATTCTGCCACCCGATCTGGTGCCTTATATTTGGCAATTACAGCGTGAAAATAAACTGGATGCGGGAGCCATTCGCCGCATTAAACAAAGCTCACCCTTGGGTAGGGTGCTGGCTGCCGGTATGCAAAATCATAAGCATGGCCGGGAAATGATGAAAACCAGTATCGAAGAAGTGGGCAGGCAAGTCGCTCACGAGCTGGAATATTATCTGAATGCACTGGGCAGTATCGCCACCATTACGCCATTAATCGGTTTGCTGGGTACAGTGGATGGTATTATCCGCGTGTTCTCCGATATTGCCGTAGGCGGTATGGGCGATCCATCCATTTTAAGTGGCGGTATTTCAGAAGCATTAATTTGTACCGCTTCAGGGTTAACCGTGGCGATTCCCAGTCTGTTTTTTCATCGCTATTTCGAACGTTTGGTAGATGACCATGTGTTGCACATGGAAGAGGAATCACTGCGTCTGATTGATATTATGCAGGGCGATAGAGAGGAAGCCTGATGGATTTTCGCCGTAAAAAAAGAGCGCCCGTGGATATCGGTCTAATACCGATGATTGATGTATTGCTGGTGCTGTTGTTTTTCTTTATGATGGCTACCACTTTCCGGCAACATTCAGATTTAAAGATCGATTTGCCGCAAGCAGAGGGCAGTGAAATCCAGCAAACCACTAAAGCCATTAATCTGTATATCGATGCCAAAGGTGTGTATGCACTGGGCAGCGATACCGAACAAGTCACAGTGCTGCCAAATCAGAATCTGGAAGGCTTGAAAGCAGCATTAGTCAAAATGGCCGATACCTCCCGCCATTTGCCGTTCATTATTAATGCCGATGGTAAAACCCCGCATCAGGCGGTGGTGAGTGCCATGGATATTGCCAATCAAATTGGTTTTCACCATATTACCTTTGCGATTAATCCGCCGGAAACGCAATGAAAGCAAAGCTGGTTAGATGGCTGACAGATGCCTGGTACAAAGAGATGTACTTGTCCAGCGCAATTATGCCGCTGTCGATGCTGTATGTCGATGTGATACGTTTTAGGCATTTTTTGTACCGTATTGGCGTATTGAAATCCTGGCGCTCACCAGTGCCGGTGATTATTGTCGGGAATATTACCGTAGGCGGTACCGGCAAAACACCACTGGTTATCAAACTGGTGGAATTACTGACTGAGCAAGGCTATAAACCCGGCGTTATTAGTCGCGGCTATGCTGGCACCGCTAATCAAATTGCACAAACTGTTACGGCGCACAGCGATACCGCGTTGGTGGGTGATGAAGCGGTTTTATTAGCCAGCCGTTGTGCCTGTCCGGTGGTAATTGCGGCTAAACGCGTAGAAGCTGCCCAGTTTTTGCTGGCAAATTTTGACTGCAATGTCATCATCTCCGATGATGGTTTACAGCATTATGCCTTACAGCGCGATTTCGAAATAGTGGTCATCGATGGCGAACGCCGCTTTGGCAATGGCTATTGCCTGCCAGCAGGCCCGTTACGCGAACCCACTGAACGCCTTAAAAAAGTGGATTGGGTGCTGGTCAATGGTGGTCAGGATCTGCAAGAGAATGAAACCGCTTTATACTGCCGAGGCGACGAATTGGTAAACCTGTTAAGTGGCGAACGTAAACCCTTAACGGCTTTTAACAACACGGCTTGTCATGCTGTAGCCGCCATTGGTAATCCCGCTCGATTTTTTAAACAATTAAGCGCGGCAGGACTAACAATTACCCCGCATGCTTTCCCGGATCATTACGCCTACAGCGCGTCTGATTTAAACTTTAAACAGTCGCTACCCATCATTATGACCGAAAAAGATGCGGTTAAATGTCGACCGTTTGCACAAGCCCAGCATTGGTATTTACCGATCACTGCAGACGTGTCGCCCCTGTTTACCGACCCCTTACTTAGCTCACTTAAAGATAAAATTCATGGATAATAAACTGCTCGATATATTGGCTTGCCCCTTGTGCAAAAGCCCTTTAATTTATGCGAAAGAACAGCAGGAATTAATTTGTAAAGCGGATAGACTGGCGTTTCCGATTCGCGATGATATTCCGGTGATGCTGGAAGACGAAGCTCGCAGCTTAACTTTTGATGAATGTGAAGCCTTACGCAAATGAGTACTGGTTTTAAGGTCGTTATTCCGGCCCGATATGCCTCCACCCGCTTACCGGGTAAGCCACTGCTAGACATTGCAGGCAAGCCTATGATAGTGCATGTCTGTCAGCGTGCTTTAGAAGCCCAGGCCGAACAAGTAGTGGTGGCCACAGACGATATGCGTATTTTTGATACCGTCAGTGCTTTAGGTATTCAGGTGGTGATGACGTCTCCCCAACATCAGTCCGGCACCGAGCGTATTGCCGAAGTTGCCAGTCTGTTAGGCTGGGATGCTCACACCATCGTTGTCAATCTGCAGGGCGACGAACCTTTGATTCCACCAGCCTATATTCATGATGTGGCGCAAGCACTGGCCGGTGATGCACAGGCTGGCATAGCCACACTGGCCGCCCATATTGACAGTGGCGAAGAAGTATTTAACCCGAATGCCGTGAAAGTGGTACTGGATAAAAACGGCTATGCGCTGTACTTTAGCCGAGCGCCCATCCCCTGGCAACGCGCCAACTTTCCAGAACATTACGCTAATCAGCCTCCCTTTGGTGCCTTACGGCATATTGGTATGTATGCCTATACTGTCGATTTTTTACAACGCTATTGCCGCTGGTCCAGCTCACCCCTAGAGAGCGTGGAAGCCCTGGAACAACTGCGCATACTATGGCATGGCGAAAAAATCCGCGTGGAAATAGTCGCACAAACACCGGAAGCCGGTGTAGACACAGATGCCGATTTACAGCGAGTAACCGCGCGTTTGCTAAGTAAATAAGCCTAATTAACTCAATGGCGTAGGCTGGGTTAGGCACCAGCCATAACCCAGCAGACAGCTAATCAAACTGAGCATTAATAACAACACCCAATCAAACTTATTTTTTAACCATAAAACACCCTCAGATGCCACTATTCAAGGATTGTTTATGAAAATTTCGCGTTTTTGCAAGCTAATCACACTGACCATGACAGTCATATTGGCAATGCTTTGCATTACTGTTGCCCAAGCCCAAACACCCGCCAATTTTAATGTCGGTCATGCCGAGCGATTACTGGTATTGGCCCCACATCCAGACGACGAAACCTTAAGCGCAGGTGGCTTGATACAGCAAGTGCTGGCACAGGGCGGATCGGTACGTTCTGTAGTAGTCACTTCAGGCGATGCTTATGTGGAAGCCATTCAAAAAGCCACTGGCAAACAACATCTTAAACCCAGCGACTTTATTCATTACGGTGAAGATAGACTGAATGAATCGCGGCATGCCGCGCAACTGTTAGGTAAAGGTTTTATTCATCTGGATTTGTTAGGCTATTCCGATGGTTCGGTATACGCCATGCTGGTCTCGCATTGGCGGCGTAGTCATCCAGATCGCTCTGGTTTTACTGGTTTTGACCATGTACCTTACCGTGCCGCAGAAGATAAAGGCATAGCCCAGGATGGTGAAGATTTACGCAACGAACTGGTAGCCATACTAAAAGACACCAAGCCGACCATTATCGTATTTCCTGATGTAATGGAAAATGATTCTGATCATGCCGGATTAGGAATGTTTGCCCTGTTGGCCGTTGATGACTGGCGAGAAAGTAACAAAACCGCTCACACTGAACCGCGCCTGTTAGCCTATTTAATACACTGGCAAGACGGCTGGCCACCCGGATCAAGCGCCGATAAAGCCATTGATAACAGCGAGCAACCCCTGTTTTTGCCGGAGGATTTACCTTTGCGTGGTCATAGCCGCAGTTGCTTAGCACTTAATCAGCCTGAAGTAAAACTGAAATCACAAGCCCTACAATTATACAAAACCCAGCAACAGGCCATGGGTCCGTTTCTACAAGCCTTTGTACACAGCAATGAGTGTTTTACCGAGTTTAAAGTTGCCGATAGCCGTGGTATTGAGAATGTAGTGAAACAATGGCAACATGCCAGAAAACAGTTTGATTCGCATCCAGTTAGCCGTTGGCGTATTGCTAGGGAGTAGGGGAGAATGGGGTCACGGAGAATGGGGTCACACGGAGAATGGGGTCACACGGAGAATGGGGTCACACGGAGAATGGGGTCACAAGGAGAATGGGGTCACAAGGAGAATGGGGTCAGGTCTTTCAATAACGCATTTTTATGAATTACGCCAAGAAGTCCTTTGCCTCACCGCAAGCGGATAGACGAAAACTCAGATTGCCAGACAACTTAATATAGGGAAAGCAAGCGTTTATCGAATCCTTGCCGTTTCCCAAAAACAGTAACCCCCAATATTGGAGGGAATGGGCAGAAATAGAAGGGATAATGGGGTCAGGTCTTTCAATGACGCATTTTTATGTTAAAATAAATGTACAGCATATACAGAATGAATAACATAAATATATATATGAAAGGTTAAACAATATGGCAAGACCTTTAAGAATTGAATTAGTAATCAAGCACAATGTGTTATGGAAAGACCTGACCTCAAAGGGATAATGGGGTCAGGTCTTTCAATGACGCATTTTTATGTTAAAATAAATGTACAGCATATACAGAATGAATAACATAAATATATATATGAAAGGTTAAACAATATGGCAAGACCTTTAAGAATTGAATTAGTAATCAAGCACAATGTGTTATGGAAAGACCTGACCTCAATGCCCCCGATTATCTCGCCGAATACCAGACAGTCAACTGGATCAACGGTTGCCTTAACTATAGAAATTGGATAGCGACCCCGAACGACTGCTCTTGGCCGATAGGGGATAATGGGGTCAGGTCTTTCAATGACGCATTTTTATGAATTACGCCAAGAAGTCCTTTGCCTCACCGCAAGCGGATAGACGAAAACTCAGATTGCCAGACAACTTAATATAGGGAAAGCAAGCGTTTATCGAATCCTTGCCGTTTCCCAAAAACAGTAACCCCCAATATTGGAGGGAATGGGCAGAAATAGCAAAGTATCTAGTTCCAAGATAATGGGGTCAGGTCTTTCAATAACGCATTTTTATGAATTACGCCAAGAAGTCCTTTGCCTCACCGCAAGCGGATTGACGAAAACTCAGATTGCCAGACAACTTAATATAGGGAAAGCAAGCGTTTATCGAATTCTTGCCGTTTCCCAAAAACAGTAACCCCCAATATTGGAGGGAATGGGCAGAAATAGCAAAGGGGGATAATGGGTAGAGTAAGGAGCAGGCTTGCGCCTACCCCTCCTCATCAAACCGTGCTTGCAGTTTTCCCGCACACGGCTTTCCGATGCTCTTCGTACTCAGGCATGCACTGATCGCCAGCCAGCTTTCCCTGGAACCTTAAATAAACCATAGCGTTTGTATAAATCTACGCTAGGAAATCGACCTTCGCCAATCTTTCGATCTTTTATCTTATGGCGTTTCATCAAGTGTTTACGCAGGCGTTGCTCTGCGTGTACCTTAACTTTCTCAAATACCTGACTAGAGTTTTGATAATGGAAATAGTTTGTCCAACCTCTGAGGCTTAGATTAATATTTCTGATCATAATTTCTAGTGGCAGGGTGGTTTGATTTCGCCCCGTCATCTGTGTCAGCTTGTCCTTGATCTTCTTCGCAGATTTAGCTGATGGGCAGACATGCGGGTATGGCTTGCCTGTTCGCCTTCCTTGGCTCATTCTGATTGAAAATCCCAAGAAATTGAAGCTTGATTGGGTAGCGTCAACAATGTGCGTTTTGGATTCGTTCAGGGTAAGACCTAATCTTTCCAGCACTTGCTTTACAACCAACATGGGTGTTTCAACATCCTTTCTACACAACACAACAAAGTCATCGGCATATCTCACCAACTGCGCTTTTAATTTGCCTTTGAGCTGATGTCGTTGCCATATCCGGTCAAGAATATGTAGGTAGCAGTTTGCCAATAGCGGGGAGATTACACCACCTTGCGGCGTTCCTTTACGATTGGCTTTTCCACCACCCAACACCTTCCTCTTACCGTTTTCATCATTACCAATCACGGGGGCTTTCAGCCATTGCTTGATCAGTGCGAGAATCTCACCATCAACAATGCGTTCTGCAACCACTGCCATCAGCTTTGCATGCGGTATGCTGTCGAAATATTTCGTCAAATCAGCATCTATGACTTGTGTATAACCCGCCCATAGCGCATTGGCAATGTCATCCACCGCATCATGCGCCGATTTCTTTGGTCTGAATCCATACGAATTCGGACAGAAGTCTGCTTCGAATATGGGCTCAATGACAAGTTTAACCGCCATTTGCGCCACCCGGTCACGTATCGTCGGAATCCCCAGCGGTCTTAAACTACCATCCGCTTTAGGAATCATAACGCGCCGGACTGGCTGGGCTCGGTAGGTCTTTTCTTTCAGATCATGGACAAGTTCCAACAAAAACTTATCTAACCCAATTACATGCTCTATGGCTTCAAAGCTTATCCCGTCAACGCCGGGACTTCCCTTATTAGCTCTAACCAGACACCAGGCGTGATAGAGGACATCTTCCCGGTATATCTTGTCGTAAAGCGCGTAAAAACGATAGGCTGGTTCTTGCTTGGCCTTGGTATATAGCTTCCTCTGTAATGTCCTGATTTTCGTAGGAGTGACTAGCAACATGGCAATCTCCTCATCCTCCATTCTTGGGTTGCGTGAACAAAGTAGAGCCCCTTCCCTCAGCCAAGGTTATGTTGTCCTTTGGCTTCAAACGGTACTATGAGCCCCTCCGACTCCTGTATTCAGCCATTGAAATTTCGTTTCCTTATATCCAATGATCGATGGCCTCCCCATCCCTCAATACAGGTCTCCAGCACTGGACTACAAATCTTCTAGTACATGCCAACCCTGCTACCCCGGAAGAACACAAACACCATTTCCGTTATTTAAGTGTTCGTACGACGACCTTCCCCTTCTGACCACAGGGTCGGCTTCTTCGATTACGTTTACGAGGCTACTTATAGGTTCACTTTCGTTTCGGCCTGCACTTTTGCTATTTGAAAACTTACGACCCCGTGTCGCCACAACGCCGCTTTCTCATGCTACCGTGGCGTACGGACAATTCCACGGTCGGGACTTTAACCCGCTAGATTTGCAGTTGTTACTGCGTACGGTCAGGTCTTTCAATGACGCATTTTTATGAATTACGCCAAGAAGTCCTTTGCCTCACCGCAAGGGGGGATAATGGGGTCAGGTCTTTCAATGACGCATTTTTATGTTAAAATAAATGTACAGCATATACAGAATGAATAACATAAATATATATATGAAAGGTTAAACAATATGGCAAGACCTTTAAGAATTGAATTAGTAATCAAGCACAATGTGTTATGGAAAGACCTGACCTCAATGCCCCCGATTATCTCGCCGAATACCAGACAGTCAACTGGATCAACGGTTGCCTTAACTATAGAAATTGGATAGCGACCCCGAACGACGAACACAATGCGGTCAGGTCTTTCAATAACGCATTTTTATGAATTACGCCAAGAAGTCCTTTGCCTCACCGCAAGCGGATAGACGAAAACTCAGATTGCCAGACAACTTAATATAGGGAAAGCAAGCGTTTATCGAATCCTTGCCGTTTCCCAAAAACAATAACCCCCAATATTGGAGGGAATGGGCAGAAATAGCAAAGTATCTAGTTCCAGATAAGGAGAATGGGGTCAGGTCTTTCAATGACGCATTTTTATGTTAAAATAAATGTACAGCATATACAAAGGGATAATGGGGTCAGGTCTTTCAATAACGCATTTTTATGTTAAAATAAATGTACAGCATATACAGAATGAATAACATAAATATATATATGAAAGGTTAAACAATATGGCAAGACCTTTAAGAATTGAATTAGCGGGCGGTTTGTATCATGTCACTTCGCGAGGAAATGCTCGCGATGATATTTTTTTAGACGATGACGATAGATTATGTTGGCTGGAAATATTTGGTCAAGTTTGCGAGCGATTCAACTCGCGTGGGCACAAAAAGGTGCCCACCCTAGTGTGCCCGGCATGGGCTAAAACTTGTTATCTGAAAGGAGATAACCGGAAATTGTAACAATAACCGTAGCGAAACCGCAAGGGGGAAGCCGCGAGGCCAGCCTGAAAGAAGCGGATAGCAAATGCACGACCGTATGAACAAGAACAAGCAGTGAGGCCGGGTGTGGGCGATGAGTGTGCTAGGGAACACGAAATCCAACCGTTACCGAAAGACGCATCAGGTAGAGCTTGACGGCACGGGCAGAAAGTTTTAGCACCCTACCCGGGGAGATCTCCCGAATGAGAGTTTGGGAGAAGTCAGCAGAGGCCGTATTAGTGAGGAAGTCCTGGAAACAGGATGGAGCGAAGGGCCGAAGAACCAAAAGACAGACCGATTGAACAACTCCAGGAAACGGCGAGTAGTATTTCGAAACAGTCGAGCGTTGCAACTGCGGCAGTTACTCGAACTGGCGACCTAAAGGAACGGGTGGATTCCCGTTTGATAACAGTAGCGCGGGATACAAGTCTGATCTTGGGCGAAGGAGAAATAGAAGGTGCTGAATGAAGATGTGATGGAAAGAGTCCTAAATCGGGACAACCTGCAAGAAGCGTATAAGCGAGTAAAAGCCAATAAAGGATCGGCCGGAGTAGATGGTATGACCGTAGAAGATTTCGCAGACCATGCTGGTAAACACTGGCCTGTGATAGCGGAGAAACTGAAAGCGGGAACTTATCAATCCGGAGCGATACGAGGCATAGCGATACCGAAACCGCAAGGAGGAGAACGAGTGTTGGGCATCCCGAATGTTCAGGACAGAGTAATCCAGCAAGCGGTAAGCCAAGTACTGAGTCCGATCTTCGAAGCGGAATTCAGTGAGCACAGCTACGGGTATAGGCCGCAAAGAAGCGCGCATGACGCGGTCAGAGCGGCCAGTCGCTATGTGATGGAAGGTAAAACTTGGGTAGTGGATATAGACATCTGTGCGTTCTTCGATGAAGTTAACCACGACAAACTGATGGCGAAAATCGGCCAGAAAGTCAGGGATAAGAGAGTTTTGAAACTGATAGGCAATTACCTGAGAGCGCCAATGGAGAGAGACGGCCAGAGAATCAAGCGAAGCCAAGGCACGCCGCAAGGTGGCCCGCTAAGCCCACTGCTGGCCAACATCTACCTGGATGATTTGGACAAAGAATTGGAAAGTCGAGGATTAAGCTTCTGCCGGTACGCCGATGACCTTGTGATATTCGTAAAAAGCGAAAGAAGCGGGGAAAGGATACTGGCAAGCCTAACGGAATGGATAGCCAAACACTTGAAGTTGAGAGTTAATCCAAACAAAAGTGGAACAGGCAGGCCTTGGCAAGGAAAATTTCTTGGATTTAGAATCAACAGCGATGGCAGCATAAAACTGGCGAAAGCCAGCCTGGAGAAATTGAAAGATCAAGTGAGAAATTACTGGAACAATCAAAACAGGCAAGCATTGGAAGAACGGATAAAGGAGTGGCAGCAATACATAAGAGGCTGGTATGCCTATTATGGAGCGTGCATAAAATATCCAATCACCAGAGCATTGGAGGGTTGGATAAGGAGGCACATGCGGAAATACTTCTGGCAACGCTGGCATAATAAGCGGGGCAGAATAAACGCATTAAAACGGCTGAAAGCCAAGCCATACCATTTGCGTCAAACAACCGTATCGGTAGGTGCATGGAGGATGGCGAGAAGCCCAATGCTAAGCACAGTGCTCAATAACGCAAGGTTGAAACGATGGGGGTTATGGTTACCATCAGATTTTGTGACAAGATAAGTCACTGGGTTCAACCGCCGGATGCGGAAAACCGCACGTCCGGTGGTGTGGGAGAGGTGACGGGCGAAATCCCGTCGCCCCGACCCGATCGGGGCTAAAAATAGAGGTGAAGCATAAATCATATTTACCTGGAAAGACGTGACCCGGACACATGAAACTTTTCTGTAGTTTGTTTAAATCTGCCTAAGCTTGCTCAACATCAATAATTGTCATTTGACAACTTATTACGACAATACTACTATGTGGGAAAATTTTCGAGATCAATAATGCCACATCAGAAAAAAGAGATCGCGGCCGCTTTAGAATATGCATCAAGTAAGGGATGGAGAATTGTAGAAGGTGGATCTCATGCATGGGGGCAAATGTATTGTCCTTACAACGATAAAGAATGTAGGTGCGGTGAATTTTGCAGGGCGAGCATTTGGAGTACACCAAAAAATCCTGGAAACCACGCCAAGCAAATTAGACGTATTGTTGATAACTGCATTATGCAAAAACACACAGATATTGGTGAGGAATAGGCGATGACTGATTATGATTTTACGTTGAAGTTTGATATTACTTCCCTTGAGTGCGAACCGGAATCCTTGTTAGATCAATTTTATGAGGCAGGGTGTGATGATGCCATTATCGGGATTGGACGGCCAGGGCGAATCGCTCTGAATTTCACAAGAGAAGCCGGATCGGCATTAGAGGCAGTCTCAAGCGCACTAACAGATGTTAATAAAGTAATCCCTAAAGCAAAGTTAATCGAAGCCACGCCCGATTTTGTTGGCTTAACCGATATTGCTGATATTTTGGGATGCAGCCGTCAAAATATCAGGAATATTTATATCAAATATCAGGCAACTTTTCCCACGCCTATCCATGAGGGAAGCGTAACAATTTGGCATCTCGCTAAAGTGCTTTATTGGTTCAAGGAGAAAGAAAATTACAATGTAGAAGATAGTTTGCTTGAAGTTTCGGAAACCAACATGAAAATCAACCTTGATCGACAAGTTTTGGAAGCAGCCTAAGATTGGCTATAGGGGGCGATCTGTTTCAAAAAAACACAATGGGGTCAGGTCTTTCAATAACGCATTTTTATGTTAAAATAAATGTACAGTATTTATGAAAGGTTAAACAATATGGCAAGACCTTTAAGAATTGAATTAGCGGGCGGTTTGTATCATGTCACTTCGCGAGGAAATGCTCGCGATGATATTTTTTTAGACGATGACGATAGATTATGTTGGCTGGAAATATTTGGTCAAGTTTGCGAGCGATTCAACTGGATATGCCATGCTTATTGTTTGATGACTAACCATTACCACGTTGTTATTGAAACCATTGAAGGTAATTTATCAGCTGGCATGCGGCAGTTAAATGGGGTTTATACTCAAAGCTTTAACCGCAGGCATCAACGGGTAGGGCATGTCTATCAGGGTAGATTTAAAGGAGTTTTGGTTGAAAAAGAGAGCTATTTACTGGAATTGTCGCGATATGTGGTTTTGAATCCCGTTAGAGCGTTAATGGTGTCATTACCTGGACAATGGAAATGGAGTAGTTATAACGCTATGATTGATAGTGTAATACCCCCTAGATGGCTGCAAACGGATTGGTTATTGAGCCAATTTAGCCTTAATAGAGCACATGCAATAATTCAATATCTTGATTTTGTAAATGCTGGCGTTGGTTTGCCACCAATTTGGCAGAATTTACGCAATCAAATTTATTTAGGAAATAAAGACTTTGTTCTACAACTACAAAGCAATTTAAAAGGCAATTCCGAACTTATTAATGAAATTCCCAAGGCTCAACGGCGTCCACCCGCTGAACCGTTAGAGTTCTATAAGAATAAATATCAAAATAGGAAAGAAGGTATGAGGTTAGCATTCAAAACAGGCGACTTTACTTTACAACAAATAGCGACTATTTTTGGTGTGCATTACTCAACAGTTAGTCGAACGGTAAAATGAAATTACTTGCATGTGTTATGGAAAGACCTGACACCTATGCCTCTCATTAGGGGCTTTGCCCCTAGCCGTGCGGCTTACCCCACCCTCGCCGAGAGGCAGGGGCCGGGATAGCCCGGCCCCTACATAGGGTAGGCCGGTTGTGGGCAAGTCAAGGACTACTCGACGCAAGCGTCTGCGTTCCTCCTTGACTTGCCCACAATCGGCCTAGCGGATCGCTAGGGTTTAGATTTTAATAAAAGTCACAAGGAATGAGGCTAACAACGAATTGCGTGGATAAAATTCAAGTGATGGCAAAAAAGGTAACACCTGCATTCCTATGAACCTGATGGGGTCTCGGGCTCTTAGAAGCCGTGGAACTGATGAGGTAGGAATGTGCGGATTCCATCAGGGCTAGAGGATAATGGTTCCTCAGCAATTAAAAGCCGGATATATGGAAGCAATATTCTTTTTGTCACGAGTGAAATTTTTCTTGCAATACGGGGTAGACCATATATGACCCCGTTATGTTACTACTTTCGCCTTGAAATCTCCTGTAAAGTTTTTGCGCTTCGTTTCACTCATTTCCTACTCCTTTTGGGGTAGGTTACCATCTTAATTTATTGTCTGAAAATTGGGGTCCACTATATAGGTATTATTACGAATATACATCCAATCTAAATGCCCTATATGATGAAGTCGGCTTAAGGTAGAGATTAGTTAAATAGCCAATATTCAGTCGATAGACTGCTTAGCGTTTTTGTCATCACTGATATCACTATAAAACATGTTATCCATTATCGAGTACTTTTAATAACTGATACAGATAACGATTTATTATTTTTATAAGCCTGTATTCCCACACAAGGCTCAATCTTACATTGCTAACAGGAACAACACATCCCATGAAAATTAAACACATTATAAAAGCCATATTTGTTCTTGCTTATCTCTTTTCAACAACAGCTCATTCCGATACTTTTAGTCTAGAAGTAACGGCCAACATAGATGGGCGTTCTGACTTGATCATCTCTGGTAACAACGTAACTTGGCAACAATTTGATTATGGAACTGTTGGACTTTACAACCCAGATTTCTCTTCGACCATATTGAGTATGACCTCTACGGTAAATAACAATCAATCGCTAAATTATTACGTATGGAATCCGACTTGGCCTGACATGACGACTGGACTAAATAGTTATGGCAACGACGGAGGAGTACTTTCATCTACTTTTTCAGGGTTATACCCAGGAGCACCACAACAACCATTTATCGTTACTCTAACAACAGAAGTAGGAAGGGGGACGATTTCATTAATACAACTCCCCACTCTATCTAATCATTACACCACAATTGTAGACTTCAATGACAACCCAATCGGAGGTTCTGCGAACTATAAAGCATTGATAAATTTCTCTCCAGCGCCAGAAGTTGAAGAATGGGCAATGATGTTATTAGGTTTACCGCTGGTTGGTTGGGTTACTCGTCGTAAACAATCTGCCATGCAAATAGCTACAGCATAACTTTTGACAAGGATAGCCAGAATATTCTAAATCTGGCTATCCTGTGCTTCTTGATTCAGAGCACAACGGGGTCAAGCACAATGGGGTCAGGTCTTTCAATAACGCATTTTTATGTTAAAATAAATGTACAGCATATACAGAATGAATAACATAAATATATATGAAAGGTTAAACAATATGGCAAGACCTTTAAGAATTGAATTAGCGGGCGGATTGTATCCTGTCACTTCGCGAGGAAATGCTCGTGATGATATTTTTTTAGACGATGAAGATAGATTATGTTGGCTGGAAATATTTGGTCAAGTTTGTGAGCGATTCAACTGGATATGCCATGCTTATTGTTTGATGACTAACCATTACCACGTTGTTATTGAAACCATTGAAGGTAATTTATCAGCTGGCATGCGGCAGTTAAATGGGGTTTATACTCAAAGTTTTAACCGCAGGCATCAACAGGTAGGGCATGTCTATCAGGGAAGATTTAAAGGAATTTTGGTTGAAAAAGAGAGCTATTTACTGGAATTGTCGCGATATGTGGTTTTGAATCCCGTTAGAGCGTTAATGGTGTCATTACCTGGACAATGGAAATGGAGTAGTTATAACGCTATGATTGATAGTGTAATACCCCCTAGATGGCTGCAAACGGATTGGTTATTGAGCCAATTTAGCCTTAATAGAGCACATGCAATAATTCAATATCTTGATTTTGTAAATGCTGGCGTTGGTTTGCCACCAATTTGGCAGAATTTACGCAATCAAATTTATTTAGGAAATAAAGACTTTGTTCTACAACTACAAAGCAATTTAAAAGGCAATTCCGAACTTATTAATGAAATTCCCAAGGCTCAACGGCGTCCACCCGCTGAACCGTTAGAGTTCTATAAGAATAAATATCAAAATAGGAAAGAAGGTATGAGGTTAGCATTCAAAACAGGCGACTTTACTTTACAACAAATAGCGACTATTTTTGGTGTGCATTACTCAACAGTTAGTCGAACGGTAAAATGAAATTACTTGCATGTGTTATGGAAAGACCTGACACCTATGCCCCTTTCGAAAAATAGGTTTGCTTTGTAAAGTGTAAGAATATATCTTACACTAGCCTTTTATAATCCGGCCAGGAGAACAACATGGCACAAACACGAACCCAAACTGTTAGCCTGGGTGAGCACTGGAATAACCTCATTGACTCTTTGCTCAAGAGTGGACGCTATGCAAGTGTTAGTGAAATTATGCGTGACTCTTTACGATTGCTAGAAGAAAGAGAAGCAAACTCAAAACTGCAATCTTTACGCACAGCCCTAATTGAAGGTGAAGAAAGTGGCGATGCTGGTGAATTAGAAATGGAAACAATCAGACTGGAAGCCAAAAAAGAAAGCGGTTTAGCCTGAAAATGCGCAAAATCCATACTCAGGCCCTCGCAAAACAGGATCTAAAAAATATCTGGCTTTACTAGTTTAACAACTGGGTAGAGAAGCAGGCGGATTTTTATTTTGATGAATTAAATGATGCTTTCGCTTTAATCGCTGAAAATCCGGAATTGGGCTTTGCCTGTGATTGCATTGGTGAGCGTAGCATACCAACAAGGTCAGTTCTCTGATCCGACACGAGTTGTCGGATTTTTTTGCTCAAAATTCGCTGACGACACCAATCAGCGATTACGTGAATACTCCACATCGCAATCAACAGTGTTTGCTTGTGCCATGATTCGTTGAATCGGCAATTCGCAATTTTCAGATTTATTCAAAAAATAATCGGTCTAAGTGCTGGATTTTTATTGAATTGCAATTTTTCGTTAGTGCTTGATGAATCTGAATTTACGTAAAAGTGCTATATTTGCAAGCAATTTTATCTTTTTTTTACACGCATTCACTTAATTAGAAAGGACGCAATGTCGCAAACCCCCAACAACTTAGCTGCCTACATCTGGTCACTCGCAGACTTGTTACGTGGTGACTTTAAACAAAGTCAGTATGGTCGTATCATCCTGCCTTTTACCTTGTTACGTCGCCTTGAATGCGTATTGGCAGACAGCAAAGATGCCGTGTTAGCTCAGGTTAAAAAAGTACAAGCCATGAACTTGCCAGAAGAGGCGCAGGAAAAGTTGCTACTCAGAGCTGCCAATGACTTGAAGTTTTACAACACCTCAAAAATGGACTTGTCCACACTAGGCGAAGCAGGTATCGCCGCCAATCTTACCGCCTATATCCAAGGCTTTTCCAAAGATGCGCGTGAGATTTTTGAACACTTTAATTTTTTAGAATTTATTGGTTTACTCAATGATGCGAACCTGCTCTACAAAATTGTGCAAAAAGTCAGAACAACCGATTTAAGTCCCAAGGTCATTTCAAATCATGACATGGGTTTAGTGTTTGAAGAACTGATACGCCGTTTTGCTGAAAGCTCAAACGAAACCGCTGGCGAACACTTTACACCGCGTGACATTATCCGCCTTACGACCTCGCTGGTATTCATGGAAGATGATGACGCCCTTACAAAACCCGGCATCATTCGCACCATTTATGACCCGACTGCCGGCACAGGTGGTTTCCTTTCTGCGGGCATGGAATACGTTCACGAACTTAATCCGCAAACTAAAATGGTTAGCTATGGTCAGGAGCTTAATCCAGAAAGTTATGCCATTTGCAAAGCGGATATGCTGATTAAAGGCCAAGAAGTCATAAATATCAAACTGGGTAATACTTTATCCAATGACCAGCTCTACGCTGATAAATTTGACTACATGCTCTCCAATCCACCTTTTGGCGTTGACTGGAAAAAAATTGAAACTGACATCAAAGACGAACATACGCTAAAAGGTTTTGATGGTCGTTTTGGTCCAGGATTGCCGCGTGTTTCCGATGGTTCATTACTGTTCTTATTGCATCTGATCAGCAAATTACGCGATTCAGCGAAGGGTGGTGCCCGCATTGGTATTATTCTCAACGGCTCACCGCTGTTCACTGGCGGTGCAGGTTCTGGAGAATCGGAAATACGTCGTTACATCCTAGAAGCTGATTTGTTAGAAGCCATCGTTGCGTTGCCAACGGACATGTTTTACAACACCGGCATTTCTACCTATGTATGGGTGTTATCCAATAAAAAGGCAGCGGAACGCAAAGGCAAAGTTCAGTTGATCAACGGCGTCAACTTGTGCGGCAAAATGCGCAAGTCCTTAGGCAGTAAGCGTAACGTTATGGATGACGACGATATTGCGACGATTACACGTTGCTTTGGTGCTTATGAAGTAGTGGATGCGCGTGAGCTGGATAAACCCGCAGAACAAAAAAGCAATCGCGGTCGTCAATCAGCCAATCCAAAATCCGAAGCTGCAAAAACCTTTGCCAGCAAAATCTTTAATACCTATCAATTCGGCTATCGTCGCATCACCATTGAACGTCCGTTACGCGAATCCTATCAATTTAGCGATGAACGCATAGACACCTTACGTTTTGACAGTGGTGCGTTAACTGCTGCGATGCAATGGGTTTATGCAGAATATGCAACAGAAGACAGCTGGTCAGAGTCACCTGATTGTAAAAATTACGGTGATTTAACAGAACACTTTGAGGCGATACGCAAACACTGCAAAAGTCACTTTAGCGAACTCAAAGAAAAACAGCTCAAAGACCTGTTGGATCGTAATCTTTGGCTTGATCAAAAAAAGCTACTGCTTAAAGCCCGACAATTGCAGACAGCCATTGGTTTAGAACAGCATGACGATATGAATCGGTTTGATGATGCTCTCAATGCCGCTAGTAAGAAAGCCGCTGTCGACCTGGACGCAAAAGATAAGAAACAAATTAAAGCGGCTGTCAGCTGGAAAAATCCTGCTGCGGAAAAAGTGATTAAAAAAATTCATAAAGGTAAAGCGAATCCGATCTACGGCTTATTTGCAGTGGATGGACAAATCATTGAGTACCAAGCCGATAGCGATCTTCGTGATAATGAGAATGTACCACTTGACCCTAGTCAGACAGTGAATGCCATTAACGAAGCCTATTTCATCAAAGAAGTGCAACCGCATGTGCCGGATGCCTGGATAGATGCCAGTAAAAAGGATGATAAAGATCAGCAAATTGGTATTGTCGGTTATGAAATTCCGTTTAACAGGCATTTTTATCAGTACCAGCCGCCAAGAGACTTAATTGAGATTGACGCTGATTTGGATGCAGTGAGTGCAGAGATTATGCTACTGCTGCAAGAGGTACATTCGTAATGACTGGTCGTTATCAAGCTTACCCAGAATATAAGAATTCTGAGGTTGATTGGATTGGTAAGTATCCATCAAGCTGGAATATCACTCGTGTTAAATTCGAGTCTTACGTCAAAGCTCGTGTTGGCTGGCATGGATTAAAATCTGATGACTTCACAGATGAAGGTCCTTACTTAGTAACAGGTTCAGATTTCAGAGGTTCTAATATTAAATGGGAAGATTGCTATCACTGTGATTTAGAAAGATATGATCAGGACCCCTATATCCAATTGCAAGAGGGTGATCTTTTAATTACTAAAGATGGAACCATTGGAAAAGTCGCACTAGTGAATAATTTATTAGGGAGGGCTACACTTAATAGCGGTGTTTTCGTTGTAAGACCATTAGGCCAAAACTACACAAGTAGATTTTATTTTTGGCTATTACAGTCAAGCGTTTTTACTGGTTTTGTAGATTTCAACAAAACAGGAAGCACTATCGTTCATCTATATCAAGATACATTCGTAAATTTCAAGTATGCGATGCCTGCCTATAGTGAGCAGTTAGTGATAAACAACTTCCTAGACCACGAAACCGCCAAAATAGACACCCTGATTGAAAAACAGCAACAACTAATCCAACTGCTAAAAGAAAAACGTCAGGCGGTGATTAGTCATGCTGTGACCAAAGGTTTAAATCCTGATGTGCCTATGCGGGATTCTGGGGTTGAGTGGTTGGGTGAAGTACCGGAACATTGGGATGTAGCAAGATTAAAGCATTTATTAACCAATATTAAAGCGGGGCCGTTTGGTTCTAGCTTAACTAAAGATATGTATGTAAAATCTGGTTACAGAGTTTATGGTCAAGAACAAGTCATTCCAGACGACTTTAACTTAGGTGATTACTACATTTCTGAAGAAAAATACCAAGAACTTAAGCAGTATCAAATTGCAACCGATGACATACTCATAAGCTGCGTTGGAACATTTGGAAAAATTGCGATTGTTCCTCCTGACATTGAACTCGGCGTAATAAACCCACGACTTATAAGGCTACGGTGCGCAACGTCAGTGACACCCAGCTACCTTGTGACATTGCTAAGAAGTATGGTGGTGTTTGAACAGTTTTCACTGTTAAGTCGTGGTGGCACAATGGATGTAATTAACATTGGAACACTTAACGAAATTATCCTGCCTGTTCCCGAAATTAGTGAGCAAGACGTAATATTGCAATTTGTTTATAACGAAACCACCAAACTCGACATTCTAATAAATAAAGCCAGTTCTGCAATAGAACTAATGCAAGAACGCCGCACCGCCCTAATCTCCGCCGCTGTTACAGGAAAAATAGATGTCAGAAACTGGCAACCTCCACAAACGAATACCACTGAAGCTTCATGAACACTGTATACGGACATAACAAAGCCAATGAATTACCGTTTCAAAACGACATCATTGAGCATCTGCTGGCTAATGGTTGGTTGCTAGGTAAATCTGAAAACTACAATCGTGAATTAGCGTTGTATCCAGAAGATTTACTAGGTTTTGTGCAGGAAACCCAAGATGTCCAATGGCAAAAATTCTGTGCGCTTTACCCAAATAATCCAGAGCAAAAGTTTTTAGAACGTGTAGCTAGTCAGCTAAACAAATCCGACCCCAATGCCGCCAATAAAGAAATGCGCACCTTTGGCACCTTGGGTGTATTGCGTCACGAACTACGTGATAGAGGTACGCGCTTCAGCCTGTGTCAGTTTAAGCCAGAGCATGATCTAAACCCCGAGACCTTGGCGCGTTATCAAAAAAATCGTTGTCGTGTCGTGCCTGAGTTGGTGTATAGCCCTTGGGCGACTGCGCAGCAGTTAGCGGAAACCGATACAAAAGCCAAAGCCTGGCGCATTGACTTGGTGTTGTTTGTCAACGGATTGCCAGTAGCGACCTTAGAGCTAAAGTCAGAATTCAAACAAGCGGTTCATAATGCGATTAAGCAATACAAAACCACACGTCATGCTGTTGATCCTGTCACTAAGAAACCAGAGCCATTATTAACGTTTAAGCGCGGTGCTTTGGTGCACTTTGCAGTGAGTCAATATGAAGTCTACATGGCTACGCGCTTGGAAGGTGCCAACACTGTTTTTCTGCCGTTTAATAAAGGTACAGCAGAGGGCGGTGCGGGTAACGATATTCCACATGATGTGAACCAATACGCGACTGGTTACTTGTGGAACGAGGTTTTAGTTCCTGCCAATTTGTTGAATATTTTAGCGCGTTTTGTTCATTTACAGATTGAGGAAAAAGAAGACTGGGAAGGCCGTAAGTACAAGAAAGAGGCGTTGATATTTCCGCGTTACCACCAATTGGATGTCGTCAAAAAACTGATAGCTGCTGCGCGTAGTGAAGGCACAGGCCACAAATACCTGATTCAACATAGCGCAGGTTCTGGTAAATCTAATTCTATTGCCTGGACAGCGCATCAACTCTCGTCGCTATATGACGCAAACGGCCATAAGCAGTTTGATTCGGTGATTATCGTTACAGATAGAACCGTACTGGATGACCAACTCCAAGACACCATCTATCAGTTTGAACATGTGGATGGCGTAGTTGGACGGATTAACAACAAAGAAGGCGATGGCTCAAAATCAGAAAAATTAGCGGCAGCACTGGAAAAATCCCAACCGATTATCATTGTGACGATTCAGACCTTTCCGTATGTGCTGAAAGCGATAGAAAACAGCGTCAGTTTAAAAGAGCGTTGCTATGCCATCATCGCCGATGAAGCGCATTCGTCGCAAAGCGGTTCTACAGCGCGTCAACTCAAAGAAGTGCTGATGATTGAGGCTGCGGAAGAGAGCGAAGAAGAATTTACAACAGAGGATATTTTGGATGCGGCCATAGCCTCGCGTCGCGCCTCCAAGAATGTCAGTTATTTTGCTTTTACCGCGACACCTAAAACGAAAACGTTAGAGTTATTTGGTCGCTGTCCTAATCCAAACGAGGAGCCGTCAAAAGACAATCTGCCAGAGGCGTACCATGTCTACAGTATGCGTCAGGCGATTGAAGAAGGCTTTATTCTGGATGTGTTGAAGAACTATACCAATTACAAGGTCGCTTATAACTTGGCGCTAAAAATCCAAGGCACTGACCAGGAAGTTGAAAGCAAAAAAGCTAAGGTCAAACTCAATCAATGGGTGCGACTGCACGACTACAATATTTCGCAGAAGGTGCAGATTATTGTTGAGCATTTTAAAGACAATGTAATGGGTCTGTTAGGTAGACAGGCAAAGGCAATGGTCGTTACCAGTTCTCGCAAAGAGGCGGTGCGTTATAAGCTGAGCTTTGATAAATACATCAAGGCCAAAGGTTACCAAAATATTCATGCTTTAGTCGCTTTCTCTGGTGAGGTGGAATTTAACAGCAAAGATCCGAACACTGAGGGTTTGATTGGTGAAAAGTTTAGCGAAAGCTCCATGAACCCCAATCTCAAAGGTCGCGATATGCGTAAAGCCTTTGATAGCGACGACTATCAAGTCATGCTGGTTGCAAACAAATTCCAGACAGGATTTGATCAGCCTAAGCTCTGCGCAATGTACGTGGATAAAAAACTAGGTGGCGTGGAATGTGTACAGACCTTGTCACGACTCAATCGTACCTATCCAGGCAAAGCGGAAACCGGCACCTATATCCTGGATTTTTTTAACGATCCAGACGATATTCTCAAAGCATTTCAACCTTATTACCAAACTGCTGAACTCGCTGATGTCTCTGACCCTGACTTAATCTTTGATCTGTATGACAAACTGAGAGCCGCCAATATCTTTACGTGGCAGGAAGTAGAACAGTTTTGCGTAGCCTTTTTTGTCAAAAGCAAAAGCAATGCGGCACTGGCTAATATTTGCAAACCTGCGGTTGATCGCTGGCAAAAACGGTACAAATCGGCGGTTGATGCCTACAAACAAGCCAAAGAAATATTTGAACGCACCAAGAAGAAAACAGCTGACCCCGTATTGATCGCCAATGCAGAAAATAGCTTTAAACAGTGCAAGCAGGAAAAAGATGCCTTGGAAATCTTTAAGAAAGATTTAGGCTCATTCGTGCGCTTTTATGAGTTTATGTCCCAAATTGTGGATTATGACGACAAGGCCTTAGAAAAGCTCAGCTTGTATGCCCGTAACCTCCGCCCGTTGCTGCGCGAAACCTTTATGGAAGAAGACAGCATAGATTTAGATAACGTGACGTTGAGTCATTACCGTCTGTCTATTATCAAAAAGCAAGATCTGAAACTTAAAGAAGATGCGGCAGACTATAAGCTGGTACCGGGTAATGATATAGGCTCTGCAAAACCAAGCGATAGAAAAGAAGAACTCTTGTCGCAAATCATTAACCGTTTAAACGAACTATTTATTACTGACAGCCTGACAGAAAAAGACCTGGTCAATTACGCTTATACGATCAGAGACAAAGTCAGTGAAAATGCGATTGTTATGAAGCAAATTGCGAATAATACTCCTGAACAAGCATTATTAGGTGGTTTTAGAAAAGCTGTTGATGATGCCATTATGGATAGCAGCGAGGCTCACCAAAATCAGATGATGCAGTTATTATCCGATCCAACAAAAGCAGCAAACTTTGCTAAGGTTGTGTTTGATTTGTTGAAGTTTGCGGAATGAATCAGAAATATGGCTATCCGCCTGATATGCAGTTGTTAGCGTAAAACCAACGGGCTCAGTTCCAATATTCCAACATCACGATGTTGGAATATTGGAACTGAGCCCGTTATGTTTTCTATTTCCAACCCTAGAATACAAATAGCCCTAAATAATTGACATATGATGTTAAGCTTGCGCCTAGCCAAACCTACCAGATTGAAATTAAATAATTTTTCGTTAAGGTGGTGCCATTCAGGCATTGCCCCATTTTGTGCTATGCTGCTGGTGAGCGTAACAATCAACAACCCTGTTCCCAGTGGGGCTGCACATTTCTACCCTTTTTTAATCAGGTGGCTCAGTTTATCGGACAGCTAATAAAAAAGTGTTTGGGCTAGTCGTATTTCTGCTAAAGTTGCTTATATATACAAATAATGGTTAATAAATATACCCATTATTTACCTATTAAATCCCTAGTATTATTGATGGTTAATCAATGCATTTTGTTAGTTAATATACGCAGTAATTAGGTTGTTTACTTAAGTCTATTTAAATAACCTGACAATTTCTGTTTTGTTCAAAGAGGATTGTTTTTACTTATTGTTAAAATGGCTTATAGACAATTAATTCGCAGTGATAACTATCTTATTCTCTTACTGGTCCTGACATTACTCTATGCCTTGTTGGGTAAGCTTTCTATCGATTTTTTTTCCGTAGATCATGTGGTTTCTCTGGTTTGGCCGTGCAGTGGCCTTGCTTTGGCGGCTTTGTTATTGGGTGGGCAGAAATATTGGCCGGGTGTGTTTATCGGTGCTTTTACTGCTAATCTACTGGCAAACCTTGATTTACCAATGGCTGCTTCTCTTGCCTGCGGCAATACCCTGGAAGCAATAGTCGGAGCAAGACTCTTAGCGGGTAAGCAGTTTAAGCTGGTTTTTCTGCAGGATTATTTTCGGCTTTTGGGGTGTGGTGCACTGGCGGTTTCCATCAATACCTTATGGGCCTCTGCCACGCTTTATGTCATTGCCGTCTCATCACAGCAACAGATGCTTACCAATATGCTGTATTGGTGGATGGGCAATGAGTTAGGTATTGCTTTGGTTACTCCCTTGATTTTGATATGGCAACAGCCACCAGAAAACGGGTGGATTAAACAGCGTCGCCTGGAAAGCCTGCTTTGTTTTGGTGTCACAGTTTTAATCGGCCAAATTATTTTTCTGGATGCGTTTAAGCAAAGTGTTGGGGCATTCACCAAAGGCTATTATGTATTTGCAATGCTGGTGTGGGCTGCTTTGCGCTTTGGTCGGCACGGTACTTTATTAATTATATTGATAACGACGGTGCAAGCCTTAACGGGTGCCGCCTTGCAAATTGGTTATTTTGCCCATGACCTCATGCAAACCGGTTTGATGAACGTCTGGTTGTATTTGATGGTGTTATCCATAGTGGGTATTGCACTGGTTTTGTCTATTGAACAGCATGAACGCTTGGATAAATCTTTGTACGAGAGCGATATGCGCTTGAATGCCGCGCAACAGTTAGCACATATTGGCTGCTGGACTTTCGATAAATTTGGCAAAGATCTAAACTGGTCAGATGAAATCTATCACATTTTTGAGATAGATCCGCAGTTAACTAAAATGTCGTATGAGTTGTTTTTGGAGAGTGTACATCCAGATGATAGAGACAAAGTCAATTTGGCTTTTAGTCAAGCAACTCAGGAAAACATGCCCCTGCACAAGGTTTACCGTCTTTTAATGAAAGATGGGCGGGTTAAATATGTCGAATCTCGCTGTGTGAGTAATTTTGATGTACAGAATAAGGCAAAACTGTCTGTGGGTACCATTCAAGATATTACTGCACGCATCGAGTTGGAAAATAGTTTACATAAATTTCAATTGGCGGTTGAACAGACTCCAGATAGCATTATGATAACTGACACTACAGGCCGTATTGAATATGTCAATCAAGCCTGTCTGGATGTTACCGGTTATCAACGCGAAGATTTTTTAGGTGAAACAAGCAAAATGCTCAAATCGGGCAAAACCCCGATTAAAACCTATACGAGCTTATGGGATACTTTAACAAAAGGTGATGCCTGGAAAGGGGAGTTTATTAATCGCCGCAAAAATGGTGAGTTTTATACCGAACATGCTCACATTGCGCCTATTAAACAGGATGATGGTACGATCAGTCACTATCTGGCTGTACGGGTGGATATCAGCGAACACAAGCGTAATGAGTTGGAGTTAAACCAATACCGCAATCATCTGGAAGAGTTGGTTGCACAACGCACGATTGAGCTGGAAGCGGCTAAAAAAGCTGCAGAAACCGCCAACGAGGCACGTAGCGTGTTTTTAGCCAACATGAGCCACGAGATTCGAACCCCGTTGAATGCCATATTAGGCTTAGCTGAAACTGGCATGAATGCGAATCGCGGACGCCGATGCGAGGGTACTTTTCATCATATTCTCGATTCCGGGCGATTGCTGTTGTGTGTCGTTAACGATATTCTGGACTTTTCCAAAATTGAAGCGAATAAACTATTGATTGAATATCGAAATTTTGAGCTGACAGACTTACTGGAAAGAGTCATGATTATGACGGTGCCAACGGCTTATGAGAAGGGATTGGACATTTCTGTCAGTACCCCGCCTGATTTACCCACTTATCTAAAGGGTGATGAATTGCGAATTAGCCAAATTTTGCTTAATTTGCTGACCAATGCAGTAAAATTTACCCAGCAAGGGCAAGTTTCGCTATGCATAGAAATGTTGTGCCATGAGGAAGGTTTCTGTTCAGAGCTGATGTTCCATGTTAAAGATAGTGGTATCGGCATTACGGAACAACAAATAGCCAAATTGTTTATGCCTTTTGAACAAGCGGATGGCAGTACATCGCGCCGCTTTGGCGGCAGTGGTTTGGGCTTGGTAATTAGTCAGCGTTTAGCGCAATTAATGGGCGGAACTATCCTCGTGAAAAGCCAGTTGGGACAAGGTTCGCTATTTACTCTGCACTTGCCCTTGGATGAACCCGTTGCTCTGAAGCCACCGCCTGAAAGCAATGAATATTTGTGTATTGCTGGCTTTTCTGATTATGAAACGCAGCCAGTACAAGCCGCACTTACGGCATCCGGCGTTAAAGAATCAGGGAATAGCTAAATTGGTACTGGCCAGCATTCCTGGCCACGAGACGCATTTGCCTAATTCAATTCTCAGGCTGGCAACCTTAATTAGTCGTCCCATTCAAGTCCATAGTTTATTACGCGCCTGTCTGCAACAGCCTGATAAGGATATTGTTGTGCCTACAGAATTTAAACGTCTGCAAGGCTTACGCATATTAGCGGTGGAAGATAATATGGTTAATCAGGTGGTGCTGGATGAGATTCTGGACAGACAGGAAGGTGCAAGTGTTACCTTGGCTAACGATGGCATAGAGGCACTGACTGTTTTGCAAGAAATGGGATTTAAGGCCTTTGATGTGGTAATTACCGACATTCAAATGCCTAATATGAACGGCTATGAGTTGGCGCAACGTATCAGGGAGCTAAAGCCCGATTTTCCGGTGATTGCCTTAACCGCCAATTCAATGGCCGATGAACGAGAGCATTGTCTGGCTGCGGGAATGATCGATTACCTGACCAAACCAATAGATATTCTGCAATTAGTGGCTTTACTGCAGCCTTATATTCAAAACAGAAGTCAGCTGTCACAACCTATTGCTCCGCTTACAGTACAAACAGCACTGTCCGATGTCAATTCGCTGATAGATTGGCAAGCCCTGAATGAGCGTTTTGACTATCGCCAGTCGTTTATCACTAAACTAATAAGTACCGTATTAACCAGTATTAATGCGATGCCAGAAAAGTTGGTTGTTGCCTCATCGGCACAGGATTATCAAACCCTGATGGCCATGGCTCATACCCTTAAAGGTATCGGTGGAAATATAAAAGCCCAAACCGTGCATAGTTTGGCTGCCGCAACCGAAACGGCTGCAAAGAATCAAGACTCCAACTGTCTGGAACTGGCGATGGAGCTTACAAATTTAACACAAAGACTCATCAATGAACTGAATGCGAGTGCCATTGGAAGCTGACATGACCGATAAACCCAGTATTTTAATTGTAGATGATCAACACAGCGACTTGCTAATACTAGAAGACCTATTGAGCAGGCATTATCAGGTAATTGCTGCACAAAGTGGCCGTGAAGCCTTGGATTATTTTAATAGGGAAGGGCAGGTCGATCTGATTTTGCTGGATGTGCTGATGCCCGACATGGACGGTTTTAGCG
This sequence comes from Methylomonas sp. AM2-LC, assembly GCF_039904985.1. Taxonomy (NCBI): domain Bacteria; kingdom Pseudomonadati; phylum Pseudomonadota; class Gammaproteobacteria; order Methylococcales; family Methylococcaceae; genus Methylomonas; species Methylomonas sp. AM2-LC. Next base: position 2,416,533 of record NZ_CP157005.1, read on the forward strand.
TGTGTCGCTATGTTAAAGAAAATAGCGCAACTTGCCATATTCCAGTAATTTTTCTCACCAGTTTGGATAGTGCAAAAGATGAGGAATTTGGCTTGCAATTAGGCGCAGAAGACTTTATTCATAAGCCATTTTCTGCGCCGGTTGTGTTAGCACGCGTACGTACACATTTGTCTTTAAGTGCTGCTCGAGCTGAATTAAGGCTGCATAATCTAAATCTGGAACAACTGGTCAATGAGCGTACCCAGAAAATCAGAGAACAAACGCAAAAGATACTGCTCCTGCATCAGGATATGGTGGCCGCTCAAGATGCGACCATTATTGCATTCTGTTCGCTGGCTGAAGCGCGGGACAATGAAACAGGGAATCATATTCGGCGAACCCAAAACTATGTGCGTGTACTGGCAAAACAATTACAACAGCATCCCCGTTTCCAGCATTTACTGGATGATGACGCCATTCAATTACTGTATAAATCGGCACCCTTGCACGATATTGGCAAAGTGGGTATTCCAGATGCCATTTTGCTTAAACCTTCTAAACTGACAGAAGAAGAATGGCAGGTTATGCGCTGTCATTGTTACTATGGATATACGGCAGTGATGAGTGCGCAAACAGCCATGGGAGCAAACTCAGATTCTTTTTTACGCTACGCCAAGGAGATTACTTATCACCACCACGAACGTTGGGATGGCAGTGGTTACCCCAATGGTCTGGCGGGTGAGAGTATTCCTTTATCAGCGCGGCTGATGGCCATTGCTGATGTGTATGATGCGTTAATTTCCAGACGTGTATATAAAGAACCGTTTCCTCATCATCAAGCTATTGAGATGATTAGCGCTGAACGGGGGCGGCACTTTGATCCAGACATGGTTGATGCCATGCTGCTGATTAGTGATCAATTTCAAGAGATTGCGAAGCATTTTAATGACGACCACACATAAAAGTATCGCGTATTTTAACTAGAGTGTTTTCGGCGATTGATACCCAATAACCCCATATATCCGGTTAAAAACAACCAAACAGCGTCGGGTGCCGGTACCGCATCTAAGCTGGTTTGATTGATAGCGAAGGGAGTGGTCGTTTGTGGGGTGGTCAGAGTATCAGCGTTAGTTAACAGCCAGTCGTCTGTCGCATAATTACCCGACAAAATGATTTGCGATTCGCTCCATGCGGCCACATCAAACTCGCTAGTATAGGAAGCAAACAGCCCTAAGCCACTGTCATCCATAGTAATAGTTTGCTGTGGTTTAGCAAATACCTCGCTAACGGATGAAATAAGTGGCGATGCAATGTTCGCCTGAGCGGTATTTTGAGCGACTACCATTATCCCGATTAGAATAAATACATATTTAATAATTTGATAAGAATACATTTTTATCGCTCCACTTCATCTGCTGATGCATATAACCCGACAAATTGGTTGCTGGGTTATATGACTGGCAATTATTACTTTCCCTACTGGCAATTACTATGCGTATAAATACCTATTTTTACAATTTAATATGAATTTGTACGCTGGACTGGTGATATGAAGGGGGGCGTCTTACTGTGATTCTGATTGGAAAGCCCCAGATTCACGCATTAGCTTCAGCTAATCGAATTGCAACGTCATGGGGTCAGCCTACCAAGAACTGCCACCCATTTTCGTTAGCCTGAAACAGGGATAATAACAATTTATGTTCGCTTATTACGTCGTCGCTTGAATAGCCGCTTGGAGTCTTTCCGCTGTTAATACATCAAAGCAAACACTGCCTCTGCGGGTCACACCCTGCACTACGCAAGGTGGTATCATCGAACCGCCTTCTGATGCAGTTATGCCGATGGCTTTCCATGCGAAACGATCACCGCCGTCCGTGGACAGCCAGATATGAATAGTATCAACGCCAACTACGCGTGCAGTGATATGCGGTTTTGTCGAACGTTGATGAATACCTTTGGTGACTGTTACAAATTCGGTTCGTTCACCGGTCAACTTTTTATAAAGATCCAATAAGTCACTGTCATTCGTTTTAGTGACCGTTGTTAAGGTTTGCATGGTTAACAGTTCAATCCCTTGTTTTGCTAAACGCAGTACTTCGGTATCAGGCATCGAGCTGTCATGACTAGGTTGCAATTTTCCAGTATTACGGTCTACTTTAGGTAATGTCCAGGTATTAATAGTTTCTTGTATGCTGACTAGTCTGGTTTTTGTAATCCATTTCTTTTTTTTGTTTCTAAATTCGTATTCTTGTTCTATTTGCCGTGTTTCAACTGTGGTTGCTAAGCTATATATAATAGGCATTCTAGTTCCTTCTTTAGAGAGTTATTGAGTTGAGGCGATGATAAACCGTAAAAAAGCACGTACACTGTAGATTAAAGTTAAATTTATTGCAAATAGCAACCGTGCTGCCATACGGCATTGCTGATAACGCCCCAGCACTTGTCGTGATGGGTTTCGCCGGGGTGCCTCAATAATTAATTGATGAATACGCTGTAACTGAAACTAATGGGCATCAAAGAGTCAGTATTTTTCATTTAACAAGGCTTGATCAGTAATCAGTTTATATAAATGAAAAACTTGGGTGTATAGATCCTGATATTCTGGATGGCGTTCTACCAAAGGTATAATCTGTTCGGCATCTTTAATAAATTCATCTAATAACTGTCGATCCCAATGATCTAAAAGCTCACCCTCCATTAACCTGTCATGAATACCTTTGGCTTTTGGTATGGTTTCTATGCTGAGTCTTTCTAAAATGACAATGGAGATGCCTAGGTCGTTGGAAACTTGATTCATATTAACGCCTGTTGATTAATGGGTAGTTTAATGCAATTACTGGGGCATATAAAAGGTAACTTCGAAAAACCACCCTTCGATACAACTCAGGAGAGCCCTGTCGAAGCATAAAAGCCGGGTTTTTCGAAGCTCCCAAAAGTAATGTTGTCACGTTTTCGAAATTAGCGTTGCAGCCACTCGTTTTAAAATAAGGATGCCGAGTAAAAATGCGCAATGACTATATAGTAACGCATAGATTTTAAAAAAGAGTGACAACTGTTTCCAACGTTCTGTCTGTATGCAAAGAAAGAGGTGTTTTCAAAGCATTTTCTGGTTTTTGCGCTATTCTGCTAACAGGCTGGTAATCGCTGACTTGGCATTACACTGTGCTACGGCTTCTGCTAGCTGTAACGAATTCAATTGATGTTTGACAGCTTGATTGCCATTGAATTCAAAAATTTGATAGTCTTTTTTGGCAAAGGTAACGATTTGGCATTTCTTAAACGGCATATTTTCAAAGGGCATTTCTGGCGCATTTGGGTTTAAGGGTGCAGTGCCTTCTGAACTGGGTGCGTAAATCAAAAACTCACCTTTCATGGCCAGTACTGCACGATACTGATTTAAATTGGTTAAATACAAATAACCGACTTCAACATCTTTTTCTTTTAATTTCATTGGTTAAATCCCTTGTTGTATTTTATTTAATATAAAGTTAAAGAGGGGGTAACACAAGTGGGTTATACAGTTATCGAAGAGTGTGGTGAGTTTACGAACCGCACGTGCGCCTGTGAAGGCGCATAAACAGTACGGTGAAAGTCCGGGTCGGAGAATGCCATAACTCCGTAATCAAAAGTAACTGCGTCACCGCGAGGTGGGGTGGAGAGCAACTGGAGATGAAAGACCAGTCCGTAGGAAACGAACTCGATTCGGCGGGATGTTGCGGCGAGCACGCGTGCGTACTGCGAAGCCTGAAACTCATCACATACGTTGTCATGGCGATGAAAAAAAACGATATGTGGGCGCATCAAGTGGTTGGAGATGGAATGGTCGGAAGTTTATGCGAGATAAACAGGGATACCGGCGGGTGCGAGAGAACACCTGCAGGAGTCAGAGCCTTCATAGTACCGTAAGTTTTGAAACTGCTTAGGGTCAGCAAACCTAGGAAACTGGGTAACGAGAAAGAGGAAGCCCCTCCAGAACCTAAAACCAGAAACAGTGATGACGCATGGGACAACATAACCCATGCTAGGGAAGGAAGGTAGGAAAGTAGATGAGTAAAGCACAAACGCCTACTTTGCTGAACGCGGGCTGTTCTCACTCAAAGAAGCTCATGTATTAGCTTGCCAATCCCGATGTGGAAACTACTAACTGGAGAGCCGTATGCAGGAGAACTGCCCGTAAAGTTCGGAGGGCGGCCGTTCCGACCCCTATCATGAGCCTTAATTGCTGCCATCAATCTCAAAATGAAAGCATAGCTCTCAATTTTGCTGTAATGGGTTGTGATAATGTAGGTTGTTGGGTGGGAATTGATGCGGTTCGCTGGCGCTCAACACATATATGGACTTCCCCCCTATTGCAAGACAAATTTTACCAAAATGAATGATTTCAAAAGTAATCAAGATTGCCGCCATATATTCGGTTTCAATTAGAGGTTGATTAATTTAACCACTGAACCTTGATGAACGTATTCGCGCGCTATTTCCACAAACATCCTAACGATTTTTAAAATCTATGTGCTTGAACGGGATAAATAGCACCGGTCTGACCTGTTGTTATCATCAATTGGATTTACTTGCCTCCGCAATCTGTTTTACTCTGTGTTACACCATTCACTTTTAATCATATCAACTGAGGGTTATCCACGCCTTACCCAACACCGGAACCCTTCTATCACGTGTAGGTGTTGGGTAAGGCGTGGATAACCCGGCCTACACGCTACGACATGACTACATCGGCGGACCTAACCTCATACCTCTTATTTTGTGTAGCCATTACCCACAAAATTCGGGCATTTTTATTGGCCAGTGCGACGGCCGCTTTGTTAAAACCACGTCGTTCAATTAGCGCCTGCAACCATCGACTTAGCGAGTCTGTTTTACCTTGGCAGTTTTTCAAGACTGATCGGGCGCCGTGAATCAGTAAAGTTCGCAGATAGCCATTACCTCGTTTACTGATACCCAACAACACCACCTTGTCACCACTCGTGTGCTGTTTGGGTACAATGCCTAAACTGGCTGCATAATTTTTGCTTTTGGTATAGCCTTTACCGTCCCCTATATCCGATGCAGCCATAGTAGCCGTAATGGCTCCTATACCTGGAACCTCTACAAATCGTTGACATAATTCGCTCTGAATACAGAGTTGATCAATCTGCTTATCATACTCTTTGATCGTTTTATCCAATTCCTTGAGTTTTTCAAGCTGTTTGGCAAACAGATTTCGACTGATCACGCTTAAACCATTCTCAGCATCTTCAATAATTTCAGTGAGGTGCGTTCTGAGCTGATTGATGCCTATAGGCAGCACAATTCCCCACTCACCTAAAAAACCCCGAATTCGATTCGCCACCGCCGTCCGTTCATCCACTGTACTTTGACGCAATCGATGCAGCATTTGAATATCTTGCTGCTCAAGCGTCTTAAGCGAAACTGTTCGTCTTTTCGGTTGGTGTGTTGCCGTCCAAATAGCCTCTGCATCGTTATAATCATTTTTATTGCCCACCACAAACCCTTTCACATAACGGGCATTCAGCAATACCACTTCATGCCCCAGTTTCTTGATTTCTCGCGCCCAATAATGCGAGCCTCCACAGGCTTCCATACCAATGATACTGACTGGCAAGTTCGCTATGTACGACAATAAATCCGCTCGCTTTACTTTCTTTTTAATCTGTTTCAGTTCAGCATTAAAACTCACCAGATGAAAAATGTTTTTTGCTAAATCTAAACCAATTACGTTATTCTTGATCATGGATTTCTCCTTACCCTTGTTTATTTGCCAGGTGCATTATGACACCGTTAGGGGTGGGGAGAAGTCCATGCCATCATCCTACGCGGTTGTTTGTTTTTAAGGTTGGTGGTTAGCTGCGTATAGGCTTGGTGGGTTAGGATGCGCTGATAAAGAATTTAATGCTTGATGATAATAAAATTGCGCATCTAACCCACCATACAGGCCTAGCTTGCGCAGCGTCCAAGCCAGTATTGCGGTTTAAAAAGTGACCAAGCCTTTTTCATAATATTTAAACAGATCAACACCGTATTCATCTGATTGTAATAGCTGTTTAATTCGAAACGCTTCGCCGCCCTGGTTTTCAGTGACCATGGATAAGTCCACTAGATATTCGTTACAGGGCTGTTTGTTAGCATCCAGTATAATCAATATGGTGGGTTTTAGTCGGGCTTTGGGGTTGGAATGTAATACCAATCCGACTTCGCCACTGGTGAGTTCTACCAAGCTGCCAACAGGGTAAATGCCCAAGCAGGCGATAAACTTCATGGTTAGTTTTGGGTTGAGGTGGCCCTCTGAAGAAATATCTGTGAGTATTTTAATCGCATCCAGATGCGACTTGCCTTTCTTATACGGGCGGTCACTGGTAATGGCATCGTATACGTCTACAACGGAAACCATTTGCGAAAAAGGCGTAATATGTTCGGCTTTGAGTTTACGCGGGTAGCCAGTGCCATTCATACGTTCATGATGCATGTGTGCCACATCAATGGCACCGGAATACATATCCCGCGAGTCAATCAATATGCGCCTGCCTTGTTCAGCATGTGATTCCATAACACGCATTTCATCGTCGGTAAGGCGGCCGGGTTTGTTCAAAATTTCGGGTGGAATGACCATTTTTCCCATATCGTGCATCATGCCGCTTAAACCCAGGTTATTGAGTTCTTCACGGTTTAAGTTCATTTGCCGACCCAGGGCAACTGCAAATATGCACACGTTCATGCTGTGCTGCGCGGTGTATTCGTCCCGATTTTTCAGCATGGCCATCAGCATTAGATTATCGGGGCTTTGCAGAATGTTATCTACACAGCTAGCCACGGCTTGTTTAGCAACCACGGTGTTGATGGGGCGTCCAAACTTGGCTTCTTCCATAAAGCTTTTAACCAGCGTACTGGTTTTGCGATGTAGGACTTCAGTTTCTTTAATTTGTTGTGTGAGTTGTCTGCGTGAGGTATAGTCGGGCGAAGAGGGCAGAAAATCGTTGCTGTACCCCGTACTGCGGGTAGAATAAGTGGTGATTTTGGTTTGTTTGCTAACATCAATAAAAACAAACGCGCATTGCGATTGCACGGCATCTATGTCTTCTTGGTTTTTAATCTCAAAACCTTGAAACCAGAAGTTAGTTTCCAGCCAGGGTCTGTCCAACTCTGAGACATACATCCCAACTCTTAGATCTTTGACATCTATCTGCACAAGATCGACAGTTTTTATCCAGCGATGATGTTCGGTTTTTTTCAAATTTAGACTATCCTTAATGACAGTGAATTGCTATCTCATGCTATTGTTATTATCAATACATTTTATAGGTAATTAGCTGTAGAGTGTTACTACTTAGTAGTAATTCTTTGTGACGATTCACAGTTTTAGGCCTAGACTAATTGTATGCATGATATTTGAGAAACTCGGTTAATTAGTTAACAGAGAGACTCATTTAACGTTAGAAAAGTTCAAAGCCGGTGATGGAGCCGGATGCATAATATTTAAACAAATCTATGCCACATTCATCAGGCTGTATTATTTTCTGTATCTCATAATGCTGTGCTGCGTTGTTCTCGCTCATCATGGCCAAATCGATAATATATTCGTTACATAAACGATCGTTGGCGTCTTTTAAAATCATTATTTTAGGTTTTAGCTTGGCATTTCGATTGCTTTCAAGCACCAGACCAATTTCACCGCTGCGTAGTTGCACCAGACAACCCACCGGATAGACGCCCAAGCATTCAATAAACTTTAAGGTATAGTACTGGTTTAAATGCCCGGCCTGGGCGGAGTCGTTTAAGATTTTGATAGCATCTAAATGCGACATACCTTTCCGGTATACGCGGTTACTGGTCATGGCATCGTAAATATCTACAATAGCCACCATCTGTGCATACGGCGTAATTTGTGTTGCCTTTAATTGGCGCGGGTAGCCTATGCCATCCAGACGTTCGTGATGCATATAAGCCACCTCAACCACTTCTTTATAGAGGGCAGTGGTGTTCATCAATAAACGCGAGCCTTCTGTGGTATGGGTTTCCATGATGAGTCTTTCGTCGCGCGACAAGTGATGAGGCTTGGTGAGTATTTCGTACGGGATGCGCATTTTTCCCATATCGTGCATCATGCCGCATAAGCCCAGATTATTTAGCTCGGTGCGGCTTAAATTTAATTGGCGTCCCAATGCCAGCGCATATATGCACACATTCATGCTGTGCTGTGCGGTATAGCTGTCTAATGCCTTGAGTTGTGTCATCAACAATAAGGTATTGGGCGCTTCGAACAGAGTATCCACGCAAGTGGCAACCGATTTTTTGGCCAGTACTGTATTAATGGTACGCCCAAATTTAGCCTCTTCCATAAAGCTTTTTACTACTGTACTGGTATTGCGATGCAGAATTTCGGCGTGGTTGATTTGTTGTTTTAAAAATGCGTCAGATCGGTTTGGTTGAACAGGATTATAAAACGCCGGTTTTTTTTCGGGAGTGGGTGCAGGGGGTGATGAATATTGCGGTATTAGCGTTGACTGTTTTCTAACGTCGATATAGACATAGTGGCATTGGTCTTGTACGGCTTGTATATCCTGTTGATTTTTTAGAAGAAAGCCTTGAAACCAGAAGTTTGTCTCCAGCCAGGGACGGTCCAGTTCAGACACAAACATGCCTATCTGTAAATCTTGGACATCGATTTTTTTTAATTCAATCGTGTCGATTACGTGATGATGATTGTTTGTCAACAAAACTGTCACCTTGTACGAGAAGTTTGGTAGGCGTGTCAATTATGGTGCTACGCAGTAATATTTACGGTCATACATTTTGCCGCGGTAGCGTTTCTAGTATACCTAGTAAGTCAATTTTTTCAAATTGTAGAAGTGATTTCGTTTAGAAGCTGAGACTTCGGCTTTGCTGTTGATGGGGGCTGTCTATATTTGGGTGTGATAATGAATGTTGCTGGGTGGGAATTGATGTGGTTCACTGGCGCTTAACATTTCTATGTGGATTATAGCTCTTTAGCTAATAGCAAGGCTTCAAACTCGCTCACTGGCACGGGTTTACTGAATAAAAACCCTTGGCATACTTGACAGTTATGTTGTTCCAAAAACTCGCGCTGGGAGTGGGTTTCCACACCTTCGGCAATTACTTCCATGCCTAAATGGTTAGCCATGGCGATGATGGTTTGCACTATTACGGTGTCATCCGGATCTATGAGTATATCTTGTACAAAACTTTGATCTATTTTAAGTTGATCCAGCGGTAGTTTTTTCAGGCTAGAAAGTGATGAATAGCCTGTACCAAAATCATCCATGGAAAACCGCACGCCAATAGCGCGAAGTGCATTCATTTTAGACACAGTGTCATCAATATCCTCAAGTACCATCGTTTCGGTCAATTCCAGTTTTAAGCGGTCTGGATTGATGCAGGTGGTTTGGATGACTGACACTACGTTTTCTACAAAATCCGGTTGACGGAATTGGTGCGCACTGACATTGACAGCTAATTGCAGATGTTCAGTATGCGGAGAAGATTCCCAGCTTTTAATTTGTTGACAGGCGGTTTCCAGAACCCAGAGACCCAAAGCCAGTATTAAGCCAGTCTCTTCCATTAACTGTATAAATTCTATGGGTTGTACCAGTCCACGCTGTGGGTGTAACCAGCGGGTTAACACTTCGGCACCTATGGTATGGTTGTGTTGATTAACCTGTGGTTGATAATAGAGAATAAATTCACCCTGTTTTACCGCGTCTCTAAGATCCGCTTCCAGTTTTACGCGGGCGGTAATAGTGGCTTGCATTTGCGGATCAAAAAAACATAAGGCATTACGCCCCAGATTTTTAGCTTGATACATGGCGATATCTGCCTGTTTCAATAATTCATCCATGCCTTGTTCGTGACCGCTAAATAAGGTGGCCCCCATACTGGGTGTGCTGCGATAGTCGTAACTATTTAACAAATAAGGCTGACGCAGGGCCGATTGTATTTTTTTGCCGATAAGTTCTGCATATTTAGCGGCTTCCAGTACATTTTCGTTGAGATTTTCCAGTACCACCACAAATTCATCGCCTCCCAAACGGGCAACGGTGTCACCTTCACGCACACAAGAGGTTAAACGCTCTGCCACAATTTGCAGAAGCATGTCTCCCATATCGTGTCCTAAGGTATCATTTAGAATTTTGAAGTTATCCAGATCGATAAACAATAAACAGCCTTTGCGGTGATGCCGATGACTGCTGACTAGTGCCTGTTTTAAACGTTCCTGTAATAGGCGGCGGTTGGGTAGCCCGGTTAATGGATCGTAAAAGGCTAGGCGTTCAATTTCCTCGGCAGTTTGTTTACTGAGGCTCATATCCAGGTAAGTTCCCAGATAATGCGTAATTTCGCCATAGTCGTTTTTAATGGAGGTAATGGAGAGTTGTTTGGGGTGAATTTCGCCATTTTTATGTTTATCCCAAACTTCGCCCTGCCAACTGCCGTTACGGGCGATGTGTTCCCATATTTGTGTATAGAGTTTGCTGCTGGTGTGCAGATCCGATGCGAGTATATTAGGACTGCGTCCAATGACTTCGTCTGCGCTGTAGCCTGTGGTTTCTATGAAAGCTTGGTTGACGCGTACAATTTTACGTTCGGTATCGGTAATAATGGTGCTTTGCCAGGCATTAAAAATGGCTGCAGCAATATGCAGCTCTGAGGCCATTTTTTGGGTTTCGATCAAGCTGTCGTTAAGCGATTGATTATCTTCCAGTAGTTTGGCTTGATGGCCTTGTAGCATAGACAGTGCGTTGATAAAAATCAGCGAGGCAATTAGAGAGGTAATAAAACCTGTTACCAGAAAAGCCGATGAAATTTCGCCGGTTAGTAGTTGGGCGAGTGCGCTGGTCAGCATTTCACTGAATGCAACGCACATCAATACCGAGCTTAACAAAAGTCGGGTTCTAGAAGATTCTTTTAGCCAGTTAATAAAACAAGCGTTCATTTATCTGTATCCAGATTCGTTACAGGGGATAAGCTTTAAAAATTAAAAGTATATAAGCAGAATCTATCTGGGTAAATCATCATAAATGCAACCTTATTGCCAAGATTTATGTTAAAAATAATCATTTTAGAGCTTATCTTTAATAGATAAAAGCTATGCACTTTTGTTCAAATTCTCAATTTTTGACGGTTTTCTGTGAATTTCATCATAATTGTCTGCTGACTATCTAGCAATCAGATTTCCTTGGTTTTGTAGACTAGCCGTCATTTTTATATTGGCAAAACCAGAAATATCAACTTCTGTAGAGTATGTGTCTAGTTTGCCGCCTATAGTTTTAGTCCATGAAATGCATGCGTCGGTATAAATTGCGTGCCTGATTGACCGACTGACGATTGAAGTCGGCGATGGCCTCATAGCGACCTGCCAGCCAATCTTGATAGACGCTACTGGCTTTTTTAGCACTGCCATCTTGCAGACCAAACGCTTGCGCAAGGCTTTGCAAATCGGTTTGAGCCTGGTTTGGGTAGCTGCCGTTCCACACGGTATGGGTATCAAAAACGCGCTCATCCCAGGGTTTGGCATCCAGCGGAATGACGACGCTGGGTTTCACCCGATTAATGACGCAACGTTGCCAGAGAAAACGTAAATCAAAGCCACTAATGTAATGACCGACCCATTGGCGGATGAAACGCCGTTGACCGGTGTGATCTTCTAGTTGTGCCATTTCGTCCATAAAGGTTTGTAATAAGCCGCGTTCACTGGATAGGTCGTCGCGCCAAAAGGCAATGACTTCCTGATCGTCTATTGCCCAGGCGATAGAAAATATTTCTCCATACAGACCATCCAGTGCAGTTTGTACGTAGCGACGCTCTGCTTCTTTATGTAAATTTTCTTGATACCATTTGGCAATGCTATCTGGATTTTTGTAGGTGGCTGGTGGTTTGATAGATTGCGTGATATGCGCAATCATTTGTGGATCTTGCAGCGGAATGGTTTGAATATCAATAAAAATCGTCGCCATTGAGTCACCTGAATACCTAGTCTATAAATACGGGCTTCGCACCCGCCTGGCGGTTTAGCTCTGATTATGAGGGCGAGGTGAACCGCTAAAATTTATTCCCATAAAGGGATAATTAGCACCTTGTCACTCCGAGTATGTCCGTTGTTGGTTTGATCATCCATACCTAAAGGCTTAGATGAATATGAATTTATAATCTTGTGCGATTGATGTGCCATCTTCCGTTAACACTTCCTAAACCGCCTGACCATTACCTTGCATAGTGACTAATATTTTAGCATAAATTTAGCAAAACGCTAAATTTATAGCTTTTTGCTTTACGCAAGATAAGCGGTGTCTAGCTGTGTTGATTTGCTATCTAGTAGTTGACGCATTTGGCAGACAGGTTACAATCTTTGCCATACTTATCAGTTCTTGAGATAGGCTAAGCAATAAACGGGTTGTTTCGCATTGTTTCAATACTATTATGGAGAGACTTATGAAAGGCGATAAAAAAATTCTGGGGATACTGAATGATCTGCTGGCAGGTGAATTAAGTGCGTCCGATCAATATTTAATCCATGCAGAAATGTATGCAGATTTTGGCTTGCCGCATCTGGCCGAAAAAACCCTGCATGAATCTGAGCATGAGCGGTTACATGCTCGCGCCCTGATACAACGTATTTTATTTCTGGAAGGCAAGCCAGATATGGTTAAACGCCATGCCATTCAGGTGGGTAGTCAGGTGCAGGAAATGCTAAAAGCCGATCTGGCAGTGGAATATCAGGTGGTGGGTGAATTGAAAAAAGCCATTGTCGCTTGCGAAGCAGCTGAAGATTTTGTCAGCCGAGATATACTGGTGCTGCAATTGGATGATACAGAAATGGATCATGCTTACTGGTTGGAAAAACAATTGCATTTGATCAGTTTGGTCGGTATTGAAAATTATGTGCAAAGCCAAATGAAACCAGGTTTATAACATTTAAGGAGAGCGATACCATGAAAGGCGATAAAAAAGTGCTGGATATTTTAAACAAGGTACTTAAAAACCAACTGACCTCGATTAATCAATATTTTTTACATGCGAGGATGTTTCGCAATTGGGGTCTGGAAAAACTCAACGATTTTCAGTACAAACAATCCATACGGGTAATGAAAGAAGCCGATAAGGTGATTGAGCGTATATTATTCCTGGAAGGCTTGCCCAATCTGCAAAATCTGGGAAAACTGTCTATTGGCGAAAACATTGTGGAATGTTTGTTAAGTGACCTTAACAACGAGAAAGAGACTCAACGGCCTTTATTGGTTAAAGCAGTGGCACTTTGTGAAGAACATCAGGATTTTGTGAGTCGCGATTTACTGACAGAATTATTGGAACATTGTGAGCAAGCCATAGATTGGTTGGAAACCCAGCAAAGCCTGATTAAGGATGTGACCCTGCCGAATTATTTGCAGGCACATATTGAGGTGGCGGGTGAATGAAGGACATAGTTTCTGAGATAACGGCTATGTTTGGTTAAAACAAAGCTTAGATTGAATCTTGGGGTGTTAGCGATTTTAAGGCTAACGCCCTGGATTGAAAGGGTGTTAGCGATGTTGGGCCGACACCCGTATTTCGCTACGCTACATACGGGCTACATTAATTAGATTTATAGCGCGGCAAAGCCACTGACTTCCTGGCTGGGGATTTTGTTGCCAATCAGTTTTTCTACCAGACGGAGTGCTTGGTATTCTTCAGAACACACTAAGGATACTGCTTGTCCATTTTGGCCGGCGCGTCCGGTTCTGCCAATACGGTGTACATAATCGCTGGAGGAACGCGGCAGTTCAAAATTAACTACATGCGGTAATAGCGCAATATCAATGCCTCGCGCAGCAACATCGGTTGCCACCAATACACGAATATTACCTTGTTTGAAACCGGCCAAAGCACTGGTTCTGGCTCCCTGACTTTTATTGCCGTGGATGGCTGCGGCACTAATCTCGGCGGTATTGAGTTTTTCGGTGAGTTTGTTTGCTCCGTGTTTGGTGCTGGTAAACACCAATACCTGTTGCCAGTTATTTGTTTTGACTAAATGGGTCAATAAAGCAGTTTTTGCACCTTTGTTGACCTTATACACTAATTGTTCAATGGTGTCGGCGGTGGCGTTTTCGGGCGCGACTTCAATTTTGACTGGACTATGCAGTAAATCGGCAGTCAGTTTACGAATATCGGCGGAAAAAGTAGCAGAAAATAACAGGTTTTGGCGTTTTTTGGGTAATAAGGCCAATATGCGGCGTATGTCTTTAATAAAACCCATATCCAGCATGCGGTCAGCTTCATCCAATACCAGAATCTCCACTTTATCCAGTTTCAGCGCATTTTGCTGGCATAAATCCAACAGGCGTCCTGGCGTGGCTGTTAACACGTCTACACCACCACGCAGTCGCATCATTTGTGGATTAATTTTAACGCCACCAAACACGACATCGGATTTTATACGCGGGTGTAGATGAGAGCCGTATTTTACGACAGATTCGCCCACTTGAGCTGCCAGTTCGCGGGTTGGTGTCAGTATTAAAGCTCTAACTGGACGATTGCGCTCGTGATGAATATGGCTGAGTTTGTGCAGAATAGGCAGGGTAAAACTGGCGGTTTTGCCGGTGCCGGTTTGAGCGGCGGCCAATACATCATGCCCTGCTAGTATGGCGGGGATGGCTTGGGATTGAATAGGGGAGGGTGTGGTGTAACCGGCTTCTGTCACAGCATTTAGCAAAGCGCTGGATAAGCCAAGTTGGGTAAAGGGCATAGATTCTCTCAATAGAAATAAATAAGCAGATAGTACACCAATCTGGGGTTGGTGTTTTGTGTAAAGAAAATAGGCTGCAAAAACTTTTGTAACCAATTATATATTCATAGCGGCAGGTGGCTCCCGTCGCAACCTAACTCATTTATGGCGGTTAGGATTAATGCTGTGTAGCGGTTATTTTTTGTTGACGGTGGGTTACGTTGTGCGGCTTACGCATCCACTTGCTTTGCTCGGTTTGAATGTCTAAATAGTCATTAAGCCAGAGGGTAATCAAATGCAAGTAGATAGGCTGGTTTTATAAGTTATTCGCTATCTGTAATGGCTGGTTTTTGGCTTGGTTGATAGCGTGTACCGGTCGTAAATAATTTGCCATCAATGATTTTCATTGGTCTGGGTTCTCGTTTATAGCCGTTCTGTTCCATGACTTGTCTTAGCATACGGTTAATCATTCTTAACCATAAATCTGCTTTAATGGCTTTGCCAAATTGTTTCCATAACTGCTCTTGTATGCCTTCGATTGCAGGGCGGCGGTTAGCAGTAGTGGTTTGTAATATGACTAGGGTTTCGGCTTGGTTCATAAATTCCCACAAGGCGATTCCGGTGGCAGTGCTGGCGATTTCGGTATAGGGGCCGGGTTTAAATTCTTGCATAGTAGCCTCTTTATGTAGCGTGGACTTATTCAATCCAATGTCTTAGTGTGGACAAAACATCTAAGTTTACATTGTTTTTATACACTTAGCTATTATAATTAACTTAATGTGTGGGTTCTTATCCGTTACATCAGTTAACGCGTACTGTATACCTGTATGCTTTGACAGCGCTTTGCTAAGCGAAGACTAAAGGTTTACCACAAAGGTATACAGTAGCGGTCACTTAACTCAGTGACTAGTTTACTAAAAAATGCGGGCAACTAATAGCATTGATATGCACGTTAGAAATTTTCTTTGCTCAAGCATGGTCTGCCGTGTCATTAAAATGCAAAACACGCATTATGCTTACGCACTTAAGCGGCAATTAACTCTGTAATACCTCTGCGGATGACAGGGAATTTTTCGATAATAGTAAAGCGTCGATTATGAGTTTGCGCCCAGGCTTTAAGGGCTGAAGTACTGATGGTGCGTGCTGCGCCATAACTACGATTTCCTTGCTCATCTTCAGCCGTAATAATAGGGCCCGCCAAAGCCCATTGATCAGGTTGTTCGGGGTGGGCGAGAATAAAGTGTCGATCACCAACGATGGCGCGGCGTTGAAATTGACTGTCTAATGATTCCATGTTTGCTCCTTTCATAGGGTAGTGCGTGGTTTAAGAAATGGGTATGTTCAGATTTCGATTAAGCTAAAATTCACTCACTCGTTAGCGTCGTTTTTTATAATTAAAATCAATGAGTGATAGGATGTGCCTAACAAGGTACAGCGCATCTGTGGCAATTGGCGATGTGCTTCCTTACAGTGCAAATGCTATAAATACTTGGCTTTATGCTGAGTTGTTAGTTATGGCCGGGTTATCCATTACGTAACAGCTGTTGAGCAGCCTGCATCAGGCGTTTTCGGTAATGCAGGCGTTCCGTTTCATTCAGCTTGCGATAGTTTAGATGCGCTGCGACGATGGCTTGAAAACGTTGGCTATCGTCGCCACGCCACCAAATATGTGCTTTTGCTGCTTTCAGGATGTAACGTTGGTAACGTGTATCTAATTGCCGGAACTCTCTGGAAAGATAAATGAGGCGTTCGGCGTAAGGCCAGCGCAGGGTGTCATTGATCCAGCGTTTGCCTTCCCCCGAGCGCACAGGTTGAAACGTTTCCTGCCAAAAGCGTAATGTAGAGGCCCCTTCCATAAAGGGGTGTGGTGACAATACGTCTGCCGCATGCAGATTGATATACTCCTGCAGGCTAAGCGCTGCTAGCGGCTGGCTTAAGTCATTAAGCGTTGGGGCGTTTTTGAATTTTTTTGCCATGATATTGCTCTTCTGCAATCTTAATAAACTTGACCGGATGAATAATAAAATCGAACGACGCTAAAAACGGTTGGCCATCACGCCCAGCACAGCGTCCCATTAAAAAATCGGAACGGCTGATATGCCGAAAATAATTTTGCCAACTTTGCAGGTCGTCCAGTTCATCCTCGAATAAGGCTTTAATGCGACGCCGGCGCGGGTCGTTAAGCTTGTATACTTTTGGCAGCCCAGGTAGACATTCATGATACAAATCCACAATCGCTTGATACGGCGTTAATGCCGAACGTTTGGTGGTGGAACTACTATTATCTCTACCTTCAGGTAGAGAATTAGATTCCTGAATACCTGTATTTTGATGTGTGGGATGGTGCAACTGTGCTAAGGGCAGGCTGGTTGGCGTATGCTTGGCTGCCGAATCTGCGGCAATGCTAGTTTGCGCCTGCGGGTAGTGGTTGTGGTCGGCTACTGGTGCGCTTGTGGGGTATTTATTTTGCGCAAATTTATCGATATCGGCTTTCGGCAGGAAAAAAATCAGATAATCAGGATCTGGAATACGTTCAATTAACCCCGCTCTTTTTAATTGATCGATAGAGGCGCGAATACTATCTTTACTGGCTTTGGGCTGCACCTGACGGTTAATCCATTCTTGAACGATTTCTGCCAGCATCAGTAGGCTAATACGGCGCTTACTGCCGCCGCTAATGCGGGTGCCATAATCCATATAACGGCGAATGCCGCGTAAATAGATAATCTGAGCCCGTAACGGCAAGCCTTGCAAGGCATCGTCTTCCTCATTATTCCAACAAGTTCTCATACATTCCTGCTTAAAATAGTGTTGGGTGCCCGTGCTAATAAAGTACCCGTTTGTTATTTGAGCCTATCAACAGACTACCCAAAAAAGCCCGGCAATGACTGCCGGGCAGGTGGGGTAGACCATGCAGCAGACATTTTCCCGGTCTGCCAGCGGTATAACGCTAAAGCTTGTGCTAAATATTTTGCACGGCAAAATTTACGCCTATGCTAACTTTTACGGGCGATTTTAGTGCTGTAAAAGGTTTATATGACCACAATATAGCGTAACGCTAAATATAAATCAAGCAAATTTAGCGTAATGCACATTGCTATTATGCTAAATAAGGCTTTAAATGTTAACCACTTGCTGGTAGCGCTGCTAACAGAACTTGAAGCGGCTGCCAGATAAGTCGGGCAAGATTAAATTGTCGGTGTATTTCCACGACATGGGTACATGCAGACTTTAATAGCCTGTTAGATAAAAAAGCACTGGCACTCAATGGTTGATTTGGTTGTCGGTCCGATTAGGGGAAATTGATGACATACACTATTAAAGAAATACGGGTGCGTAATCTCAGGTTGCTGATTGCTGAATCTGGCTTAAGCCAAGGGGCGTTTGCCTTAAAAGTGGATACAGCACCCGCGTATATTAGCCAAATATTTAGCGCGACGACCAAGCGCAGTTTGGGTGATTTGATGGCGCGTAAAATAGAAACCAAATTAAATTTACCCAAAGCCTGGATGGATACGCTGCATACTGCCGAGGAATATCAGGCGCTGCGTAAGGGTGAAAAATTGCCTGTCGGCCACCAATTGTTAGGTATTTTAGACTTATATGATGATGAATCAGATGAGCATAGCGACGATGTATTGCTCGATTTTTTAACTCCTCAACACTTATCCGCAGGGGCGCAGCGTACTGAAATGACACAGCCAACCGAGCATAAACTTAGATTTTCCAAAGCCTTATTACATAAACTCGGAATAGCCGAATCAGCGGCATATGGCTGGGTTATGGAAGGTAACAGTATGGTACCCGTATTACCGGAAGGTGCGGTATTGGGTATTGATACGCAACATACTGAAATTAAAGATGGAGATATTTATGCCATTGACCATTTCGGGAATTTGCGCGTAAAAATACTCTACAATTTGCCGGGAGGCAGTATCCGCCTACGCAGTTATAATCAGCTTGAATGGCCGGATGAACAGGTGAGTTATGAGGAGCTGTTGAATTTTAAAGTATTAGGCAGAGTGTTCTGGTGGTCGGTGGTTAGGTAAATTGAGCGCAAAGCGGCAATATGCCTGGGCTTATCCCTTGGATAAGCTTCAGGCTGCCTGACGTGTTTGGCTGCTGTTTTTTTTGGCCTGTTTCAGGCATTGCCGTGCCGCGTGAGAACAGCGACCGCAATCCACACTCACTTGCAATTCCTGACGTAAATCTTGAAAAGTGGTGCAGATACCGTTATTAACAGATTGTTCAATATCACGCTCTGTGACACCTTGGCATAAACAGATATACATATAAGCTCCAACAAACTATTGTTGAGAAGCATTCTCATTTAGTTCTGGGTGTTTGTCAAGTGGTTAGGGCGGTTAAAGTGTGATTTAATTAATAAAATTGTCATCTGCTCACTTTATAATGAATTTCCCCTCCATCACCTATTGATCGCGTCCAATTAAGTCTGGTTTAGTGCAATTGCAGTTAGGGTGCCTCAAAAGACTTGAGGACGCTGTTTCAATAAACTCAGCCATAACCTAAGCTATCGATATAATAGGTATAAACAGCGTTTGCATGAGTGATAAAAAGTGTATTCAGGCACCCCCCGTATTTTTATATTTGTTGAACCCCTATGCAATCTATTATAGCCTCAAGATTTTTAGTCGCGCTTTTTGTTACAGGCAGCCTAGTCTACTTTTTTCTGTTACTGCCGAGTGAAATTGGACATACCTTGTTTGACGATGCCTATATGTATATTCGATATAGTCAAAATTGGTTGCATGGGCATGGTTTTTCCTGGAACGCGGAAGATGGCCCGGTGTATGGCATCACCAGTACCGCGTATTTGTTTTTAATCACCGCGTTACTCAGTTTTATGCATGTATCTGATGGCATGCTGCTGACTGGCACCTCTTGTGTGGCGGGGTTACTGTCTTGTGCGGCTATGGTTTATTTGGGTTTTCTGACCATGCAGAATCAGCTATCACGTACTTATTGGTTACCGCTGCTGATTGTGCCTATTTTTTTATCGCAATCGCCTTTTAAATTCCATTGTTATACCGGCATGGAAACCACCTTTTCGGTGTTACTTAATACCTTGCTGGCGTGTGGTGTGGTGATCACCAGTCGCAAACCCAACCAGTTAAATTTGCTGTTGTGCGGCTTAATTGCCTATCTATGTTATTTAACCCGGCCTGATGTCGGAATCTACGCTTTATTATTTCCGCCCTTGTTTTTGTTGGCGACTGATCGTTCGCTATGGAAATATGCGTTAAGCTATAGTCTGGGCTTTGTACTGGTTTTGGCAGTGGATTGCGGGCTTAAACTGGTGCTTTTTAATGATGTACTTCCGCTACCTTTCTATGCAAAAAGCACTGGTTTTTATAAAGGCTATCTGGGCGTGTGGAATCAAATGGAACAAATGCTGTTCTTTTTGGTAACGGTTATCCCATTTGTGCTGATTATCATTAATAACATTGTCGCTAAACACGTCAGGCAGATTGCGGCAATTCTGATACCGCTGTTGATTACGGTTGCCTATCTGGCAACGGTTACGCAAATTATGGGGCATAATTTCAGATATTATGTGCCGTCCATCCCTTTTATTGTGTTAGCCAGCTTTATTGTACTGTCTACGCCCGACTCTACTGAGCAAAAAACCGATGCGAGCCAAGTGGTGTTTTATAGGCTGTTAGTCTCGTTTTTA
Source organism: Methylomonas sp. AM2-LC (assembly GCF_039904985.1). Taxonomy (NCBI): domain Bacteria; kingdom Pseudomonadati; phylum Pseudomonadota; class Gammaproteobacteria; order Methylococcales; family Methylococcaceae; genus Methylomonas; species Methylomonas sp. AM2-LC. The sequence goes on from NZ_CP157005.1 coordinate 2,436,929, forward strand.
TGTTTATCAATCTTGATATCCGACCCTATTAAGCATAAGTTGATCAATTTATGGGGGCATGTGGCAATTAAACCCCAGGTTGCCTATCAGCCAAAATCACACTATGCATTACCGGTAACAGCAAGTTTGCCAGAGCTGAACTGGTGGAATGCCATTACCACAGTCAGTGATTTGTTGAAGCGTATGCCTAAAGGCATCGTGTTTGCTGCGTCAGAGCATGGCTATATTTCTGCTCAAGTTCCAGATATTACTATTATAGATTTGGTGGGTCTGCATGATCGCACCATAGCCAAACAAGGTTTCTCTGCCAGCTATATTTTATCCAGGCAGCCGGACATTATTATGTTACCCGTGAAAGATTACAGTTACGATTTGGCAGAGTTATTAGATAACCAGACTTTAAAAGCGAATTATGAATATTATCCAGGTGTGTTTGATTATGGCATTGCTATAGCAAAAACTTCTAAGTATTTTCCGGAAATTAAAGCTGTTTTGGCGGCTGATTTTATGCAAACCTATTCAGGATTAAAGTTGGATGATTATTTAGCTACCTGGACAAATTGAATGGCACTTATATAAGGACGTATTGTTTTAATGCTTCTATTGTTGGGTTAACTGTGTTGAATTAACCCAACAGCACGCTGTTTATAAGCAGTTTAATGACCGGCAAAATATAAGGCTCTTGCCCACACATCGTTAGAATAATCGTTATGCGTAGTACCAATATCCATGCCTTGCAGGGTTTTTACGTTTTTAACGCCAGCGTTGTAGGCAACCACGGCAGCTTGTAATTGTCTTGCTGCTGGCCAGTGCGGATAATGACAGGTAATTTGTTGCAGAAATGCGTTAAGTAAGGTGCTGGCCTGGCATATATGTGCATCACTGTGAGGATCTGCCACGCCTTGCAGGGTATGGTAACGTTTATCAATTTGCAGTATGCCAAAGGCATGTTGATTGTCGCCATAGCCGTTGCTATCCAGCGTCGCTCCGCAACGGCTTTCGCGGCTGGCCATAGCCGCCAATAGTGCGGGTGGTAGTTGGACTGCCAGCGCCGCGCGTTCAAAACGGTCTTTAATAGATAATATTCTGGCGCTATCATGCTTAGCCAGTTGTGTTGAGCCAGTCACGCCAGTTTGGCTAAGCTTATCAGCCAGCACAGTTAGTGCCGAAGCACCGCTGGGTTGAAAGTTAAAAAGTATTGCATTGCTGGTATCTGTTCCTATCATGTTATACAACCTGTCTCTATTCGGGTAATAGCTAACGTAACAGGGCTGGTTTTAATCATGCGCATCAGCGCCAAGCAAATAATGTCACTAAAGGGTAGTTTTAGGCGTATGGGTGTTTGAACATGAATAAGGGATTTTCTTCGGTATTGAATATATCGCGCTGGGTTGCGGCGTTACTGGTGGTTGTTCATCATGTACGGCATCTTGTGCTGGCCGATTTAAACGATGTTGCCAATGCGGGTCTACTCACTAAAGCGTTTTATTTTTGGACGGGTTTAGGTCATGAGGCCGTGGTGGTGTTTTTTGTGGTCAGCGGTTTATTAGTCGGCGCACTCACCTTAGAAAAATGGCGGCTGGGAAAAGCAAACGGTGTGTTTGATTATCTGGCGCATCGATTTTCCAGAATCTATATTGTGTTTATTCCTGCTTTAGCGGTGGGCTATGGCTTGGATTATATGGGGTTATTGGCTTTTGATAATGCTCAACTTTATTCTAATTCGTATCAATACCACACTATTTCACTGGATACGATCATCAAAGATAATTTAAGTATTGAAGTGTTGCTGGGCAATCTGTTTATGTTACAAAAAGTCTGCGTGTCCGTATTGGGCAGTAATGGACCGTTATGGAGCTTGGCTTTTGAATGGTGGTACTATATTTTATGGATACTGTGCATAGCCATTATTTTTATGCGCGGCATAAGGCAATGGCTATCAGCGGCGTTATTAATAGTGTTACTGGCGGCGTTGCCGTGGGAAATTTTATTGTGGATGAATATATGGCTACTTGGCGTAGCCACCTATTATTATGGCCGCTCAAATTGGCCTAAACCATCACCTTGGTTGAGTTTTGGGTTGTTTGTAGTGGCACTGGTTGTTTCCCGGCAAAGTACCCATTATTTTAATCAAGTAAACACGGTATTTATCAACCCACATTTTATTAGAGATTTTGGCTTGGGCTTGGTGTTTTCGGTGTTTTTGGCCAGCTGTTCTCAATTGAGCCAGCCTTTTAGAGGGGATGCTTTACATACCAAGCTGGCAGGCTTTTCATATTCGCTTTATCTGGTACATTTTCCGGCTATGGTGTTTTTAGTTGCCGCAAGTCATCAATTGTTGAATAGCGGCTTCTTGCTGCAGCCCAGTTTTAAAGCCTATAGTTATTTCATGCTGTGCGTGGTTGTGTTGTGTGTGTATGGTTATTTATTTTCTTTGGTTACCGAAAAACATACCTTTAAACTGGTTAAGTTGCTGAAATCTATTGGTGTTGGTAGGGTTTGGCAGGTTTAAGGCGATAAACCGGAATAGGTCGTAATAGGAGAAGCCGTATTGAGACACGATTACCTTCGATCATGCGGCAATACGCTGCGCTATCGACGCCCCATAAGGTAATAGCTTTGATTATTGTTGTTTATGCCCTTACACCAGGGGCGTAGGATGTGGTGAGCGGAAGCTAACCACATTCATTGCCACGACCAAATACCATAGAATTGATAGTCTTGGTTTTATTTTAAGATTGATGTCGGTAATTAAGGCTTTATGGTGCGGTTCGTGCCTCACTACACTCTACGACACTAACATAAACCCGCCTAATAACGGTATTGAACTGGAATGATGCTCCGCCCGTTGGTTGGCTCATCGTCCTATTAAATAATTTCATAAATAATGTAATTATTGCCCTGATGCGCAGGTTTATAGTTTTTGGCGATAAAGTCGCGTAGCTCTGGAAACTCTCGGGTGGTATCAACGCCAGAAACCCAGGGTTTATCTTCGCCGGGAACATCTATAATAAAACGTGGCCGTAATTGTGTCATTTGGCAAATAAAGGCTTGGCGTAGGCCTTGAATAAATGGATTGGATAGATGGTGATAAAAGTAATAGTCGTAGATATAGCGGGTTGCCAGTTGCGCTTCTGAAAATAGCATGGCATGGATGGCTCCGCCTGTCCAATCCAGTGGTTGCACCAGGTCGCCGGGGTTTAGGCGTGGTTTTAGCCAGCTTATTATATCGTCAACGCGGCCATTTTTAGGGATATGCGATTCTTTGCCATGAAATAAATCAGAACCTAACACAGCTAAAAATGCCGGTAATTGGCCATGCAGACTAACCGCTACTAACATGAATAATGAGATTAATAGTTTCTTGCAGTAATAGATAAATTTCGTATCCTGCAGTTGGGCCATCGGCAGTAAACACAATGCAGTAGAAATAGAGCAAAAATAGGCGAAAGGCAAATAATGATAACGCCAGAATTTTCCAGCCAAAGTGGGATAAATACCATAGGCTAGCGTTGATAAAGCTAAACAGCCCAGAAATAACAGCAAGGCTTTGTTCTGTGTGAGTTGTTTATGCATTAAAAATTGGAAATAGCCCAGTAGTGCCGACAACAGCAACGGGCCATACACACTAAATCTAACAGTTGATGTTAACAGGTAACTGATGCGGCTTAAGCCGGAAATGGTCACGTGATCGCCCGTCATTGCTGTGTGTAACGGCAAGTATTGGCTGAACATGTCTAAGAATGTGATGAGTGCTTCATGCTGGTATAGCCATAGTAATACTATGGACAGTGGCACTAGCAGTCCTGCAAAAGTGATACTGGCAGCACTTAAAAAATTCTGCCAGCTAAGCGTTTCAGATTGCTGGCGAAAAGCCAGTAGTGTGGCAAAAACGATGGGTAAGGTAATAATCAGATGCGGTTTTATAATCAGCGCTATACCGTACATTAAGCCAACCAGCGCAAAGCGCAGCGGCGTTGTAGCGGTTTTAAAATCAAACGGTATACACAAAAAAGCCACGGAAATTGGGATTAGTCCAATGTAGTCTTTTTGCAGGTACATGGTCTGACCTTCTGCTAAGTAAATTAGACAAAATAACGCCACACTCCATAGTCCTATTATTTGACCAAAACGGCGCATAAACCGATAAGTGACCAGCATCAGTAAGGTTAAAACCACGAGGTTTACCCATTGAAAGGCAAGGTCGCCATATCCCAGAAAATGCACTATCAAATAATGAAACAGAAAGGTGCCGGGCATGCTGGTTTCGAATATATCCCGATATGGCACGTAATGGAATTTATCGATCAGGAAAGCAATATATTGCAGTAGCGGCGTATCCATTTCATAACGCCAGGATAAAGTTGTATAGGCTTTGATCAGTATTAATACCCCTAACAGAGCTAGCACTGGATGCTGGCTAATGGCGGATAGTCTTTTTAAGAGTGCTGAGTTCATATTGGCATGTTAAGCAGGTCCAACAGGCAAGTTAAGTGTGTAGCTGGGGTGGTTGCAAATACCTGTTTGTTTGGGTGGTTAGCGGGCATAAACTCTGGTTTTAGAGTCAAACCGTTATGGGGGATATGGCTGTTTCCTTGCAATAAAATGACATTCTTCATTTTGTCCTTTGCTTAAGCACTATTAAATCACTTTTTGGATTATTTTGGCACTCATTTGTGACAAAAGTATGACGCAAATGGTTGGTTTATGGGCAATGAAATATCGATGATATTGGTTTTATTGGGTGTGTGTCTTTTTTGGGGGTAGTAGCATTCCCGTGATTACGCTGACGCTAATCATGGCTACGTTATATTTTTGAGCTTGTGTGCGGATGATTTTAACGGATCGCAATAAGCTGTGTACATGGACATTTTTCAAAAAGAACAAATGCGCGAGGCACACGAGGCGGAAAGTTTACGCCGCCGTTTGCTAGCCGCTGCCGATTTTAAAGCCATTACAGAAACTGCTGCTGGTAGACGTTTTTTACGCCGATTGTTAGCAGAATGCGGCTTAATGCAAGCGGCGTTGTATTTACATAAAGATCGGCCGATTGATGCTCTGGAAATGGCTTATCACGAAGGCCGCAGGTATATCGGGCGCTGGTTGATTGGTTTGTTTCAGGATCAACCTGAACGCTATCTGCAACTGTTACGCGAGCAGATGGATGATGAACACGTGTAATCATAGGCGCTTTGATGGAGTGTTTAGTGTAAAGCAGGGATATGTCGGCTTATGTGGTGAGTTAGTGTTTTTTCGCAGCAACTAGGAGGAAATAGTGATGAGTAATAGCGGTGCTGAAAATAGTGTGACTAACCAAGTCGCCACAGAAAATGCGGGGGGTATGACTGCGTCTTTAGTTGAGGAACAAGCACCCGTTGCAGCACAATTGCAGGATCAATCAGCAGATGACGTTCTGCCAGTTGAGCAACAGCAAACGTCTGATGCGGTTGCTAATGAGGATTATGCGGATTATGCGGATTTTAAATTGCCGGAGGGGGTGCAATTAAATACGCAATTATTGGGCGAGTTTAAACAAATGGCCAAGGGTTTGGGCTTGAAACAGGAACAAGCACAGGCGTTGGCGGATTTGGGGGTTAAGCAGGCGCAGAGCATTGTGGGCAAGATAGAAGCCGATAAATCGGCGGAGGTATTGGCATGGACCGAGGCATCTAAAGCGGATAAAGAATTTGGTGGGGATAAGTTTGACGAGAATTTGGGGATTGCCAAAAAAGCGCTGGATGCGTTTGCTACCCCGGAGTTGAAAGCCGTACTGGCTAAGACCGGGCTGGGGAATCATCCGGAATTGATTCGGGCGTTTTTTAAAGCTGGGAAGTTGATTTCAGAAGATCAGTTGGTGCCGGGTGGCACTAAGCCAGTGCTTAAAGGAAAGTCGGCCGCACAGGTGTTGTATGGGTAAGTTGCTGAAAGTCAGGATGAGAATAGTGTGCGGGCGGTTGCTTTGGTGGTTTGCGCAGTTAAAGTTTGCTTATCCACGCGTATTTAAAGCGCTGCCGACTGGTGGCCGACAATTTTTCAAAGCGTAAGGGCGCCATGATGGGTGGTTTGTATGTTTGGATGCTTATAACCCAGCAGTGTAGTTACGCCGCTGCAAGTTTAGTGCATCCAATAGAGTGTTAATTATGCCGCCTGCCAAGGCCGGTGATTGTGATTTATTGAGGGGTTAAATATGACAACAGTAGCACTGCCTAACCAGTTTTTGACGTTAGCGGACTGGGCAAAAATGCAAGACCCTGATGGGCGGGTGGCAGTCATTGCCAACTTGCTGAGTCAGACCAATGAGATTTTAGAAGATGCGGTGTTTGTCGAGGGTAACTTGCCCACGGGTCACCGCGTAAGTGTAGCGACAGGTTTACCGGCGGTGTACTGGCGATCGTATAACAAGGGTATTCCCTCCAGTAAGGCCACCGTTGCACAGGTGGATGAGCAGATCGGTATGCTGGAAGCGTATGCGGTGGTGGATAAGGATTTGGCCTTGCTGAATGGCGATGTGGGGGCGTTTCGGTTACAGGAAGATCAGTTGTTTCTGGAATCTATGAACCAGGTACAGGCACAGACTTTGTTTTATGGTAATCCGGCCAATGATGCCCGTCAGTTTATGGGTTTGCGTCCGCGCTTTAATAACACAGCGGCAGGTAATGCCCAGAACGTGTTAGATGCAGGTGGTACCGGATCGAATAATTTAACCTCGGTTTGGTTGGTGGTGTGGGGTGAGAACACGGTGTTTTGTCCGTTTCCTAAGGGCAGTCAGGCGGGTTTGATTCATGAGGATATGGGCGAGGTGACTACTTGGGATGATAACCAGAACCGTTATCAGGCCTTCCAAACCCATTATCAATGGAAAAATGGTTTGGTGGTGAAAGATTGGCGTTATGTGGTGCGCATCGCCAACCTGTTACCTTCGGATTTGATTGGTCAGGTCAATACGCAGTCTGCGACGGCTTCTACGCAGTTGTTGTGGTTAATGTCGCGGGCGCTGGATCGTATCCCTAATTTAAATGCAGGCCGTGCCTGCTTTTATATGAATAGAACGGTGTATTCGGCGTTACGTTTG